>NZ_JBHSMZ010000007.1:0-97778 GCF_042656905.1 Massilia aerilata
CGTCAGGCTCTGAAAACTGACGCTAACTAAGCATCAGGCTGTGTCCGGGAATAGCGGGGCAACATCAAGACTTCTTAATCGGCATGTGTTGTCGGTGTTCTCGTTCGTTCGTAATTAAAACGCTGCAGTCAAGCACCGCAGTGCATCAGTTGAGTAGTGCCTAGAGAGTTGAATGTCTTACAGGCAAAACCAGCATGTCTCAATGATTAGCTTCTGCCCGGCCCCAGCTTGGCGGGGCCTTTTTAAAACCGATGGGAGCGCTCAAGCTGAAGCCAGACGGCGAAGCATACAGTGGGTGGGCCTTGTTTACATGCTGTCAGCGGCCCCATGGAAGGAGCACCGCCCATAAGATTGCTAAAGGTGTGCCACGCTGTACATGTAGCCAATCGCGACCACTCTCTTCGACAAAGTAAAGGGCTTTTTCACATCACTGTTGGTCTAAGGCCCATGCAGTTAGCAGGGCTGCGACGTAGTTGGGTTGCAATTGATTGGATCACCCTTGCAATCAATTGCAACATTGGTTCGGATATCTAAGGCGTGGGCTAATCTTTCGTCCGGTAAGACTGCATTTCATGGTTAGGCTTAGTAGGGAATGCGCGTAGCATTTGCTGACTCTTTACAAGTTTATCCATGTATTGCCGACGTAGGGCATCGGGGTTCCTGTTCAGGAGTTCTGCTAGCACATTGAGCCGGATGTAACGTCCACGACACACAGAGAGGATGACTGGTTCCATCTCAGCCGGGTTCAAGCGAGGTTTGCTCCTGGGCAGTGCTGCTCGCTGTTCCAGCTCTTCCTTTAGGTCAGCACTTATTGCCTGCAAGTCGTCTACTACAGGAGCGTCTAGACGCTGGGCAAGCAGGCAACCATCGCTATCTCGGTCTAGTGCGTCGTTATGTACGGAGCTAGTAATGCTATGTACGGAGCTGGGGACGTTAGGTACGAACCTTACTGTCTTACCTCCGGAGGTAAACTCAATAACGCCTGGAAGGCTGAAGGTATCCGTACTCGAAGCAGGGAAGACGTCCTCCGGAGATAGGGGGCGTTCGCCCTGTAAGTAGTACACCTTACCGCGCGACTGCCCTGATGATTGCAGTAACCCGTCTCTTTCAAGACGTGCAAGCTTCATACTTAGGTCATGTGGATGAAGGTCCAGTATTTCGATAAGGCGAGCATGGTTAACTACCTGTTCGATCGAAGCTGTTGCCATAATCAGGCGCTCACCGTGATCAAGAGTATCAAACGTCTCTCCAAAGCGTGCCCGAAGTTGTTGCACTACTGCATCTGGTAACAAATCAAGCATGTGCAGCTCTAACAGCGTTTGATCTGGCTCGTTCTTTTCTCTCAACAACGGTTGACGCCAATGTTGGCTACGCCAGCCGCTTAGGATCTTTGGCATTCCTGATCCCGCGCGCTCTCCCAGTCCGATCATGAGAAACATCTGGTGCATTAGACGGTTACGACAGTCGCTTTCTCCGCCTTGCAGAACTTGCTCTAGCGGTAGCCGTAAGCATCCAGGATTGCGAAAGCCAAACATATCTGGACGCTTAACGATAAGTACTGACACGCGGCCTGTGTAATCTGCATGCACAAGTGCGTTCACAAGAGCTTCCCGCAAAGCTTCGTGAACTGGAGTATCGTCCTGACGTTGGCCATCCTTAAGCGCAAACGGGACTTTCAAGTCAGTTACGAGCTTACGATACACCCTACGATAAAAGTCGAAAACGTTCCCTGACCAAGTGCCGTCTGGCACTAGACGGTCTACCCAACGACGTTCAGTACGAGCTTCCGGTCGCTCTTGATAGTCAACGAAGTAATGAGGAACTGCCTCTTGAATTGAACTCCACTTGCCGAACATCAGCAGCCCAGCTAAGGTCAAGCCCTCATCCCCGCTCTCTCTGTCACGTCGCCAAGCCCCGATTTGCCGGAGGAAGTCGGCATCCGTAAGCTCCAACCACGGGTGGGCTGGCGACTCATCCTTGAGCATCTGGCGATAGATGCGTACGCTCTCCTGATCGAGATCAGCTAAACCGTAATGTGGTAATACGCGTCGATCACGTACATCCTCGATTTGCTCCGCCAGCATCCGCTTGACAGTTTCCTCATCGCAAAGGCGATCACCATCATTGAGCCGACGCCAAGTATTACCTAACGGCTGTCCGTTAAGGAACACTGGCATCCTCTTACGTGGTGCCTGGGGGATGTGGACAGCGAGAACCTTTTTGCCTTCTAAGGACACCTCTTCCACATCAGAATCAAGCAGCAGGTTCGTGCTGACCTTGCTTTGGTTATTGAGGTTGTTAAAGAGGTCGCGACGCACCCGATCAATGTCCTCGATACCAGCTATGGAGAACTTGCCCGCCTGTTCTCGAATGCCAAGCAAGACGATGCCACCTTGTGTGTTCGCCATGGCTGAGTAGGTGCGCCAAAAATCTTTTGGTACCGCTCCTTTTCCATCCTCGCCCTGCGCTAACTTACATTCTAGAGACACCGTCTCGGAAAAAGCCGCTAGGTCAGCTATGGTGCTTAGGTCAAATTTCATAAGTGAATGATTTATGAAGGCCAGCCTTGGCCTTCGGCGCTAACGCGGCAGGATGTTGTTCACGGATTATAAAACTTTCTGTTCGGACCTGGCTTGGCCGGACCTGACCATATGGACCATGGACCCGTTGCTTGCTGCAATAGAATCGAGAAATTGCAAAGCTGGGTTACACAGCGGTTACATGAACCCCAGAAAGCAAAAAGCCCAACCATGAAGGCTGGGCTAAGTGCTTGAATTTATTGGTGCCGGCTGCAGGACTCGAACCCGCCACCTGATGATTACAAATCAACTGCTCTACCTGATGAGCTAAGCCGGCAATGTGGCCAGAATTATACCCTTATTTGATCCTGGTCAACGTCGGGCGGCCACCTTTTTTCGGTGGCTCATTGTCGCCGTCGGGTAGATGCGACACCTCGGCAGTCGGCACACTCGAAGTCTTGCCCGGTACAGCGGACAGCCCTGCAGGAGCGGGCGAAGCTGGAACGGCCTCGGGAGCAGAAGGAGAAGCAGCAGGCGGCGCCATATCGGCAGCCGTGGTGCTCACATCGAAAGCCATGCCCTGGCCATTCTCGTTGGCGTAGATCGCCAGCACGTTCTGCACGGGAATGTAGAGCTCGCGCGAGACGCCGTTGAAGCGGGCGCGGAAGGTGATGGCGTCGTTGTCCATCTTCAGCCCGGAAGTTGCGCCGTAGCTGATGTTGAGGATGATCTCGCCCTTCTTCACGTATTCCATCGGAACCGTGGTGGCGGCGTCGACCTTGACCGCCAAGTAAGGCGTGTAGCCACTGTCCGTGCACCATTCGTAGATGGCGCGGAGGAGATATGGCTTCGTTGAAATGTCTGGCATGTTCAGGATCAGATTGCTTACAAGTTGTTACACGCCAGTGTAATCCGATTCGCCGGAGGGCGTCGAACGACTGGCGTGCAACGGTGCAGCTTAGCGGCGCATGACCTTTTCCGAAGGCGTCAGCGCTTCGATGTAGGCCGGGCGGGAGAAGATGCGCTCGGCGTACTTCATCAGCGGGGCGGCGGTCTTCGACAGTTCGATGCCGTAGTGATCGAGGCGCCACAGCAGCGGGGCGATGGCGACGTCCAGCATCGAGAACTCGTCACCCAGCATGTACTTGTTCTTCAAGAACAGCGGAGCCAGGGTGGTCAGGCGGTCGCGGATTTCGGCGCGGGCCTTGTCGTGGCTCTTGTCGCCAACCTTGTTGCGCTCGTTCTCGAGCGTGTTCACGTGCACGAACAGCTCTTTTTCGAAGTTGAACAGCATCAGGCGGGCACGCGCGCGCATCAGCGGATCGGCCGGCATCAGCTGCGGATGCGGGAAGCGCTCGTCGATGTACTCGTTGATGATGTTCGATTCGTACAGGATCAGCTCGCGCTCGACTAGGATCGGCACCTGGCCGTACGGGTTCATCGTCGAGATGTCCTCGGGCTTGTTGAACAGGTCCACGTCGCGCACTTCGAAGTCCATGCCCTTTTCGAACAGGACCAGACGGCAGCGCTGGGAGAACGGGCACGTGGTGCCGGAGTAGAGAACCATCATGGTTTATAGTTCCTTCAAGAAACAAAGGGGTGAAGCGCCATGCGGCTCACCCCAGGATAATAATTGCCCGCATTATAACCGGGCAATCAAATCACTTTACGTCTTTCCAATAAGAAGCGTTCAAACGCCACGCAAGGAAAGCGAAACAAGCAAGGAACAGCAACACGATTGCACCAAGGCGCTTGCGCAGATCCTGCGCCGGCTCCGCCATCCAGTTCATGTAGGCGACCAGATCGGCCACCTGGGTATCGAACTCCTGCTGCGTGAGCTGGCCTTTGCCGACCTGCTCGAAACCGGCGAACTTGTGCACCTTCTTGCCGTGCTCGTGCGGATCGTCTTCCTCGACCATCTTCACGGTGCGCACGCCCTGCAGCTGCCACAGCACATGCGGCATGGCCACGTTCGGCACCACCATGTTGTTCCAGCCGGTCGGGCGGGTATCGTCCTTGTAGAAAGTACGCAGATAGGTATACAGGTAGTCCGCACCCGAACCGGCGCCGGATGCGCGGGCGCGCGTGATCACCGACAGGTCCGGCGGCACTGCGCCGAACCAGGCTTTCGCGTCCGCAGGGCGCATCGCGATGGTCATCATGTCGCCCACCTTCTCGCCGGAGAACAGCAGATTGTTCCTGATCTGGTCTTCAGACAGGCCCAGATCCCTCAGGCGATTGTAGCGCATTGCCGACGCCGAATGGCAGTTCAGGCAGTAGTTCACGAACAGTTTGGCGCCATTCTGCAGCGAGGCGACGTCGTTGCGTTCCGGCGCGTGATCCAGCGGGAAAGTGCCTTCGTTCGCAAAGACCAGTCCCGGCAGCAAGGCAAGGACCGCGAGTATCTTCTTCGATAATTTCATGGTTGTCCTATTCCTTGGCGATCAGTGCGGGGTGAACGTCACGCGATTCGGCACGGGCTTGAAGCGGCCCGACGCACTCCACCACGGCATCAGCAGGAAGAAGCTGAAGTAGATCAGCGTGCAAGCCTGTGCGATCAGCGTGTAGGCCGGGGTCGGCAGCTGGGTGCCGAGGTAGCCCAGCGCGACGAAGCAGATGCCGAACACGATGTACACGTACTTGTGCCAGCTCGGGCGGTAGCGGATCGACTTCACCGGCGAGTGGTCCAGCCACGGCAGCAGGGCCAGGATCACGACGGAGGAGCCGAACAGCACCACGCCCCAGACTTTCGCATCAAGGAACAGCATGCCGATTTCCAGCACCACGGCGATCGCGGTGATGGCGACCTTGGTCTTGTACGACAGGCGCGAACGCAGCCAGATGAACACGACGTAGGCCGCCACGCCGGCCATCACGACCCACATGAAGTCGGAGGTGGTGGCGCGCAGGACCGAGTAGAAAGGCGTGAAGTACCAGGTCGGCGCGATGTGCGGCGGGGTCTTCATCGAATCGGCCGGGATGAAGTTGTTGTACTCCAGGAAGTAGCCGCCCATCTCGGGCGCGAAGAAGATCACCGCGCTGTAGATGAACAGGAACACCGACACGCCGAACAAGTCCTTGGTGGTGTAGTAGGGATGCGACGGGATCATGTCGACGCCATGACCGTCCGGGCCGACGTTTTCCTTGACCTCGATGCCGTCCGGGTTGTTCGAGCCGACTTCGTGCAGCGCGATCAGGTGGGCGGCCACCAGGCCCAGCAGGACCAGCGGAATCGCGATCACGTGGAAGGCGAAGAAGCGGTTCAGGGTCGCGTCCGACACCACGTAGTCGCCGCGGATCCACAGCGACAGGTCCGGGCCGATGACCGGGATCGCGCTGAACAGGTTGACGATCACCTGGGCGCCCCAGTACGACATCTGGCCCCAGGGCAGCAGGTAGCCGAAGAAGGCTTCCGCCATCAGGCACAGGAAGGTGGCGAAGCCGAACAGCCAGATCAGTTCGCGCGGCTTGCGGTAGGAACCGTAGAGCAGGGCGCGGGTCATGTGCAGGTAGACCACGATGAAGAACATCGAGGCGCCGGTCGAGTGCATGTAGCGCACCAGCCAGCCCCACGGGACTTCACGCATGATGTATTCGACCGAACCGAAGGCCAGGGCGGCGTCCGGCTTGTAGTGCATGGTCAGGAAGATGCCGGTGACGATCTGCAGCACCAGGATCAGCATGGCCAGCGAGCCGAAGATGTACCAGACGTTGAAGTTCTTCGGGGCGTAGTACTTGCCCCATTGGTCGTTCCACAGCTTGGTCAGCGGGAAGCGGTCGTCGATCCAGGCCAGGGCTTTCTGGCTCTTCGGGGCATCCGCCGGGAGTTTGGTTTCCTTGAACGCTGCGCCCATCTTATGCCTCGCCTTTCTCGTCTTTGCCGATCACGATCTTGTTATCGGCCAGGTACATGTACGGCGGGACGTCGAGGTTGGCCGGCGCCGGCTTGTTCTTGAAGACGCGGCCGGCCAGGTCGAAGGTCGAGCCGTGGCAAGGGCAGAGGAAGCCGCCATGCCAGTCGTCCGGCAGGTTCGGCTGCGGGCCTTCGGCAAAGCGTGAAGAGGGCGAGCAGCCCAGGTGCGAACAGATGCCCACCGCCACCAGCACTTCTTTGTGCTCGGCGCGCGAACGGGTCTCGTTCTTGGCATAGCCTGGCGTATCCATCTGATACGGCTTGTCGGAGTTCGGATCTGCGACTAAAGCATCGTTTTTCTTCAGGCTCGCCAGCATTTCCGGCGTGCGGCGCAGGATCCAGACCGGCTTGCCGCGCCATTCCACCACTTTCAGTTCGCCAGGCTTGACGTCGGAGATATCCACCTCGACCGGCGCGCCCGCCGCCTTTGCTCGTTCCGAAGGCTGGAAAGTACTTACCAGGACTCCGGCCGTTGAAACACCGACAACGCCACCCGCCGCGCATGTAGCCACGAGCAAGTTTCGCCGGCCGGAATCGACCTGCTTCTCTTCACTCATACCAACTCCATTCGTCAAATGCGAAATGCTGCAATGCAATAGATTGCAATCAGGTAAAAACCTTTTTTGCAACAGTCGATTATATGTGAACAGTTTTGCAAATTAAAGAAAAAATGTTCTTTGGGTCATGATGCCTTCCAAATGCGCATTTTCCGCTTCCCCGTACTGGGGCATCGGAACTCTCTCGCGCCAGAAACGGCCCGGCTTTCAGGTATGATCGCCGGGGGTATGTCGAAAACTTCAACGGAGGCGCAAATGGGCATGATGCAGGAGTTCAGGCAGTTCGCAATGAAGGGCAATGTCGTCGACCTGGCCGTCGGCGTGATCATCGGCGGGGCCTTCGGGAAGATCGTCGATTCGCTGGTGCAGGACGTGATCATGCCGCCGATCGGCAAGCTCTTCGGCGGCCTCGACTTCGCCAGTTATTACCTGCCCTTGAACGGACAAGCCTATGGCCTGCCGCTGGCCGAAGCGAAGAAGGCCGGCGCGGTGCTGGCCTACGGTAATTTCCTCACCATCCTGCTGAACTTCATCATTCTGGCCTTCATCATCTTCCAGATGGTGCGTGTCATGAACCGGATGCGGGCGACCTTCGTGACCAGGGAAGAAGAGGTGGCCGCGGCCGCCACCGCGGAAGAAATCCTGCTGCTGCGCGAGATCCGCGACTCGCTGAAGGGCAGATAAGTTCCGGCCATGCGGCGCTTCTGGCTCCTGTTCGCGCAGACCGTCACGATCGCCCTTGGCGTCTATGCCGCGATCGCGGCCCTGCGCCCGGAATGGATAAGCTCGCTGCCATCGAGCCGGGAGCCGGTCCAGGTCGGCATTGGCGGGCCGGGACGCGCGGTGCCGGTGCTGCAGGCGCCGGGCGGCGGCCCGGCGGGGATGCCGACACCGGGCAGCTACCGCGAGGCGGCCGGCCGGGCCATGCCGGCGGTCGTCAACATCCTGACGAGTAAAGCCCTGCGCGACACCCATCCGCTGCTGAAGGATCCGTTCTTCAAGCGCTTCTTCGGCGACAAGCTGCCGCCGCAGGAACAGATGGCCAGCCTGGGCTCGGGCGTGATCGTCAGCGCCGACGGCTACATCCTGACCAATTTCCACGTGGTCGAGGGCGCCGACGAGATCGAAGTCGGCCTGGCCGACGGCCGGAAAGCCGCCGCCAGCATCGTCGGCACCGATCCGGAGACGGACCTGGCCGTTATCCGCATCAAGACCGATAAGCTGCCGGTGATCGTGCTGGGCGACCCCAATGAAGCGCGGGTCGGCGATGTCGTGCTGGCGATCGGCAACCCGTTCGGGGTGGGCCAGACCGTTACCCTCGGCATCATCTCCGCCCTGGGCCGCAACAACCTGCACATCAACCATTTCGAAAATTTCATCCAGACCGACGCCGCGATCAACTTCGGCAACTCGGGCGGCGCCCTGGTCGATACCCGCGGCAACCTGCTCGGCATAAATTCCGCGATTTATTCGCAGACCGGCGGCTCGGTCGGCATCGGCTTCGCGATTCCCGTCTCGACGGCGAAGACGGTGCTCGATTCCATCATCAAGAACGGCCAGGTGGTGCGTGGCTGGATCGGCATCGAATCCCAGGACATCACGCCGGAACTGGCCGACAGCTTCGGCCTCGCGCGCGACAGCGGCGCCATCATCGCCGGCGTGGTGCGTGGCGGTCCGGCCGACCGCGCCGGCATGCGCCCGGGTGATATTCTGTTGTCGGTGGATGGCAAGAAAGTCTCCAGCACCAACGACATGCTCAACCTGATCGCCGAGCTGGCGCCTGGCGGCAAATCGACCATGACGGTCATGCGCAAGAACCGCCAGGCGACCCTGGCCGTCACGGTCGGCCGCCGCCCACGCCAGGCTCCCTGATTTTACTTTAATGAATAAGAAAAACTTATGCATCTGCGCGACCTGACGCAATTCCTCACCGAACTCAAAGACAACAACACCCGCCCCTGGTTCCTCTGGAACAAGCCCCGCTACGACATCCTGCGCACCGAATTCCTGGAAACGCTGGCGGAACTGATCAAGGCAGTGTCGCAGTTCGACCGCCAGGTGGCGGCTTGCGATCCGAAGAAAGCGGCGTTCCGCTTCCAGCGCGACACCCGCTTCTCGCACGACAAGACGCCCTATAAAACGCATTTTTCGGCGGGCATCGCGCCGGGCGACAAGCGCCGTCCCAGCGCGGCCGGCGGCCCGACCTACTACTTCCACATCGAGGCCAACGGCACCCTGCATTTCGGCGCCGGTGAATACCTGCCGCCGGCGGCGCGCCTGAAAGCGATCCGCGAACACGTGGTCAACGATGCGACAGGCTTCGCCAAAATGTTGAAGAATAAACATCTGCGCGAGACCTATGGCGACCTGACGGCCGAAGACAAACTGCAGCGTCCGCCAAAGGGCCTCGACCCGGACCATCCGCTGGTCGAGTATCTGAAGCTCAAGAGCTATTTTGTCTGGACCGAGGTGAAGCTCGACATCAACGCCCCGGAAAAGCTGGTGCCCCAGCTCGCGCAAGGATTCAAGGACGCCACCGCGCTGGTGAACTGGCTGCGCGGGGTGCCGCAGGTATTCGAAGAGACAGCGTAAAGGAGAACCACCATGGCCTTGCAGCATGCGAGATCCGGCGAATGCATCGCGCTCGAGCGCGGTGAGGACGACATCGCGAACTTCACATCGATCGCACTGATCAAGACCGACCACATGGAGCTGATCCGGCTGGTGCTGCCGAAGGAAAAGCCGATGCCCGAACACTGGGTCGAGGGGGAAATGACCCTGCTCTGCCTGGAGGGGGAAATCGCCTTCGAGGCCCACGGCCGCACCACCATCCTGCGCCCGAACGAGCTGGTCTACCTGGCCGGCGGCGAACCGCATGCGGTGCGCGCCAACCAGGACGCGGTGGCGCTGCTGACCATCCTGCTGCGCCCGGGCGACAACGGCGGCGGTCCGACGCGCCGCGAGTCGAGCGGTTAAGCTAGTTCATTACGCGGATCGCGCGCCAATAAACGATCCACGGTCTCCTGCACCGACGCCCCGTCGAACAGCACGCCGGCCACGGCATTCGTGATCGGCATGTCCACGCCGAGTTTCGCCGCCAGTTCGCGCACCGCCTTTGCGCAGGGGACCCCCTCGGCCACGTGGCCGAGTTCGCGGACGATGGTGTCGAGCTGCTTGCCCTGGGCCAGCGCCAGGCCGACGCGGCGGTTGCGCGACAGGTCGCCGGTGCAGGTCAGGATCAGGTCGCCCATCCCGGTCAGCCCCATGAAGGTGCTGGCCTGGGCGCCGAGCGTGACGCCGAGGCGGGTGATTTCGGCCAGGCCGCGCGTGATCAGGGCCGCGCGCGCATTCAGGCCCAGGCCGAGGCCGTCGGCCGCGCCGGTGGCGATGGCCAGGATATTCTTGACGGCGCCGCCGACTTCCACGCCGACCATGTCGTCGCAGGCATAGACGCGCACGCTGCCGCCGTGCACCAGAGAGACCACGCGCTCGCGCAATTCGGCGTCGGCGGACGCCACGGTCAGGCCGCAGGGCAGGCCGCGCGCCACTTCCTGGGCGAAGGAGGGGCCGGACAGGGCTGCGCCGGGCACCGAGTCACCCAGCACCTCGCGCACCACCTGGTGCGGCAGCAGGCCGGTCTCGTATTCAAAACCTTTGCACAGCCAGACGATGTTCGGGATGGCGCGTCCCTTCAGCTGCTGCAACAGCGGGCGCAGGCCGGCCACCGGGCTAGCCGCGATCAGCAGCGGCGTGGCGCCGGGCGCAGCGCCGGTGACGTGGGCGAGGGCGGCCTCGAAATCGGCCGTGACGCGCAAGGACGAAGGCAGCGGATGGCCGGGCAGGTAAGAAACATTGTCGCGCGCCGCTTCGGTGGCGGCCATCTGCTCGGGGTTGCGGCCCCACAGCAGGACGTCGTGGCGGGCGGCCAGTGCGATCGCGACCGCCGTGCCCCAGGCGCCGGCGCCGAGGACAGTGATGGGTTGGTGTTGTTTGGTATCGGGCATGGAGGAGCGAGCTGAGATGCGGGGCTTAAATGCCCCAGACGTCGGCGGCCTTGACGTAGCCGCTGATGCCGTCGCGGTGGCGCACACGCACCCACGGGCCGGCTTCGGGATCGATCAGTTCGAGCAGGACGTTCTTATCGGCCGTCATCAGGACGGCGGCATTCTCTTCCGGTGCGGCGCGCACCCTGGCCCCGGCCACGCGCACGATCACGTTGCGCCTGGCGGACAGGCCGCGCGCTTCGGTCCAGGCCAGGTCGCCGCTGGCGTCGCGCACCTTGACCCATTCGCCATAGCTGAGCATGACCTCGACCGGCATGCCGCTCGGGGCGATGTACAGCTTGCCGCCCTTGGCGGACGGGGCGTCGTACAGGATCACGGAACGCGGGCCCACGGTCTTGAAATCGAATGCGAAGGCCGTGCAGGAAGCCAGCATCAGGATGCTGCCTGCGATCAGACGTAGCCGAAGTGGGGCGGAGAGCATGACAGGCCTTTGGGGGGAACAACAGCGCAACACGCGCCAAAAGGCGGAAAAGAGAACGGCAAGGCGTTCCGGCCTGCCCGCGAAAGGAGCGGCCGGAACGCCCGGGACAACAAATTACTGGTTACCTGCCGGGGTGCCGGCGGTGGCAGCCTGCTCGGCCAGTGCCTGGCGACGCTGCTGGTAGAACACTTCGAAGTTGATCTCGGCCAGGTGCACAGGCGGGAAGCCGGCACGGGTGATCAGGTCGGCGATGTTCGCGCGCAGGTACGGGTAGATGATGTTCGGGCAGCCGATGCCGAGCAGCGGATCCATCTGGTCAGCCGGGATGTTGCGGGCTTCGAAGATGCCGCCCTGCTTGCCTTCGACCAGGAAAGCGACCTTGTCCTTGACCTTGGCGGTCACGGTGATGGTCACGGTCGATTCGTAGATGCCATCGGCGATACCTTCGGCGCCGACGTCCAGCGAGACCTCGATGGTCGGGGCTTCCTGCTCGAGGAAGACTGCCGGGGAATTCGGTTGTTCCAGCGACATATCTTTCAGGTAGATACGCTGGATTTGGAACACGGGTTGCAGATTTTCGTCAGCCATGGAACGCTTTCAGTTTGTATGTAAGGGACAGCAAAGGCTGCCGCATGCTTGAATATCAAGGCGTCGGCAATTGTATCAAAACCAATTCGGTTGCAATAGCATTGCCGACGACCCTGCAGTTTACTGGCGTTTACGTGGCTTTTAAGCCTGCGATCAGGCCGCGCCGCCCTGCAGCAGCGGGTCCAGGCGGCCTTGCTGGTCGAGCGCGTACAGGTCGTCGAAGCCGCCGACGTGGGTCTCGCCCACGTAGATCTGCGGCACGGTGCGGCGGCCGGTGCGCTGCATCATGATCGCGCGCTGTTCCGGGTCGAGGTCGACGCGGATGCGCTCGATGTCGGTCACGCCCTTGGCTTCTAGCAGGCGCTCGGCGCGCACGCAGTAGGGGCAGCTTGCGGTGTGGTAGAGAACGACATGGGCAGTCATCAGTAATCCTTTCGTACGATTATTTGGTCACGGGCAGGCCGGCAGCCGTCCAGGCTGCAAGACCGCCTTCCAGTGCGTAGACGTCTTCGAAGCCGGCCGCCTGGAACTGGCGCACCGCCTTGTCGGCGCGCGCGCCGCTCTGGCACACCACGATCACGGTCTTGGTTTTCGACTTGTCGAATTCGCCAATGCGATTGCCCAAGTCTGCCAGCGGAATGTGTTTTGCGTCGCGCAGGTGCCCTGCGGCAAACTCCTCGTTGCTGCGGACGTCGACCACGGCGGTGCCTTTGCCGCGGTTCATCATCTGGGTCGCCTGGAGCGGGGAAGCGCGGCGGCCGCGCGGAGCCAGCGCCGGCCACAGCAGGGCGCCTCCGGAAATCACGGCGATCGCTACAACAAAGATATGGTCTAGGATGAATTTCACGAAGTTTCCGTCGGTTGAACTGAATTGAATCGTCGCATTATAAAATAGAAGCTGAATCCGTATTCCTTCTCACTTTTATCCGATCCGAAGAGCTTATGTACAAAATCGTATTCATGCGCCACGGCGAGTCCACCTGGAACCTCGAAAACCGCTTCACCGGCTGGACCGACGTCGACCTGACCGAGAAGGGCGTCAACGAGGCGAAAACCGCCGGCCGCCTGCTGCGCGAAGCCGGCTTCACCTTCGACCTGGCCTATACCTCGGTGCTGAAGCGCGCCATCCGCACCCTGTGGCTGGCCATGGACGAGATGGACATGATGTGGCTGCCGGTCAAGAACGACTGGCGCCTGAACGAGCGCCACTACGGCGCCCTGCAGGGCCTGGACAAGGGCGAGACCGCCGCCAAGTTCGGCGACGAGCAGGTGCTGGTCTGGCGCCGCAGCTACGACACCCCGCCGCCGGCGCTGGAAGACAATGACCCGCGCACCTCGTTCGCCGACCCGCGTTACGCCGGTCTCGACAAGGGCCAGATCCCGCTGACCGAATGCCTGAAGGACACCGTGGCGCGCGTGATGCCGGCCTGGGACGAGGAAATCGCCCCGGCCATCCGCGCCGGCAAGAAGATCTTGATCTCGGCCCATGGCAACAGCCTGCGCGCCGTGATCAAGATGCTCGACAACATCAGCGACACCGACATCGTCGGCCTCAACATCCCGAACGGCACCCCGCTGGTGTATGAGCTGGACGAGAACCTGAAGCCGATCCGCCATTACTACCTGGGCGACCAGGATGCGATCGCCGCCGCGATGGCCGCCGTGGCCAACCAAGGGAAAGCGAAGTAACCTTGTCATTTCCCGCATTGAAGTCCGCCGGCAGCGCGCTGCTGTGCGGCCTGCTGGCCTGTGCGCTGTCGATCGGCGCCGCCGAGGCAGCGCCACGCCAGACCGCGCGCAGCAAGCAGAAGGCGCAGGCCGAGGCCCAGCGCGCCGGCATCCAGCAAAAGCTGAACGCGCTGAAGAAGGACATCAGCCGCACCGAGAACGAAAAGGACGACGCGGCCGACGAGCTGGCCGAGTCGGAAAGCGCGATCTCGGACGCCAACCGCTCGCTGCGCGAACTGGCCGGCGAGCAGGCCGCGACCAATACCAAGCTGCAGGAGCTTGCCTCCCAGCAGGAGCGCCTGGTACAGACCATCGCGCTGCAAAAGCAGCAACTGGCCAAGCTGTTGCGCGAACAATACGTGGCGGGAAATGAAGACCGCATCAAGCTGCTGCTGTCGGGCGACAACCCGAACCGCATCAACCGCGACCTGCAGATGATGGCCTATGTGTCGCAGGCCCAGGCCAAGCTGCTGGGCTCGCTGCGCACCAACCTGGCGGCGGTCGAGACCAACCAGGCCGAGACCCAGAACGCCAGGGACGAACTCGAAGAAATCGCCCAGGAGCAGCGCGACCAGAAGGCGCTGCTGGAAAAAGAGAAGGCCAGACACGCCTCGCTGGTGGCCAACCTGTCTAGCAAGCTGGTGAGCCAGCGCAAGGAAGCCAGCAAGCTGGAGCAGGATGCCCAGCGCATGAGCGGCCTGGTCGATCGCCTGACGAAACTGATCCGCGAACAGGAAATCGCTGCCGAGAAAGAGCGCAAGCGCCAGCAGGAGCTTGCCGCTGCACGCGCCAAGGCGCAGGCGGAAGCGAAAGCGCGCGCCCTGGCCCGCGCCAGGGAACGGCAGGCCGAACGCGAACGCCTGGCGCGCGAAGCGGCCAAGCACGGCAAGCCGTACAAACCGCCGCCACCGGTCAAGGAAGAAGAACCGCAGGTGGCCGAGCAGCCTGCCGAGACGAAGCCGCCGGCCAGATCGGCCGACACCGCTCTCGCCGCCGACCTGCCGAGCGGCACCTTCGAGAACCTGCGCGGCCGCCTGATGGCGCCGATCTCCGGCACCATCGCCGCCCGTTTCGGCGCCAAGCGCGCCGACGGCCCGGTGTGGAAGGGCATGTTCATCAAGGCGCCGGAAGGGACCGACGTGCGCGCGATCGGCCCGGGCCGGGTCGTGCATGCGGCATGGATGCGCGGCTGGGGCAATATGATCATCGTCAACCACGGCGGCGAATACCTGTCCATCTACGGTTTCAACGAAACCCTGATCAAGCACGTGGGCGATTCGGTGAAGGCCGGCGAAGTCATTGCCAGCGCGGGCAGCAGCGGCGGTAACGGAGAATCGGGTCTATACTTCGAACTCAGGCATCTGGGCAAACCGATCGATCCGGCCGGCTGGGTCAAATTCTAAGTCGTTAGGAATAGCAATGGGCAATAAACTCAAGAGCCTCGGCCTGGTCGGCATCGGCATGGTGGCCGGCGTGGCGGCCTCGGTCCAGTTCTCGGCAATGGCGCAGAAGGCTGGCGCCGAAGCACCGCTGCCGCTGGACGAGCTGCGCCAGCTGGCCGACGTCTACGGCCTGATCAAGAGCGACTACGTCGAACCGGTGCAGGACAAGAAACTGCTGTCGGATGCGATTGCCGGCATGGTCGCCTCGCTCGATCCCCATTCCGTCTACCTCGACGAGAAGGACTTCGCGGAAATGCGCGAATCCGTGCAAGGGAAATTCGTCGGCGTCGGCGTCGAGGTGGCGATGGAAGACGGCTACGTGAAAATCGTCTCGCCGATCGAGGACACGCCCGCATTCAAGGCCGGCATCAAGGCCGGCGACCTGATCACCCGCATCGACAACGTGCCGGTCAAGGGCCTGACCCTCGACGAGGCCATCTCGCGCATGCGCGGCGAGCCGCACAGCAAGGTGCTGCTGACCATCGCCCGCCGCGGCGCCGACACGCCCTGGGTGGTGCCGGTCGAGCGCGAAGAGATCCGCGTGGCCAGTGTCAAGGCCAGGCTGGTCGAGCCGGGCTATGCCTGGCTGCGCATCAGCCAGTTCCAGGAAGAGACGGTGGATGAGCTGGCGAGCAAGGTCAAGGAACTGTACGCGCAGAACCCGAACATCAAGGGCCTGGTGCTCGACCTGCGCAACGACCCGGGCGGCCTGCTGCCGAGCGCGATCGGGGTGTCGAGCGCCTTCCTGCCGCAGAACGAGGTGATCGTCTCGACCAAGGGGCAATTGCCGGAATCGAATGCCACCTTCTACGGCCGCCGCGACTTCTACGCCAGGCCGGGCGTCGATCCGCTGGCCAAGCTGCCGGCGGCCCTCAAAACGGTGCCGATGGTGGTGCTGGTGAACACCGGCTCGGCCTCGGCCTCGGAAATCGTGGCCGGCGCCCTGCAGGACTACAAGCGCGCCATCGTGATGGGCAGCCAGACCTTCGGCAAGGGCTCGGTGCAAACCCTGCGCCAGCTGACCGAGAACACCGCGGTGAAACTCACCACCGCGCGCTACTACACGCCGAAAGGGCGCTCGATCCAGGCGCTGGGCATCGTCCCGGACCTGAAAGTCGACGAGACCCCGGAAGGCGATGGCCTGAACGCCCTGCGCGTGCGCGAAGCCGACCTCGACCGCCACCTGTCGAACGAAGGCGAAGCCAAGCCGAACGCCGTCAGCGCCAAGCGCGACGAGCTCGAGGAAGAACAGCGCGCGCTGGCGATCCTCAAAAGCGGCAAGGCGCCCGAGTTTGGCGGCAAGGACGACTTCCAGCTGGCCCAGGCCATCAACCACTTCAAGGGCCTGCCCGTGAAACTGGCCAAGGCCGACCCGCTCGACGACGCCCCGGCGCCGGCCAGGCTGCCGGGCACCGAGCAGAAGCCGCCCGAGGTGAAGGGCAGCCCCAGGAAGTAATCGGGGAAACATGGACGACCGCCAGCTGCTGCGCTACTCGCGCCACATCCTGCTCGACGAGGTCGGCATCGAAGGGCAGGAACGGGTGCTGGGCGCGCGCGTCCTGATCGTCGGCGCCGGCGGCCTCGGCTCGCCCGCCGCGCTCTACCTGGCCGCCAGCGGCGCCGGACGCATCACCCTGGTCGACGACGACGAGGTCGATCTCACCAATCTGCAGCGCCAGGTCATGCACAGCACGGCGCGCATCGGCCAGCCCAAGGTCGAGTCCGGCCGCGAGGCTTTGCTCCAGATCAATCCCGAGATCGAGGTTATTGCCCTGCGCGAGCGGGTGCGGGGCGAACGGCTGCGGGAACTGGTGGCGGACAGCGATGTCGTACTCGACTGCAGCGACAACTTCGCCACCCGCCAGGCCGTCAACCGCGCCTGCGTGGCGGCGCGCGTGCCGCTGGTGGCCGGCGCCGTGATCCGCTTCGACGGCCAGGTCTCGGTGTTCGACGTGCGCGACCCGGCGTCTCCCTGCTACGCCTGCCTGTTCCCCGAGGACAGCCGTGTCGAGGACGTGGCCTGCAGCACGATGGGCGTGTTCGCGCCGCTGGTCGGCGTGATCGGCGCCGTGCAGGCGGCCGAAGCCCTGAAACTGCTGGCCGGCTGCGGGCAGCCGCTGGTCGGGCGCCTCTTGATGCTCGATGGCCGCGCCATGGAATGGACCGCGCTGCAGGTCGGGCGCAATCACGCCTGCCCGGTCTGCGGTGCGCGCGGCTGAGCATTTCGGCAAGTGTCCAGGTGGCTTACAATTGGAAAGTCTTCCGAATGAGGGTTTTACGGCATTCGGCTTTATACTAGTTCGATTATTTCGCCTCTTTCGACCACCACCCATCATTATTTTATGCAGAACATTTCGCATCGTATGCAGCGGCGCCGCCAGCGCGGTTTCACCCTCGTCGAGATCATGGTCGTCGTGGTCATCATCGGCATCCTCGGCATGCTGGTCGTGCCCAAGCTGCTGGGCCGTACCGGCGAGGCGCGCGTGACCGCCGCCAAGACCGACATCGCGACCCTGATGCAGGCCCTGAAACTGTACAAGCTGGACAACCAGCGCTATCCGACCAACGAGCAGGGCCTGACCGCACTGGTGCAGAAGCCGACCACCGGCCCGGCCGCCAATGGCTGGAAAGAGGGCGGCTACGTCGAGAAGCTGCCGAAGGACCCATGGGGCAACAATTACCAGTACCTGCAGCCGGGCCTGCACGGCGAGATCGACGTGTTCTCGCTGGGCGCGGATGGCCAGCCGGGCGGCGCCGGCGAGGATGCCGACGTCGGCTCCTGGGATAAATAAGCGGAGCCTCGCAGCCTGAGGAGAACAAGCCCGATGACCAAGCACGCGCGGACCCGCGGCTTCACGCTCGTGGAGATCATGGTCGTGATGGTCATCATTGGCATCACGCTGGGGATGGCTTCGCTCAACGCCATGCCCAACCCGCAGCAGGACCTGCAAAAAGAGGCCCAGCGCCTGACCCTGCTGCTGCAGCTGGCGCGCGACGAAGCCATCGTGCGCAACCGCCCGGTCACCTTCGAGGCCACGCCCGAGCGCTATCACTTCCTGGTCCGCAACGAAACGCGCTGGGACCTGATTACCGGCGACGACCTGCTGCGCGAACGCGATTTCAAGAACGGCCCGCTGACCTTGCTGCTGGATCCGGCCAGCGCCGGCACCGTGAATCCCCTGCGCATCACCTTCGGCCGCGAGCCGGTCGATAAACCCTTCGTGCTGGTGCTGGCGACCGGCGGCAACCGCGTCGCCATCCGCGCCGATGGCGTCGGCCATTTCACCGTCGAATGAAAGCCCGCATGAAGACCTTGCGCTCAGGTGGATTCACGCTGCTCGAGGTGCTGGTGGCCCTGGTCATCGTCGGCACGGCCCTCGGCGCCGGCCTGCGCGCGGTCGGCAGCCTGACCGCCAACAGCAGCGGCCTGCGGACCTCGATGATGGCGACCTGGTCGGCCGAGAACCGGCTCGTGCAAATCCGCCTCGGCAAGGAATTCCCGGAAATCGGCAAGCGCGGCTTCGATTGCCCGCAGGGCGATCTGCACCTGGTCTGCCAGGAAGAAGTGTTCTCCAGTCCGAACCCACGTTTGCGCCGCGTCGAAGTTTCCGTTTTCGACATCGAAAATCCGAACCGGCGCATCGTCAAACTGGTCCAACTCGTGCTGAGGCCGCGTCTATGAGCAAGCAGCCGAAGCGGCAGCGCGGTTTTACCCTGGTGGAGTTGCTGGTGGCGATCAGCATTCTCGCGATCGTCGCCGTGCTCGGCTGGCGCGGATTGGACGGCATCATCCGCGCGCGCGTGGCGCTCACGAACCAGATGGAAACCACGCGCGGCATGCAACTGGCCTTTGCGCAGATGCAGAGCGACTGCGAACACATCGCCGGACGCGACGTGCTCGACCGCCGCCCGTATCTGCTGACGGGGACCGACCGCTTCACGATGGTGCGCGAGGTGTTCACCGAAAACCAGCCCTCGCGCCTGCAGGTGGTGGCCTATCGCATCGTCAACGGTACGCTGGTGCGGCGCGAGTCGCCGGGCGTGCGCGACCTGGTCCAGCTCGACGGCCTGTGGCAGGCCGCAGTCAGCGACACCGACACCAGCGGCGCCGTCGCGCTGCAGTCCGGGGTGGCCGGCATGCAGATCCTGACCTGGGAGAACAAGGCCTGGCGCCAGTCGACCAGCGCCGCGAACGCCGGCAGCGCCGCCGCGGCGGCCGCGGCCGCCGGCGGCCAGGCCCAGCAGCAGGACCCGAATACCGTGCCGCTGCCGCCGACCGGCATGCAGGTGGCGCTGCAGGTGCAGGGCCAGCAAGTACCGATGACCAAGTCTTTCCTGCTGGGGGAACCATGAGCCGGCCACGCATGCGGGGACTGCGCGAACGCGGCGTTGCCGTCATCACCGCGCTGCTGCTGACCACGCTGGCGATCTCGATCGTCGCCAGCCTGTTCTGGCAGCAGCAGGTGCAGGTGCGCTCGATGGAAAACCAGCGCCTGCACCTGCAGACCAAGTGGATCCTGCGCGGCGCCCTCGACTGGGCCAGCCTGGTGCTGTTCCAGGACGGCCTCGACCACCGCGATTACACTGCCCTCGACCACGTCTGGGCCACGCCGCTGGCCGAAACCCGGCTCGACCAATACATCGAACGCGAACGGGTCGAAGGAGAAAACTTCGACGCGACCTTGTCGGGTAACATTATCGACGCCTGCTCACGTTACAATTTACGTAATCTGGCCGACAAGGGCATCGTCGACACCCAGCAGACCGAAGTGTTCGGGCGCCTGCTGCGCAACCTGCAGATGGACCAGCAGCTGGCGGGGCGGGTCGCCTCCTTCGTGGCGGCCGGCCAGCCGCTGGAGACGGTGACGCCGGCGGGCGGGGCGCCGAATCCGGATGGCTCGGGCGGCGGTGTGGACGCAGGTGCGGGCGCGGCTGGCGGTGGCGCCGGTGCGGCGGCAGGCGAGGGTGGCGCGGGCGGCGGCGCCGGTACGCCGACGACGGCGCAGCGCGCCGCGCGCAGCAGCGTGGCCGGTTCGCCGATCAAGTTCCTGGCGGTGGACGATTTATTGACGGTGCCGGGCTTCACGCCGGCCATGGTCGAGCGCCTGCGGCCCTTCGTGATCGTGCTGCCGGAAGTGACCTTGGTGAACGTCAACACGGCGCCGGCGGAAGTATTGGCCTCGCTGATGCCGAACATGTCGGTGTCGGAAGCGAATTCGCTGGTCGTGCGGCGGCAGCGCGCGGCCTGGCGGGACATGAATTATTTTTCGTCGGAGATCGGACAAAGCAGGCCGATCACGCCCAATGCGGCGGGCGTGAGAAGCGACTGGTTTCTGGTGAACAGCCGCATCCGCCTGGACCGCGCGGCCCTGGATGCCGAGGCGCTGATCCACCGCTTTCCGACGCTGATTGCCGGTGGCGGCACACAGGTGGTCTGGATCCGCCAGTACTAAAAAATAGAGAGAGACGGTTTGAGCACACTATATATCCGGCACCCCGCCCGCGCGGAAGGCGAGCATGCGCTGAGCCGCTTCGCCCTCGTCAACGACGGCGGCGTCATCGAGCAGCAGGGCGAAGGCCCGTTGCGCAACCTGGGCGACCTGGTCGGCACCAGCCGCCGCATCGTGCTGCTGCTGGCCGGCGCCGACGTCAGCCTGCTGCAGGTGCAGGCGCCGCCGCTGACCGGCGCGCGCCTGAAGGCCGCCTTGCCCGGCCTGGTCGAAGAACAGATCCTGGGCGACCCGCTCGATCACGTGCTGGTGGCCGCGCCCCAGCAGCCGGACGACAGCCGCCCGATCGCCGTGATCGACCGCGACTGGCTGGAAGGCATCGTGCGCAGCCTGCTGGCGCAAGGCGCGCGCAGCGTGAGCGCCTTGCCGGCCCAGCTGTGCCTGCCGCTGCAGCCGGGCAGCGTCTCGGCCGCGATCCAGAGTTCGGAACTCACCCTGCGCCAGGGCCTGTTCCAGGGCTTCGGCCTGGCGCTCGACGCCGTGCCGGCCGTGGTGCTGCAGACCGCGCGCGCCTTCAGCGGCGACGCGCCGCTGGTGCTGTACGTGCCGCATGGCCAGCTGGGCGAGTACCAGGCCCTGGCTTCGGAAGCCGGGCCCGGCATCACGCTGGAAACCGACGACTGGGCGCACTGGATCGCCGGCTCGAAGACCACCGCGCTCGACCTGGTCAGCGGCCTCGGCGCCGCCGGCAGCCAGCCGCGCGACTGGCGCCGCTGGCGCTGGCCGATCCGCCTGGCGCTGCTGGCGCTGGCGGTCAACCTGATCGGCCTGAACCTCGAATGGCTGCGCCTCAAGCGCGAAGCGGAAACCGTGCGCCAGTCGATGACCCAGACCTTCCGCTCGGCGTATCCGAACCAGACCACGATCCTCGATCCGGTCGCCCAGATGCGCCAGAACATCGCCCGCGCCCGCGCCAACACCGGCGAGGTGGCGCCCGACGAATTCACCTACATGGCGGCGGCCTTCGGCGAAGCTACGCGTTCGCTCGGACGCCAACCCGGCATTGCGTCAATCGAATACCGCGAACGCGCGCTCTCGGTCAAAGTCAAACCCGATACCGTCGACCCTGGTTTGACGGGCCAGCTGCGCACCGCCCTCGCGCAGCGCAACATGAGCCTCGATGAAGCCGCCCCGGGCAGCTGGGTGATCCGCAGCACAGGAGCCAAGCAATGAGTCTCGCCACCACCATCGCCCAATACCGCGAGCGCGCCACCGCCATGTGGCTGGCGCGCACCGAACAGGAACGGCGTTTCCTGGGCGTCGGCGGCGCCGTCGTGCTGCTGGCGCTGCTGTACATGATCCTGGTCGACCCCGCCGTCGAGGGCCGCGCCCAGCTGCGCCGCAGCCTGCCGCAGCTGCGCCAGCAGGCCGCCGAGCTGCAGGCCATGGCCCAGGAAGCCGGCAGGCTGGCGGCCGCGCCGAGCACCCAGGCCACCCCGCTCACGCGCGAAACCGTCAACACCAGCCTCAGCGGCCGCGGCCTGACGCCGCAATCGCTGTCGATGACGGGCGAGTACATCAAGCTGCAGCTGACCAACGTGTCCTTCGCCAACCTGGCGACCTGGCTCGACGAGCAGCGCCGCGCCAACCGCGTGCTGGTGCAGGACGCCGTCGTCACCGCCCTGCCGGCGGCCGGCCAGGTCGACGCCAGCATGACGCTGCGTCAGAACACCGGCGCCGCCCAATGAAGCGAGCGCTGCTGTGGATCGGACTGACCGTGCTGGCGGTCGCCGTTACGGTGCTGCTGTTCCTGCCGGCTGCCTGGCTGGGGCCGATGGTCGAGCGCCAGACCGGCGGCCGTTTGACTCTCGGAGATGCGCAAGGTACGCTCTGGCGCGGCTCGGCCTTCGTGGGCGGCGCGCCGGGCGAGGGCGGATCGGTCACGCCGCTGCTGCCGGGCCGCTTCAGCTGGCGTTTGTCGCCGCTGGTGCTGTTCGGCCAGGTGAGCATGGACCTGGCCAACGACAAGGCGCTGGCGCAGCCGGTGCGCATCAGCGGCAGCTGGTCGCAATGGCAGGTCAGCGCCGGCGAACTGCTGCTGCCGGCCGAGGGCCTGGCCGGGCTGGGGGCGCCGCTGAACACGCTGGCGCCGTCCGGCACGATCAAGCTGTCCTGGAATCTGCTGGACATCGCGCGCCAGGGCCAGACGGTGGCGGTGCAGGGAAGGACCGTGCTGTCGCTGACCGATATGGGATCGCGCATGAGCCCGGTGAAGCCGCTGGGCAGCTACGAGGTGGCGATGGATTGGCGCGGACAGCAGGCCGATTTGGCGCTGCGAACCGTTCGCGGTGCGCTACTACTCTCCGGAAGTGGTACGCTGCAAAACGGTCGCCTCCGCTTTTCGGGCCAGGCGCAAGCGGCGGACGGATACGAAGACACGCTGGGCAACCTGCTCAATCTGCTGGGCCAACGGCGTATGGTGAACGGCAAGAACATAATCGCATTAGAGTTCAGATAATGAAAAAGACCCCGCAAACCCCGGCCCTGCGCCGCATCGCCGCCCGTGTCATGCTGTGCTGCGCCGTCTTCGGCGCAGTGCCGCCCGCACCCGCGTTCGCCCAGGACGGCAATGGCGCCGCACTGAATTTCGTCAACGCCGACATGGAGTCGGTGATCAAGGCAGTCGGCCACTACACCGGCATGACCTTCATCATCGACCCGCGCGTCAAGGGGACACTCACCCTGGTGTCGGAGCGCACCCTGAGCAAGGCCCAGGCCTTCTCCCTGCTGACCTCGGCGCTGCGCCTGCAGGGCTATGCGGTGGTCACCGGCGACGGCTATGCGAAAGTGGTGCCGGAAGCCGAGGCCAAGCTGCAATCCTCGCCGACCCAGGTCGGGATCGGCGGCTCCAGGGTGCGCGGCGACCAGGTCGCGACCCAGGTCTACCGCCTGCAGCATGAATCGGCGGCCAACCTGACCGCGGTGCTGCGCCCGCTGATCTCGCCGAACAATTCGATCATGGCCGACCCAGGCAACAACAGCCTGGTCATCACCGACTACGCGGACAATTTGCGCCGCCTTTCGAAGATCATCGCCGCCCTCGACGCGCCCTCGACCGGCGACCTCGACGTGGTGCCGATCCGCAATGGCATCGCCAGCGACGTCGCCACCCTGGTCACGCGCCTGATGGAGCCGAGCCCGGGCGGCGACGCCGGCCGCGTCACCGTGCTGGCCGATCCGCGCACCAATGCCGTCATCGTGCGTGCGCCCTCGGCCGCGCGCGCGAACATGGCCAAGAGCCTGATCGCCAAGCTCGACCAGCCGACCTCGGAACTCGGCAATATCCACGTGGTCTACCTGAAGAATGCCGACGCCAGCAAGGTCGCGCAAACCCTGCGCGCCGTGGTGTCGCAGGACAGTTCGGCGGTGCCGGTGCAGCAGCAGGGCACGGCCGGCGGCTCGATCCAGTCCAGCGGCACAGGTGGCGCCGGCGCCGGCGGGCTCGGCGGGCAGCAAGGCCAGCAGAGCAGCGTCGGCATGGGCGGCACCGGCAACACCTTCGCCCAGCAGGGCCAGGCCACGGCCGGCGGCGCCGGCGGCGGCCAGGGTTCCGGTTTCATCCAGGCTGACATCTCGACCAACAGCCTGATCATCACCGCACCGGACGCGGTCTACCGCAACCTGCGCGGCGTCATCGACCAGCTCGACGTGCGTCGCGCCCAGGTCTATATCGAGGCCCTGGTGGTCGAAGTGACCTCGAACAAGGCTTCGGAATTCGGCGTGCAGTGGGTCGGCATTTCCGGCGACGACAGCAGCCGCTATCGCGTCGGCGGCCTGCAATCCTTTACCAACGGCACCACCGGCAACAATATCGTCAACCTGGTCACCGCGGCGACCGGCGCGGGCGGAACGAGCACCACCGGCACCACCGGCAGCAGCCTGCCGACGCTGGGCGGCCTGTCGATCGGCATCTTCCGCCAGATCAATGGCCAGCTGGGCCTGGGCGCGATCGCCAGCGCTCTTGAAAACACGGGTAACGCCAACATCTTGTCCACGCCGAACATGATCACGCTGGATAACGAGCTGGCAACGATCAAGGTCGGCCAGAACATTCCGATCATCACCGGTTCGTTCACGACCGGCGCGAGCGGCGCCAGCAACCCCTTCCAGACGGTCGACCGGAAAGACGTGGGCCTGCTGCTGAAGGTGCGCCCGCAGATTTCCGAAGGCGGTACGATCAAGCTCTCGATCTACCACGAGAACTCGGGCATCGACTCGACCACGAATGCGTCGGGCATCATCACCACCGTGCGCGCCATCGAAAGCAATGTGCTGGCCGACGATGGCCAGATCATCGTGCTGGGCGGCCTGATCTCGGACGACGAGAGCGACAGCGAACAGAAGGTGCGCGGCCTGGGCGATATCCCGGTGCTCGGCAACCTGTTCAAGTACAAGACGCGCACCCGCAACAAACGCAACCTGATGGTCTTCCTGCGCCCCGTGGTGGTGCGCAGCAAGGAACAGAACAACAGTATCTCGATGGACCGTTACGAGCTCATGCGCGCAGCCGGCGCTACCAGCCAGCCGGCCGACGATTCCATCCTGATCAAGAACCTCGGCGCGCCGATGCTGCCGCCTTTGAATAACAATGGCCAGCCGCCCGCGGGCGGTGCGATGGCCACGATGCCGCCGCCGGCGCCAGTCGCGCCGCGTCCGGGCGCCGCTACCGGCACGGGCACGACCCAGCCGGTGCAGCCGGGCCAGCGCGGGCAGCAGCCGCAGCCCGAATTCCGGCCGGTGCAGCCCCAGCCGGCGCAGCCGGAATACCGGCCGGCATCGCCGATCCGGAACTGAAGACCATGAATAACCTGTTGCCCTACGCATTTGCACGCGACTACGGCGTGCTGGCGCGTTCCAACGGCGACCCGTCGCAGGCCGTCGAAGTCCTGGTGTCGAACGCAACGAAACCGGCCGCGATCGCGGAAGTCTCGCGCCGCTTCGGGCGCATCGTGCTGCACCGCATGGACCGCGCCGAGCTGGAAGCGGCGATCGCCGCCGCCTACGCGAACGCCGGCGGCGACGCCTCCCAGGTCGCCGACGAGTTCGATGCCGACCTCGATCTCACCAAGCTGCTGCAGGATGTGCCGGCCATCGAAGACCTGCTGGAATCGTCCGACGATGCGCCCGTCATCCGCATGATCAATGCGCTGCTGACGCAGTCGCTGCGCGAAGGTGCCTCCGATATCCACATCGAGCCCTTTGAACAGACCTCGGTGGTGCGCTTCCGCATCGACGGCGCGCTGCGCGACATCGTGCGCCCGCGCAAGGCGATCCACGCTTCGCTCATTTCTCGTATCAAGATCATGAGCCAGCTGGACATCGCCGAAAAACGCCTGCCGCAGGACGGCCGCATCACCCTGCGCGTGGGCGGCAAGCCGGTCGACGTGCGCGTGTCGACCCTGCCGACCGGCCACGGCGAGCGCGCGGTGCTGCGTCTGCTCGACAAGGAAGCGGGCCGCCTCGACCTCAGCCATCTCGGCATGAGCGAAGGCCTGCTGCCGCAGTTCGACAGGATGATCAACCAGCCGCACGGCATCGTGCTGGTGACGGGCCCGACCGGTTCCGGCAAGACCACCACGCTGTACGCCGCGCTGTCGCGCCTGAACGCCTCGACCACCAACATCATGACGGTGGAAGACCCGATCGAATACGACCTGAACGGTGTCGGCCAGACCCAGGTCAATGCCCGCATCGACATGACCTTCGGCAAGGCCCTGCGCGCGATCCTGCGCCAGGACCCGGACGTGATCATGATCGGCGAGATCCGCGACCTGGAAACCGCGCAGATCGCGGTGCAGGCCTCGCTCACCGGCCACCTGGTGCTGGCGACCCTGCACACCAACGATGCGGCCTCGGCCGTGACCCGCCTGCTGGACATGGGCATCGAACCGTTCCTGCTTTCGTCGAGTTTGCTGGGCGTGATGGCGCAGCGCCTGGTGCGCAAGCTGTGCGAGTACTGCAAGCAGCAGGAAGGCCCGGGCCGCTGGCGCGCGGTCGGCTGCGACCGCTGCGGCCATACCGGCTACCACGGCCGGGTCGGTGTCTACGAGCTACTGGAAACGAACGAGCAGATCCGCGCGCAGATCCACAACCAGGTATCGGAAGCCGACATCCGCGACGCCGCCCTGCACTCCGGCATGAAGACCATGCATGACGACGGCGAACGCTGGGTGCGCGAAGGCGTCACTACCGAAGCCGAGCTGCTGCGCGTGACGAAGGCTGCCTGATGCCGGCCTTCCGCTACGAAGCCGTCGACACCGGCGGCGTCACTCGCAAGGGCGTGCTGAACGCCGACAGCCCGCGCGCCGCACGCGCCGACCTGCGCCTGCAGGGCCTGACGCCGCTGGCGGTCGAGGCCATCGCGGCCCAGGTCGACGACAGCGGGACAGCGCGCGCGCGCGGCTTCGGCGAGCGCCTGTCGCAGGTCGAACTCGCGCTGTTCACGCGCCAGCTGGCCAGCCTGCTGGAAGCCGGCCTGCCGCTCGAGCAGGCCTTTACCGCGCTGCTGGAACAGGCCGAGCGCGCCTACATGCGCGACCTGATCGCCTCGATCCGTTCCGAAGTGATGGGCGGCGCGTCCTTCTCCAGCGCACTGTCGCGGCATCCGCGCGACTTTGCCGAGATCTACCGCGCGCTGGTCTCGTCCGGCGAGCAGATCGGCCAGCTGGCGCGCGTGCTGGCGCGCCTGGCCGACTACATCGAGCGCCGCAACGCGCTGGTGTCGCGGGTGCGGCTGGCATTTACCTATCCCGCCATCGTCACCGTGGTCGCGTTCGCGATCGTGATCTTCCTGCTCACCTATGTGGTGCCGCAGATCGTCTCGGTGTTCGCCAACACCAAGCAGAAACTGCCTTTCCTGACCATCATGATGCTCGGCGTGTCGAACTTTACGCGCGCTTATGGCATCTATGTGGGATTGGCCATCGTCGGGGCCTGGATCATGTGGCGCCGCGCGCTGCGCAATCCCGCGCTCAAGCTGCGCTGGCATGCCTGGCTGCTCGACGCCCCGGTCTACGGCCGCTTCGAGCGCAGCCTGAACACGGCGCGCTTCGCCAGCACGCTGGCGATCACCACCGGTTCCGGCGTGCCGATTTTGCGCGCGCTCGAAACCAGCCGCGACACGCTGTCGAACGTGGCCATGAAAGGCCTGGTCGAAGACGCGACCGCCAGCGTGCGCGAGGGCGTGAGCCTGGCGCGCGCGCTGTCGGTGCAGAAGTATTTTCCGCCGATGCTGGTGCACATGATCCGCGCCGGCGAGATCACCGGCGAGCTGCCGGCCATGCTGGAGCGCGCCGCCGATGCGCAGCAGGCCGACCTCGAGCGCCGTGCGCTGACCATCGCCGGCCTGCTCGAGCCGGTGCTGATCCTGGCCATGGGCCTGGTCGTGCTGCTGATCGTGCTGGCGGTGCTGATGCCGATTATTGAAATCAACCAGTTGGTGCGCTGACAAGGAACCAGATGAACAAGCGTTTGCCCCTTCTTTTGAGCCTGTTGGGCGTGATTCTGCTGGCCGCGTCGCTCGCGTACTGGATCCTGCAGCTGTACCAGCCGCCGCAGCGTCCGATCGCCGCGGTGCCGCACACCAGCCTGCCGGACCCCAGCATCGATGCCGCCGCGACCCTGTTCGGCGGCCAGGTCGCCACGGCCAGCGCCGCCAATTACCAGCTGACCGGCATCGTCTCGGCCGGACGCGAAAGCGTGGCCATCATCGTGGCCGAGGGCTCACCGCCGAAGGCGCTGGTGGTGGGCAAGGAACTGGTGCCGGGCATTACCCTGGCCGAGGTGCATGCGCGCTATGTGATGCTGTCCGATGGCGGCGTCATGAAGCGGCTCGACCTGGCGGCGGACACCAAGCCGGCGGCGGCGATGGGTGGCGCAGCCGTGCCTCCGGGAGCGGCCGCGGCCGCGATGCCGGCCACGCTTGCTCCGGGCGCGACGGTGCCGGAGCCGCCGATGTCGCCGGGTCCGGTGCCGCAGCAGCAGCCGCAGAACCAGGAATTCGCCAGCCCGGGCGACGTCGGCCAGCACGACGCACCGCCACCGGCCAACCCGAACAGCGCACCGGCCAACCTCAACAATCCAAACGCGAACAACCAGGCGCCGACGCCGGTGCAGATGCCGCCGCCGACCCGTCCGGCCGGCAGCCCGGTCAGCGGCGCATCGCCAAACACCCAATAAGCTTTACTTCTGTAGCGTTTAACGGCGCAAGGCCGTGAACGCCGAAAACTCCCACGAGCGGAACCCCACCAGCAGGGTGAAGCCGTCGCGATCGTTCGGCGCCAGGCGGCGGTCGTTGCGGTGCAGCCGGGCCAGTTCGCCGGCCAGCTGATGGATCTTTTCCGTGAGTTCGCCGGCACTGGCCAGCGACAGGCGCGCAGG
Source organism: Massilia aerilata (assembly GCF_042656905.1). Classification (NCBI taxonomy): domain Bacteria; kingdom Pseudomonadati; phylum Pseudomonadota; class Betaproteobacteria; order Burkholderiales; family Oxalobacteraceae; genus Massilia; species Massilia aerilata. The sequence goes on from NZ_JBHSMZ010000007.1 coordinate 29,122, forward strand.
CAGGCACATCAGCGCCTCGCCGGGGCCGTCGAAGCGGCCGTCGAAATAATCCCCCACCACATGCTCGCGGAAATAGCGCTGCACCGGACCATCCGGCAGCCAGCGGAAGGCGTTCGACACCCGCAGGCTGTAGCGGTTCAGGGGTTTCAGTTCGATCAGGCCAAGCCGGTCCAGTTCGGCCATCAGGCCGATGCATTCGGGTTCGGTCAGGCGGTAGGTTTCGGTGATCTGTTCCAGGCTCCAGTGCCCGAGACAGCAGATCGCCATCAGCAGCAGGTGCGGCTTGGCGATCAGCGAGGTTTCCTGGGTGAGGGTGAGGGTGTCGGTCTGGGGCCGGGCGTCGGCCGCGCGGCGCAGCACGTCTTCCAGCGCAATGCCGGCCGCCTGGCAGATCTGGGCCAGGCGTGACAAGGTCATGTCCTTCTGGCCGAACATGCGCTTGATGCTCGACTCGCTCATTGCAATGCGGTCGGCCAGCATCTTGTAGGTGATGCCGGCGGCGCGCAGTTCGGCGCGCAGGACATCCAGGACCATGTCAGGGGAGCTCATGGGTTCTGACTGTACAGAAGAAGGGCCCGCCTGTCACTCCTCGTCGGGCGTCAGCTTGAGCTTCTTGAGCGCGCGCTTGGCGGCCTGCCGTTCGCTGGCCACCGGCTTCGCATGCGAGCCGGCCGCGCGCTGCTTGGCGAAGCCGGCGAACGGGTTGCGCGGCTTGAGCGGCGCCGGTTCGACGCGCAGCATCATCCTCTGCCGGGTTGCAAGCGCCTTGTTCGCCATCTTCGCCTCCTCCTTGCTTAGTTACAGTACATAACGCGACAGGTCTTCGTTGACCGCCAGCGCATCCAGCCGCTCGTTGACGTAGGCGGCGTCGATGACCAGGGTCTGGCCCGACTTCTCGGTGGCCGAGTACGAGATCTCCTCGAGCAGCTTTTCCATCACCGTGTACAGGCGGCGCGCGCCGATGTTCTCGGTGCGCTCGTTGACGGAATAAGCGATTTCCGCCAGGCGATGGATGCCTTCCGGCGCGAATTCCAGCTTCACGCCCTCGGTTTCCAGCAGGGCCTCGTACTGCTTGGTGAGGCTGGCGTCGGTCGAGGTCAGGATGCTCTTGAAGTCTTCCACCGACAGCGCTTCCAGTTCGACGCGGATCGGGAAGCGGCCTTGCAGCTCCGGGATCAGGTCCGAAGGCTTGGACAAGTGGAACGCGCCCGAGGCGATGAACAGGATGTGGTCGGTCTTGATCATGCCGTATTTGGTGTTGACGGTGGTGCCCTCGACCAGCGGCAGCAGGTCGCGCTGCACGCCGGCGCGCGAGACATCGGCCCCGCCATGCTCGGAGCGCGAAGCGATCTTGTCGACCTCGTCCAGGAACACGATGCCGTTCTGCTCGACGTTCTGGATCGCCTTCTGCTTCATCTCGTCTTCGTTGACGAGCTTGGCGGCCTCCTCGTCGATCAGGATCTTCATCGCATCCTTGACCTTCAGCTTGCGCGGCTTCTTGCGGGCTGTGCCGACGCCGGCGAACATCGACTTGATCTGCTCCGTCATTTCTTCCATGCCCGGCGGTGCCATGATGTCGACCTGGGGCGCGGCGTCGGCCACCTCGATCTCGACTTCCTTGTCGTCGAGGGCGCCTTCGCGCAGACGCTTGCGGAAGGTCTGGCGGGTGGTGTCGCTGTCCTTCGCATCGGCGCTGGCGGTGTTGAAGCCGAAGTCGCGCGCCGGCGGCACCAGGATGTCGATCACGCGGTCTTCCGCCGCGTCCTCGGCGCGCTGGCGGTTCTTCTTCATCTCGCTGGCGCGGGTCTGCTTGACGCCGATGTCGATCAGGTCGCGGATGATGGTGTCGACGTCGCGGCCGACATAGCCGACCTCGGTGAATTTGGTCGCCTCGACCTTGATGAAGGGCGCATCGGCCAGCTTGGCCAGGCGGCGCGCGATCTCGGTCTTGCCGACGCCGGTCGGTCCGATCATGAGGATGTTCTTCGGCGTGATCTCGTGGCGCAGGGATTCTTCCACCTGCTGGCGGCGCCAGCGGTTGCGCAGGGCGATCGCCACCGCGCGCTTGGCCTTGCCCTGGCCGACCACGTGCTTGTCGAGTTCCGACACGATTTCGGACGGGGTCATGCTCATGTGGGTGTTCAGGTGATTGTTCATTACAGCGTCTCGACGATGTGGGACATGTTCGTATAGATGCACAGCTCGCCGGCGATGGTGAGCGCCTTCTTGACGACCTCAGCCGGGGCCAAATCGGTATTTTCCTGCAGCGCCTTGGCGGCCGACTGCGCATACACGCCGCCCGAGCCGATCGCGCCGATGCCGTCCTCGGGTTCGAGCACGTCGCCGTTGCCGGTGATGATCAGGGTTTTCTCGCGGTCGGCCACCAGCAGCATCGCTTCCAGGCGGCGCAGCACGCGGTCGGTGCGCCAGTCCTTGGCCAGTTCGACCGAGGCGCGCAGCAGGTTGCCCTGGTGCTTTTCCAGCTTGGCTTCGAAGCGGTCGAGCAGGGTGAAGGCGTCGGCGGTGCCGCCGGCGAAGCCGCACAGCACTTTGCCCTGGTACAGCTTGCGTACTTTGCGGGCCGAGCCCTTCATGACGACATTGCCCAGGGTGACCTGGCCGTCGCCGCCAAGCGCGACCTGTTCGCCGCGCCGCACGCTCAGAATGGTCGTGCCGTGAAATTGTTCCATAGTTGCCTCGTGGTTTGATTGCCCACCGAACGTGGGGACCATTCACCATATTGCAAGAAGGTGGCTGCTCAGTACTTGTGTGCGTACAGACGCGCGTGCTCGCCCACGCCCAGCAGGCGCAGCAGGGCAGCCACGAGGTGGTTCAGGTCGCGCAGCTCGATGCTGCGCTTTTCGGCGCCGTCGCCTTCGCCCTGCTTGTCGGCCAGCTGGCGCAGGCGCGCGCCGAGGGCGTTTGCCGCCGTGTAGTCGATGCGCGCCAGGCGCGAGCAGTCGAGCACCAGGGATGCGTGCTGGCCGGCATAGACCGAGATCGCGTCCAGCAGGGCCGTGCCCGCGCCTTCGATGATGCCCGGCAGCAGGAAGCGGTCGCCGGTGACCGTATTCGGGCTGCTGGCGCCGACGCTGACGGCGGCCCGCGCCGGCGCCTCGAACGAGGGCGGCGAGACCTCGAAGGTGACGCAATAATCCATCGCGGTCTCCTCGAAATCCTTTTCGCGGTTCATCAGGAGCAGCAGCTCGAGCAGCAGCAGCCAGGGCGCTTCGCCGGCGCCGCGGTCGCCGATCGCCAGCATCGGGCGCAGCACGGCAATCAGCTGGTCGGCGCCGGCCACGACCAGCTCGCGGCCGGCGCGGCGCAGGGTTTGCAATGCCTGCAGCAGGACCGCGCAGCCTGCCGGCGTGGCCGAGGCGATGGTGCTGAACTCCAGCCGCACCAGCGGCATGCTTGAGGCCAGCACGCGCGCCAGCTGGGCGCCGGCGGTGGCGTCGAGCTGGCCCGACAGGGTGGCGGTCGGAGTCACGCCGGCAAAAGGCTGCCCCGCCGCCTGCGCAGCCCTTCCCGCGGACGGCGCGAAGGCCGGCGAATAGGCGGGCGGCGAGGTCTCGAAATGGCTGGCGTAGTCGATCGCGATGCTCTCGAATTCCGGCTCGCGGCCGCCGGCCTGGTAGAGGTCGAACAGCATCCACCAGGGCTGGCGCTCGTTGCGGCAGGCGCCGACCAGGCAGGCGCGCAGGGCCGCTTCTGCGGCCTCGAACTGGCCGTTGGCATACAGGATGGCGGCTTCCTCGACCGCCGGCGCACTGGACGGCGCGATGGCGGCATCCGGCATGCCTTCCTCGACCAAAAGGTCGGCCGTGTTCAGGTCGAGCAGGGGCGCGCTGGGGGCGCCGGCCGCCACCGCCGGGGCGCGCCGGTTGCCGGCCCAGGCATGGTCGTCGAAGATGTCGTTGGCCATCTCCAGTTCGATCTCGTCGATCTTGGCGGCGGTAGCGCGCGCGATCTCGCGCTGGCGCTCGCGTTCGGATTCGGTGTCGAGCGGCATGCGGGTGGTGGGGGCGAACACGCTGGCGGGATTGGCCAGCTCGGGACGCGGGCGCGCGCCGGCCCGCGCCTCGGGCGCTTCGTTCTTTTTCTTGAGGAAGGAAAAGAGTCCCACGTCGGTCCTTGTACCCGTTTTCACCGGTCGAGACAGTAGCACGGCGGCCCGTGATGCGTGGTGCGCACGCCTGAGCTGCGTCAAGTCGACGCTAGTGTATCCCACGGGAAATATCTTTGGCGCCCAAATAAAAAAAGCATGCGGAGTACGCATGCTTTTTTCGGGTCAGCCTGTCACGGTTCAATCACCGTAGAGCTTCTGCTTCAGTTCGCGGCGCTGCTGCGCTTCCAGCGACAGCGTCGCGGTCGGGCGGGCGATCAGGCGCGCCACGCCGATCGGCTCGCCGGTCTCGTCGCACCAGCCGTATTCGCCGGATTCGATGGCCGCCAGCGACTGCTGCACCTTCTTGAGCAGCTTGCGTTCGCGGTCGCGGGTACGCAGCTCGAGCGCATGCTCTTCCTCGATCGTGGCGCGGTCGGCCGGGTCCGGCACCAGCACCGTTTCACGCAGGTGCTCGGTGGTCTCGCCCGCATTTTTCAGCAACTCTTTTTCGAGCTCCTGCAGGCGGTTCTTGAAGAACGCCAGCTGGGCCGGGTTCATGTAGTCGTCGTCGCCCATCGCCCGAATCTCTTCTTCCGTCAGGAGGCGGTCTTCGGGCTGCGCCACGGTATTCGGTTTCGTTGTTTTAGTCATGACTTCACTACCTTTGATACGACAGAGTTTCCATTTTATCAGCTTACTCAGCGGTTACTTCTGTTGCTTCGTGCGCGCTGGTTCGCTGCCGTAAAGGCGGGTTTGGACACCCCGCCGTGTTCAGTCGTTCAACTACCGGCTTGCAGAACCGGAGTAGTTTATACCAAACATTGTTCCAATCCTCGGATAAAGACATCTTTCGGTAAATTTTTACCAATAAACACCATTTTGCTGCCGCGGATCTCCTGATCGCCCCACTTTGCACCCAGGTCGCTGCCCATGATTTGATGCACGCCTTGGAATACGACCTTGCGGTCGGCGCCTGCCATCAAGAGTACGCCTTTGTAGCGCAACATGTTGGGGCCAAACACTTGCACCATGCTGCCGAGGAACTGGTCGAGGCGTTCCGGATCGAAAGCGCGCTCGCTCTTGAAGACGAAGGCGGCGATATCGTCGCTGTGGTGGCCGTGATGGTGGTCATGGCTGTGGTCGCACGCCTCGGTGTGCACGTGATCATGGTCGTGATCGTGATCGTGGCCATGCTCGTCGGCTTCGTCGGCGGTGAGGAAGGCCGGGTCGAGCTCCAGCTTGTCGTTCAAATTAAAACCGCGCAGGTCGAGCACCTCCTGGATCGGCGCGCGGCCGAAGTCCGAGGTGCTGATCGGCGCACGCGGGTTGATGCGGCGGATGCGCGCCTTCAGTTCCTCGAGCGCGGCGGCATCGACCAGGTCGGTTTTCGACAGCAGGATCTTGTCCGCGAAGCCGACCTGGCGCTGGGCTTCCTCGTGGCGGTCCAGCTGGTCCATGGCATGGCGGGCGTCGACCACGGTCACCACGGCGTCGAGCAGGTAGTGAGCGCCTACTTCCTCGTCGACGAAGAAAGTTTGCGCCACCGGGCCCGGATTCGCCAAGCCGGTGGTTTCGATGACGACGCGGTCGAAGCGCAGCTCGCCGGCGTCGCGCCTGGCAGCCAGCTTGCCCAGCGCCACGATCAGGTCTCCGCGCACGGTGCAGCAGATGCAGCCATTGTTCATCTCGACGATCTGCTCGCCCGAGTCCTGCACCAGGATTTCGTTGTCGATGTTTTCCTGGCCGAACTCGTTCTCGATGACGGCGATGCGCAGGCCGTGGTTTTCCTGCAGGATGCGGTTGAGGAGCGTGGTTTTACCGGCGCCGAGGAAGCCGGTCAGGATGGTGCTGGGGATCAATTCCATATTTCGCTATCCGATTTAAATAGGCCGTCCGGCGGCCGAGAATCGGGGGATTATGCCGGAATTTGTGGAATGTCACCACCGACCACGGTCTTGTGCCGTGGCGTTCGTTTGATCCAGTCCTGAGTACTTGAATTCCTTATTTCAGCTTGGCGCGTGGATGGGCCTTGTCGTAGACCGCCGCCAGGTGCTGGAAGTCGAGCGAGGTATAGATCTGGGTCGAGGTGATGCTGGCGTGGCCCAGCAGTTCCTGCACCGCGCGCAGGTCGCCCGAGGATTGCAGCAGATGCGAGGCGAAGGAGTGGCGCAGCACGTGCGGATGCACATGGACCGGCAGGCCGGCCTTGATCGCATGGTTCTTCAGGCGGTGCTGGACCACGCGCGGGCTGACGCGGGCGCCGCGCGCGGACAGGAACAGGGCATTGCTGCCGTCGGCGGCGGGCGGACGCACCGCCAGCCAGGCCGCGATCGCCTCGCGTGCCGGGCCGCCGACCGGCACCCTCCGCATTTTATTGCCCTTGCCGGTGACCACGACTTCCTGGGCTTCCAGTTCCAGCCAGCCCAGCGAGGCGGGGGCACCATCCCTGGCGGGCGTGAAGGCGACATCCAGGCCGGCCAGTTCCGACACCCGCAGGCCGCTGGAATACAGGAGCTCGAACATCGCGCGTTCGCACAGCTCGGCCGGCTCGGGATGGCCGTGCCGGTTGGCGTCCATCAGGCGCACGGCCTCGTCGACGGGCAAGGCTTTCGGCAGGCGCTTGGCGCGGCGCGGCGCACGCACGCCGTCGACCGGATTGGCCGGAAGCAGAGTGTGGCGCGCCAGCCAGTTGAAGAAGCCGCGCCAGCCGGACAGCTTGCGCGCGATCGAGGTCGGGCTCTGGCCGCCGGCATGCAGCTTGGCGGTGAAGCGGCGGATCTCGAAGTGGGTCAGCCCGGTCCAGTCGGTGTGGCCGGCCAGGTGGGCGAGTTCCTTGAGATCGCGCGCGTAGGCGGCGATGGTGTGGCCGGAGAGCTTGCGCTGGGTGCGCAGCTCTTCCAGGTAGCGGCCGGTCCAGTCGTCGGCGGCCGGGATGTCCATGGCGGGCTCGCCTGGCCTCAGGCGGCGCGCAGGGGGAGCAGCGCGGCGCTGGCGGTTTCGCCGATGTGGACCAGGAAGTCGGTCCCCATGCTGGCGCTGAAGCGCTCCGGATCCGGCGAGCCGAGCACCAGCAGGCCGAAGGCCGCGCCGGCCGCACGCAGCGGCACCAGCACCGTCGAGCGCACCCCGGCGGCATCCTCGAGCCAGCGCACGGCTTCGAAATCACGGTTCGGACCGCAGTAGGGCGCGCGCAGGCTGTTGGCGAACAGGCGTACGTCGTCGGAAACGTCGCTCGCATACCACTCGGACGCGTGCTCCGGCGCCAGGCTCCACAGGCGCAGCGTGGCCTGCGGCACCATGAAGTGCTGGATCAGGCCATCGACCACGGCGCGCGGCATCGCGGCAGGCGCTTCGTCGGGCGCGCCGGCTTCCAGCAGCTGGCGGGTCCAGCCATGGAAGCGGTTGGCGATCGCCGCGTTTTCCTCGGCATGGCGCATCAGCTCGGCCATGCGCAGCTCGAGCGCCTTGTACTTGTCACGCATCACTTCCATCTGCCGCTCCTGCAGCGAGACGGCGCGGCCGGTCAAGGGGCTCGACAGTTTTACTTCGCCCAGCAGGCCGGCATATTCTTCAAAAAACTGCGGATGATCGGCCAGGTATTGGGCGATGGCAGCGGAATCCAGTGTTGCGGTCATTGCATGGTCTTGCAAAATAGGTAGACCGCTAATTTTACCTGACTGCAACCGCCATCAGCAGATAATCATGCGATTCCACCGCCACCGTGGCGCCAAGCTCAGAAGCGGTGCCTTACCCCCAGCTGGAAGGCGCGTCCATCCTCGCCCGGGGTCTTGGTGAAACCGCCGGGGACGCCCGCCGACGCCGGGCTGTACTGGGCTTCGTTGTCGTTCTTGATGAAGGCGGCGACGGCGTAGATGTCGGTACGCTTCGACAGGAAGTAGTTGTAGCCGAGCGCGAACAGGGTGGCGTCGCTGTTGGACGGCGTGCGGTCGTTCTGGCGCGCGACCGAGGCCAGGAAGCGGTTGGGGCCGACGCGGTACTGCACGCCGGCCTGGACGCTGACCGCATCCTGCCGGGTGTTGGCGGCAATATTGTTGACGAACACCGCGCGCAGGACGGCGGCGGTGGCCGGACCCAGCGGCGCCAGCTGTGGCGCGATCAGGGCATCCCAGCCGGCGACATAGGTAGGCAGCAGCGTCGAATGCTGGTTGCGCTGGTCGTGCCAGCCGGCGAAGAATTTCCAGTCGTTCCAGGTATAGGAACCGCCGGCCGTGGTCGTGCGCAGGCTCGGCGCGCCGGACGGATCGTAGCCATGGTTGTGGCCGATGCCGACGTCCCAGCCGCGCGCTTTATAGGTGATGGCCGCGCCCCAGAATTTGTTGTACAGGCCATAGTAGCCCGAGCCGCGGCCGGCGATCATCAGCGAGCCGCCGAGCCCGGAGGGCAGGGCGAACCGGTACTGCAGCGCGCGCTGGGAACGGATGTCGGCGCCCAGCGCCTGGAAGCCGGCGGTGCCGCCGGTCACGCTGCCCCAGGTGCCGCCGGTCCCGACCTCGAAGGTGTCGGCCGCCGCGAATACTTCGTAGCCCGGCGTGTACATGCGTCCCAGCAGCACCGCGCCCACCGGGGTGACCAGGCCGACCATGGAAGTGCGGTCGAACAGGGCGTTCTCCGGATTGACGGCCGGGCCGCCGCGCTGCTGCAGCGCGCCGCGCACGGCCGCCAGCAGGTTGGGTGGCAGGGCCTCCATGCCGCGCGTCAGGTAGAAGCCCTGGTTCTCGTTGAGCAGGATGGGCTGTTGCCTGCCCGTGTCGAGCTCGATGCGCGCCTCCAGGTTGAAGATGGCCTTCATGCCCCGGCCGAGATCTTCGCTGCCCTTGAAGCCGAGGCGCGAGCCGTCTTCGCCGCCGCTGATGAGCTTGGGCGAGGAGCCGCGCTGCCACATCAGGCCGGCGTCGGCGATGCCGTAGAGCTGAACGCTGGACTGGGCCAGCACGAAAGTCGGAAAACAGGCGGCGAGCGCGCCCAGCACGATCTTCTTCATTGCACCTCCCACTGATGACATTCGGATGCCCATCAATTCGCGCGGGTTGGTATTGCTCAGCCGCGTAAGCGTTGCGCGAATCGCACAAGGCCTGGATGCAACAAGGGCGGACCTGGTTGCCCAGGTCCGCCCTTGCGGACTTCCAGCTGAAGGGGGCGAACCCCCAGGCAGCTTAGAACGAGTGGTTCACGCCCACGTCGTAGTGGTTGACAGTCGGGACGCCAGCCAGGTTGCCGGTGGTGGCGTTGACGATGTCCTTCTTGCGCGATGCGTCGACGTACAGGTAGGTACGCTTCGACAGGTTGTACTCATAGCCCAGCGAGAACTGCTTGGTCGAAGCAGTGTTGTCGATGTGCTTGCGGCCATAGCCAGCCAGGACCTTGCCTGGGCCGACAGCGTAGGTTGCGCCCAGCACCCAGCCCTTGGTCTTCGGACGCAGGGTGTTGGTGTGGCCCTGGTCTTGACGGGTGTAGGTGCCCATCAGTTTCAGTTCCGGGGTGGCAGCCAGCGAACCGGCGATCGACCAGACTTTGCTTTCGACGGCGTTACGCTCGTAGGCAACCATCGCAGCGGCCGGGCCGTTGTTGTAGGTGCCGGCGACCGAGAACGGGTTCACGGTGGCTTCCGAGTTGGCAGCGTACGAAGCTGCGCCTGCGCCGATACCGGCCAGCGCGCCGCCGGTCGATTCCTTGCTTGCCCAGGCAGCGTTCACCTGGAAGCCGCTGGCGACCGGCGAGTTGTAGAAGATCGCGTTCGAGAAACGGTTGTTGCTCGGCGAGCCGCCGCTGGTGTTGGTGTCCAGCGGCGTCGAGTTGTAGCCAGCGACCGAGATGTCGGTATAGAAACCGGCCGGGGTCGGCAGGCCGTGCCACGGTTCGAACGAACCGACGACTTCCTGGAACGGGGTCAGGCCACGGCCCAGGCGGACCATACCGAAATCACCCTGCAGGCCGACGCGGCTCTGGCCCTGGAACAGCGGACGGCCGTTGTTCTCGGTGGTGCCGGTGTCCGGCTCGTAACGCATTTCGATCTGGAACAGTGCTTTCAGACCGTTGCCCAGGTCTTCGGTACCCTTGAAGCCCAGGGTGTTCGAGGCGCGCTTGCCGATGGCCAGGGTCTGGTCGGTACGCTTGACCAGGCCGGCGTCGATGTTACCGTAGATCTGCACGGCGGTTTGCGCTTGCGCCACACCGGCGAATGCGCCCAGCAGAGCGACTGCCAAGAGTGATTTTTTCATCTATTTGTATCCTTATAAAGTGAAACGCAGGAATCCAGAGAGCATTGAGACTTTTTATTGTTGCTGAACACTCGGATGTGTGAACCTTAATTGCTCAATGCGTCAAGGTTGTCGGATTAGTCAATTATGACGGCTTCAATTGGTGGAAAGCCAATAAATCCAATCGTGCTGTTGTATTTTCGAAACGGCTGAGGCCGTTCAGCATGGAAACCTTAAGCATTGATTAAGTTTCCCTACGTCATCATACCAGTCCTGCCCGACCGATAAGATTTGTGCAGCCTCAAATGCACATGGAATCGCAAACGAATCGCCCCTGAGCCGGCTATAGACTCTGGCCAATCCGACAAGTACATGCTGCAGCCGGCGATCTGGCGGCCTGATCCATCACCTGCCTGGCGTGATTTGCATGTATCTGCGCGCATCTGCGGCAGTGTCTCACTACCGAAAAAGAACGATGGCAAACCGTGAAGAGTTAGCAATCATCCGTGGCGCGCGCGCCGGGCGGACCGAGTCCCAGCTGGCGCTGGGCCGGCTCTACCTGTTCGGCAGCGCCGGCCTGCCCAAGAGCCTGCCCACGGCCCTGCACTGGCTGGATCGCGCCGCGCGCCAGGGCTGCGCCGAGGCCTGGCAGCTGATCGGCAACCACATACCCCTCGACCTGGCCCGCCAGAGCCCGCAGCCCGTTACCTGCTGGTACGAGCGCGCCTACGACGGCGGGCTGGCGCGGGCCGGCCTCGTGTATGCGCAACTGGTGCTGGGCGGCGAGCGCGTGCCGGCCGGGCAGCGCGCCAAGGCCTTGCGCGCGCTCGAAGACGCGGCACGCGGCGGCTTTCCCGAAGCGCAGTGGCTGCTGGCGCGTGAACATGGGGCGACGCCGCCGCGTTTCGGCGGCCCGGCAGGCGAAGCGGCGGCCGGGCAAGGGGATGGCCGTATGCCGGATGCCCGCACGCCGGATGCCCGTATGCCGCGCCCCGAACCCCGGCGCCCGGATGAGCCGGGGGCATCGCGCAACGGCGCGCCCGACCGCGCCGGCCAGCGCTGGCTGCGCAGCGCCGCCGACAGCGGCGTGACGCCGGCCCAGTTCGCCTTGCTGGAGCAGGAGTGGAACGCCGGCCAGCACCAGGCCTACCTCGAACGCGCGCTGCCGCTGGCGCGCGCCCTGGCCCGCTCCGAAGTGGCGCAGGACGGGGCCTGCGCGCGCCTGGCGCCGGATGAGGTCACCCTGCTGTCGCGCTGCGCCCGGCTGGTGGACGAGGGGATGGCTGTCCACGACGTCGCGCCCGACGAACTGCACGCGTTCTGGGAACTGGCCGCCGCCGAGCAGGACCGTCATGCCCAGTTCGCCCTGGGCCTGTGCTGCGCCCGCATGCGCGTCGACGGCCGCCGCATTCCCGGCGACAACGCCGGCAACGGCGGCGCCGCCAACTTCAAGAAAGCAGTGCGCTGGCTGCAGCAGGCCGGCGAGCAGGGCCTGGCCGAAGCCTGGTACGCGCTGTCGCGCATCTATGTGAAGCCGGAGTTTTCCCAAAGGAATGTGGTCGAGGCCCAGAAATACCTCGAGCGCGCCGCCGAGATGGGTTACCGGGACGCCCGGCTGGAATGCGGCAACGCCGCCTGGCGCGCGCGCCGCGAGAACGAGGGCAATGACGTGCGCGCCGTGTTCTGGCTGCAGAAGGCGGCAGCCCAGGGCTGCGCCAAGGCGGCGGCGATGCTGCGCAAGATCGCGCCGCGCGAGGCCGGCGCCTGGCGCGAGCTGGGCGCGCTGCCCGGGCGCGACATGTCGGAGTACCCCTTGCTGGCGGCGCGGATCGAGCTGGCGCTGGCGTTCGGCCTGAGCCGCGCGGAGGCCCTGCTGCTGGACGTCAGGCATGCGGACCGCGGGCACTGCCTGGTGGTCGATATCCGCGCCAGCTACGGCCGCAGCCGGCGCCGCCTGGTGCCGGTCGAAACGGCCCAGGAACGCCAGTTGCTCGATCGCGTGGTGCGCCTGTTCGAGAATGTCGACTGCGGTCCTGGCGGACCGGAAGGGAATTACCGGCAGCGCCTGTACCGGCTGCGGACCTTGCTGCCGGAGTCGGGCGGGCCGGATGCGCCGCTCGACCTGGATTTAGCGGCTTGAGCGCGCTCTTGTCTTGATTAGATGTTGATCTCGCCTTCGAATACCGTTTCAGCCGGTCCGCTCAGGTAGACCGGCTGGCCTTCGCCCGCCCAGGCGATGCTCAAACGGCCGCCACGCGCTTCGACCGCTACCTTCGCGTCGAGCAGGCCGCGCCGGATGCCGGCCACGACCGCTGCGCAGGCGCCGGTGCCGCAGGCGAGGGTTTCGCCGGCGCCGCGCTCGAACACGCGCAGTTTGACGTGGCGGCGGTCCAGCACCTGCAGGTAGCCGGCGTTGACCCGCTTCGGGAAGCGCGGGTGGTGTTCGATCTGCGGGCCGGTCTCCGCCACCGGGGCGGTGTCGACGTCGTCGACCACCTGCACGGCGTGCGGATTGCCCATCGAGACGGCCGACACCAGCACGGTCTGCTCGGCGCCGCGCGCGCGCACCGTGAGCGGCCACAGGGTGTCGCAGCCCTGCGGCACGCCTTGCAGGCCGTCGCTGTCGAATGGGACCTTCGAAGCTTCCAGCACCGGAGCGCCCATGTCGACGGTCACGCTGCCGTCGTCTTCGAGGCGCGGCGCGATGATGCCGGCCATGGTCTGCACGCGGATGCTGCGCTTGTCGGTCAGGCCCTTGTCGCTGACGAAGCGCACGAAGGCGCGCGAGCCGTTGCCGCACTGTTCGACCTCGCCGCCGTCGTTGTTGAAGATGCGGTAGCGGAAATCGCAGCCTTCTTCGGTGGGGCGCTCGACAATCAGGATCTGGTCGGCGCCGATGCCGAAGCGGCGGTCGGCCAGGCGGCCCCACTGTTCGGGGCTCAGGTCGACCTGCTGGTTGACGGCGTCGATGACGATGAAGTCGTTGCCGGCGCCGTGCATCTTGGTAAATTTCAGTTTCATGTTGTGTTCCTTACTCGTAGAACGACGGCTCGCCGTTTGGCCGGGTTTTAAAACGCTTGTGCGTCCAGAAATACTCGGCCGGGTTTTCGCGCACCCGTTCCTCGATGAATTCGTTCATGCGGCGCGTGGCGGCGATCATGTCGTCGCCAGGGTAGTTTTCCCAGGCCGGATAGAACACCACCCGATAACCCTGGTAGTTGGGCAGGAAGGTGGCGATCACCGGGATCACCTTGGCCCTGGCGGCAGCTGCCAGGCGCGGTAGGGCGGTGAGAGTCGCGGCCGGGATGCCGAAGAAGGGCACGAAGGCCGAATCTTTCTCGCCGAAATCCATGTCCGGCAGCATGAAATAGGGCAGGCCGTCGCGCAGCGCGCGCAGGATCGGCTTGACGCCCTCGTCGCGGGTAAACAGGCGCACCGGGCCGAAGCGTTCGCGGCCGTAGCGCAGCAGGCGGTCGAAGGCCTTGTTCTTCTGCGGCGAATAAATCGAGGACACCGGAATCACGCGCGCGCCGACGCCCGCCACGTCGAGGCAGACGAAGTGCGGGCACAGCAGGATGGTCGGGCCGCTCTCCATCTCGGCCTGGGGCACCGAGGGTTCGATGTGGATCAGCTTGCGCAGGCGCGGGATCGGCGCCCACCACAGCAGCGAGCGCTCCAGGATGCTGCGCGAATAGCCCCGGAAGTGGCGCTTGGCGATGGCGACGCGTTCCGCTTCGCTCAGCTCGGGCATGCACAGGCGCAGGTTGGTCAGGGCGATCTTGCGGCGCTTCGGGATCGCCACATACATCAGGCTGCCGACGGCGTTGCCGATGCGGCCCAGGACAGGCAGCGGCAACCAGTGCAGCAGCCACAACAAGGCAATCAGGATTCTCATGCGACTGCCTCGGTGTCCGGTGCGGCCACGCCCTGCGGGCGCTTGTAGCGGTTATAACTCCAGAAATACTGGGACGGGCAACGTGCGATCAATTGTTCCATGGCGCGGTTGATGCTGGCTGCCTGCTCGGCCGGGGTGCCGGACAGGTCGCCGTCGAAGGGGACGAAGCGGATCACGTAGCCGCGCCCGTGCGGCAGGCGTTCGGCGTAGGTCAGCAGGATGTCGGCCTTCCCGAGCTGGGCCAGCTTGGCAGGCAAGGTCATGGTGTAGGCCTGGCGGCCGAAGAAGGGCGCCCACAGGCCTTCGCCTTCCTGCGGCACCTGGTCCGGCAGCACGCCGACCGGCTGGCCGCCCTTCAGCGCCTTGACCAGCATGCGCACGCCCGACAGGTTGGCCGGGGCCAGGTGCATCTTGAGGCGGGCCCTGGCGCCTTCGACCAGGGGCTTCAGCGCGTTCTTGCGCGGCGGACGATACATGACCGTCAATTCCTGGCGCAGCGAGACTTGTTGAGCAGTCAATTCGAAGCAACCCAGGTGTGGCGTCAGGAACACAATCCCGCGCCCGGTGTCGAGCTGGCGCTGGACCAGCTCCCAGTTTTCCATCGTGACATGCCTGGTAACGCGCTCCTGCGGCGCGCACCACACGAAAGGCAGTTCGACGAGGGCCTTGCCGGATTCGGCGATGGCGGCGCGCCGCAGGGCGCCATAGCCGGCCAGCGCGAGATTGCTGCGCAGGCGCCGGCGATAGGAAGGGGAAATGAGATAAACCAGCCAGCCGAGTGCCGCTCCCAATGCGTGTAGCACAGGGAGGGGGAACCTGGATAAGAGGCGGAACAAGAGAACAAGCATCTATTGATTCAGGGTAGAGGTGATGCGGGTTGCTACACCAAAATTTTTTAAGGAGCGTAAAATACCACTTTGAAGCAGGATCCGCGGAGTTAATGACAACTTGCGAAGCGGAATATAAATATCGCTAAAGCGTCGCAGGCAATGGTACTGCGGCATTTATCTCAACAGTATCAGGAGCCTAGATGTCTTCCAATGACTACCTCTTCACTTCCGAGTCCGTCTCGGAAGGCCACCCGGACAAAGTCGCCGACCAGATTTCCGACGCCATCCTCGACGCCATTCTCGAGCAGGACCCGCGTGCGCGCGTGGCAGCCGAAACCCTTTGCAACACGGGTCTGGTCGTGCTGGCGGGTGAAATCACGACGCACGCCAACGTCGATTATATTCAAGTTGCGCGCAACACCATCAAGCGCATCGGCTACGACAACACCGACTACGGCATCGACTACAAGGGTTGCGCCGTGCTGGTCGCCTACGACAAGCAGTCGCCGGACATCGCCCAGGGCGTCGACGAAGGCGCCGGCCTGGATCTCGACCAGGGCGCCGGCGACCAGGGCCTGATGTTCGGCTACGCCTGCGACGAGACCCCGGAACTGATGCCGGCCGCGATCTACTACGCGCACCGCCTGGTCGAGCGCCAGTCGCAGCTGCGCAAGGATGGCCGCCTGGCCTGGCTGCGCCCGGACGCCAAGTCCCAGGTCACCCTGCGCTACGTCAACGGCCGCCCGGTCGCGGTGGACACCGTGGTCCTGTCGACCCAGCACGCGCCGGAAGTCAGCCACAGCCAGATCGAAGAAGCCGTGATCGAAGAGATCATCAAGCCGGTGCTGCCGAAAGAGTGGCTGCAGGACACCCGCTACCTGGTCAACCCGACCGGCCGCTTCGTCATCGGCGGTCCGCAGGGCGACTGCGGCCTGACCGGCCGCAAGATCATCGTCGACACCTACGGCGGCGCCGCCCCGCACGGCGGCGGCGCGTTCTCGGGCAAGGACCCGTCCAAGGTCGACCGCTCGGCCGCCTACGCCGCCCGCTACGTGGCGAAGAACGTGGTCGCCGCCGGCCTGGCGCGCCAGTGCCAGGTGCAGGTCAGCTACGCGATCGGCGTGGCCAAGCCGATCAACATCACCGTCTATACCGAAGGCACCGGCGTGATCTCCGACGAGAAAATCGCCCAGCTGGTGATGGAACACTTCGACCTGCGCCCGAAAGGCATCGTGCAGATGCTCGACCTGCTGCGCCCGATCTACCAGAAGTCCGCCGCCTACGGCCACTTCGGCCGCGAAGAGCCGGAGTTCAGCTGGGAGCGCACCGACAAGGCGGCGCTGCTGCGCGCCGAAGCCGGACTGGCGTAATCAGGTAGGGTGGGCTCTCCGAGCCCACGGTTGCCGGCATTGCGCGGACGCATGGTGGGCACGCCCGTCCTGAGGCCCCCGGCCTCAGGACCCCACCCGACGGTTCAAGTTTGCCGGCACACTGCTTGTTCTACCCGTGTTAAACTTATGAATTCCGAGGAGCGTTGCGACGAAAGTTCCCACTTTCGCCAGGCTCGGATCATCAACACCGCGCTCACGTTACTTTTTTCTTAACTTGAAAGGAGGGCGTGATGAGCGCCGTACTCAAAAACACTTCCCAGGATTACCTCGTTGCCGACATCGGCCTTGCCTCGTGGGGCGAGAAGGAAATCCGCATTGCCGAAACCGAAATGCCGGGCCTGATGGCGATCCGCGAGGAATACGCCGCCAGCCAGCCGCTGAAGGGCGCGCGCATTGCCGGTTCGCTGCACATGACCATCCAGACCGCCGTGCTGATCCGCACGCTGGAAGCCCTCGGCGCGCAAGTGCGCTGGGCATCGTGCAACATCTACTCGACCCAGGACCACGCCGCCGCCGCCATCGCTTCGGTCGGCACCCCGGTGTTCGCCATCAAGGGCGAAACCCTGGACGAGTACTGGGAATACACCCACCGCATCTTTGAATGGCCGGGTGACAATCACGCCAACATGATCCTGGACGACGGCGGCGACGCCACCCTGCTGCTGCACCTGGGCGTGCGTGCCGAGAAGGATATCTCGGTGCTGGACAAGCCGGGTTCGGAAGAAGAGATCTGCCTGTTCAACGCGATCAAGGGCCGCCTGGCCGTCGATCCGCAGTGGTACTCGAAGCGCCTGCCGGAAATCAAGGGCGTGACCGAAGAGACCACCACCGGCGTGCACCGCCTGTACCAGATGCACCAGGAAGGCAAGCTGGCTTTCCCGGCCATCAACGTCAACGACTCCGTCACCAAGTCGAAGTTCGACAACCTGTACGGCTGCCGCGAATCGCTGGTCGACGGCATCAAGCGTGCGACCGACGTGATGATCGCCGGTAAGATCGCCGTGATCGCCGGCTATGGCGACGTCGGCAAAGGCTCGGCGCAAGCCATGCGCGCGCTGTCGGCCCAGGTCTGGGTCACCGAGATCGACCCGATCTGCGCCCTGCAGGCCGCGATGGAAGGCTACCGCGTCGTGACCATGGACTACGCTGCCGAACACGGCGACATCTTCGTCACCTGCACCGGCAACTACCACGTGATCACCGAAGAGCACATGCTGCGCATGAAGGACCAGGCGATCGTCTGCAACATCGGCCATTTCGACAACGAAATCGAAGTCGCGGCGATCAAGAAATACGAGTGGGAAAACATCAAGCCGCAGGTCGACCACGTGATCTTCCCGGACGGCAAGCGCATCATCCTGCTGGCCGAAGGCCGCCTGGTGAACCTGGGCTGCGGCACCGGTCACCCGTCCTATGTGATGAGCTCCTCGTTCGCGAACCAGACCATCGCCCAGATCGAACTGTTCGCCAACACGGACAAGTACCCGGTCGGCGTCTACACCCTGCCGAAGCACCTGGACGAGAAGGTCGCGCGCCTGCAGCTCAAAAAGCTGAATGCCCAGCTGACCACGCTGACCGAAGAGCAGGCGGCGTACATCTCGGTGAGCCAGGAAGGTCCGTACAAGCCGGCGCACTATCGCTATTAATTAGTAGTCTGGTAAGCTTTCCGTGACTCGGCGCTGCCCCACAAGGGGCGGCGCCCGGACCCCTTACGCCCTCACGAAAGATACCGATATGCGCTTGCTCCTGACCTGGCTGATCAACGCCGCCGCCTTGATGGCGCTGCCCTTCCTGATGCACTCGGTGACCGTCACCAATATCGGCGCCGCCCTCGTGGCCGCGCTGGTCCTGGGGCTGGTCAACACCATCATCCGTCCCGTGCTGGTCGTCCTGACCCTGCCGGTGACGCTGGTGTCGCTCGGGCTGTTCATCCTGGTGATCAACGCGCTGCTGTTCTGGCTGGTGGCGCACCTGGTCGAGGGCTTCCATGTGGCCGGATTCTGGTCGGCCTTCCTGGCGGCCATCCTGTACAGCGTGATTTCGTGGGCGCTTTCTACCTTACTCCTGAACAAAGATGGAAACCCCTAATATCAGCATCGAGTTTTTCCCGCCCAAGACCCCCGAGGGTGCGGAAAAGCTGCGCGTGGCGCGCCAGAAGCTGGCGGAGCTGCAGCCGAAATATTTCTCGGTGACCTTCGGCGCCGGTGGCAGCACCCAGCAGGGTACGCTGGCCACC
The DNA here is from genome assembly GCF_042656905.1 of Massilia aerilata. Lineage (NCBI taxonomy): Bacteria > Pseudomonadati > Pseudomonadota > Betaproteobacteria > Burkholderiales > Oxalobacteraceae > Massilia > Massilia aerilata. The sequence goes on from NZ_JBHSMZ010000007.1 coordinate 47,800, forward strand.
GTGCTCGAGATCCAGTCGGAAGGCCATCTGGGCGCGCCCCACCTGTCCTGCGTCGGCGGCACCCGCGACTCGGTCCGCGCAATTCTGAACGAGTTCAAGTCGCACAATATCCGCCGCCTGGTCGCCCTGCGCGGCGACTTGCCGAGCGGTTATGGCGGCGCCGGCGAGCTGCGCTATGCCAGCGACCTGGTCGAGTTCATCCGTCTTGAAACCGGCGACTGGTTCCACATCGAGGTCGCGGCCTATCCGGAAATGCATCCGCAGGCGAAGTCGCCGCAGGACGACCTGCAGAACTTCGTACGCAAGGTGCAGGCCGGCGCCAACGCCGCGATCACCCAGTACTTCTATAACCCGGACGCCTATTTCCAGTTCGTCGACAACGTCGCCAGACTGGGCGTGGACGTGCCCGTCGTGGCCGGCATCATGCCGATCACGAACTACACGCAGCTGATGCGTTTCTCGGAGATGTGCGGCGCCGAGATCCCGCGCTGGATCCGCCTGAAACTGGCCAGCTTCGGCGACGACAGCGCTTCCATCAAGGCCTTCGGCCTGGATGTGGTCAGCCAGCTGTGCGAGAAGCTGCTCGCGGGCGGCGCGCCGGGCCTGCATTTCTACAGCATGAACCAGGCGGCGGCCACCACCGCCATCTGGCAGCGCCTGCACGGGACGCAAGCAGCGGCCTGAAGCAGTGCAAACAAAAATGCCCGCACGCCACAAGCCTGCGGGCATTTTTCATGGCCAAGGGATTTGTGATCCGCAGTCACAAATCCGTCATCGAATGTTGCTACGCTCCGTCACGATCGCATCCAGCGCCACATCGTGCGGCCCATGCCCGAACTGCGCTTCCTGGTTGCTGTACGCGATGCCCAGGGTAAGCGGGCGCGGCGCCAGCGCCAGGGTGCGGTCGTAGTAGCCCCCGCCATAGCCCAGCCGGAAATTCTCCGCGTTAAAACCCAGGCAGGGAATCAAGAGGGCAGGGGGCCGCTCGATGAAGCGCAGGGTGGCCGGCACCGCCACGCCCATCTCGTCGGCCAGCATGGGCTCGTCCAGCTGCCATTCCGTGAAGGCAAGCGGGGCGTCGCGCTCCATCACCACCGGCAGCGCCAGGCGCACGCCGGCCAGGGCCAGCTCGGCGTAGGCGGCGCGCAGGTCGGGTTCGCCGGCCAGCGGCCAGTAGACGCCGACGGTGTCCATCTGGCGCAGGCGCCACCAGGTCAGGACCTGGGCGCCGATATGGGCATCCCATTGGACCTTGATTGCTGGATCGAGCGCCCCACGTGTCGTTCTGAGCGCCTTGCGCAGCGCCGCCTTTGCCGTGTGGCTATCCCCCGTCACGCTTGAGTTCGTGTCTGGCAGGCCCGAGAGGGGGCGTGGTATTCTTGAATTGCCGGTCATGGATGAAATGAAACGTACATTGAGGTTGGTTTGATGTTTCCGTTGAAATTGTTAGCCGGCGCAAGTATTGCTGCCTCTACCCTGTTGCCCTTCGTGTCTGCGCTGGCCCAGGCGGCCCCGCCGCCTGCAGCGCCTGCAAGCTTGCCTGCAAGCGCGGCGGTGACGGCGCCTGCGGCGGCAATGCCGCAAGCCGTCACCGACGCTGCCCGCGAGCAAGATGCGCTCTTCCTGCAGCTGCGCGAAGCCGCGCGCCAGAACGACGCCGCCAAGGCGGCCGAGCTGGCGGGGCGCCTGCCCGGCTACGCAATCCCCTCGTATGTCGACTATTATCGTCTCAAACCACGGCTGAAGGACGCGACGAACGACGAAGTGCTGGATTTCCTGAAGCGCTACGAGGGCAGCGCGATCGCCGACCGCCTGCGCAACGACTGGCTGCTGGAACTCGGCCGCAAGCGCGACTGGGTCGGTTTCGACCGCGAGCTGCCCTTGTTCGTCAAGAACGACGACTACCAGGTCCGCTGCTACGCCCTGCTGTCGCGCGCCGTGAAGGGGCAGAACGTCGCTTCGGAAGCCCGCGCCCTGCTCGACAATCCGCCGATGTACGGCGAAGCCTGCGCCGCCCTGGTCGGCCAGCTGGCCCAGTCCGCCCAGTTCACGAAGGAAGACCTGCTGGCCCAGCTGCGCCTGGCCGGCGAGATGCATGCCACCGGCCCCTCGCGCCGCACCGCCATCCTGCTGGGCGCCTCCGATACCCGCGCCGCCCAGGCGGTCGACTTCCCGGCGCTGGCGATGGCGCGCGGCATCGGCAGCTCGCGCGCCGAGCACGAGATCTACCTGGTCGCGGTCGGCCGCATGGCGCGGACCAGCCTGAAGCTGGCCACCGTCGCCCTGAACAAGAACGCGTCCAAGCTGTCCGCCGAGGAAAAGGCGATCGGCTGGTCGAATATTGCCCTGGCGGCCTCGCTGGTGCTGGCGCCGGATGCCTACGACGACTGGCAGCGCGCCGCCGGCGCTCCGCTGTCCGAGTCCCAGGCCGAGTGGAAGACCCGGATCGCGCTGCGCCGCGGCGACTGGAAGATGGTGCGCGCCACCATCGAAGCCATGCCGGCCGACCTGCGCGCGCAACCGGCCTGGACTTACTGGCTGGGCCGCGCCGATGCGGCGCAAGGCAAGAAAGAGGATGCGCAAGCCTTGTTCCGCCGCATCGCCGACCAGAACAACTTCTACGGCCAGCTGGCGCTGGAAGAAGTCGGCCAGCAGATCACGATCCCGCCCAGCGCATCGCCGCCCACCGCGGCCGAGCTGGCGCAGATGGCCGCCAATCCGGGTTTCAAGCGTGCCCTGAAATTCTTCAGCCTGCGCCTGCGCTTCGAAGGCACGCGCGAGTGGAACTGGACCCTGCGCGACTTTACCGACCGCCAGTTGCTGGTGGCGGCCGAGTATGCGCGCCAGAACGAGATCCTGGACCGCATGGTCAACACCTCGGAGCGCACCCGCACCGAATTCGACTACACCCAGCGCTTCCCGGCCCCGCACAACGACATCCTGCACCCGGCCGCGCAGGGGCTGGGCCTGGACCAGGCCTGGGTGTACGGCCTGATCCGCCAGGAATCGCGCTTCATCTCCGACGCCCAGTCCGGCGTCGGCGCCTCCGGCCTGATGCAGGTGATGCCCTCGACCGCCAAGTGGGTGGCAGGCAAGATCGGCATGGACGATTACGGCCATGGCATGCTGAGCGATATCCGCACCAACATCCTGCTCGGCACCAACTACCTGAACATGGTGCTGAACAATGCCGAGGGCTCGCAGGTGCTGGCCACCGCGTCCTACAACGCCGGCCCCGGCCGCACCCGCACCTGGCGCGGACTGCTGAACGCGCCGATGGAAGGCGCGGTCTTCGTCGAGACCATTCCTTTCGAGGAAACGCGCAACTACGTGCGCAATGTGATGTCGAACGCAACGAACTACGCCGCACTGTTCGAGAGGCGTCCACAGTCGCTCAAGGCCCGCCTGGGGACGATCGCGCCGCGCGGCAGCACGATTGGACTGCCATGACCGGCCTGCCCTAGGAGGCTTCCATGTGCCTGCTGTCGGTAGTGTTGTTCGGAGGAACAGGATTTATCGGCAGCCACATTGCGGCGCGCCTCAGCGAGCGCAACGTCGGCATCGTCGCGGTCACGCGCCACGAGGCGCACGCCATGCACCTGATGCCGCTGGGCGTGGACATCGTCCAGGCCGACCTCCACGACGATGCCGCCCTGCGGCGCCTGGTGGCGGGCAAGGATGCCGTCATCAACCTGGCCGGCATCCTGCATTCGCGCCGCGGCACGCCCTACGGGCCGCAATTCCGCCACGTCCACGTCGAGCTGCCGCGCCGCATCGCCGCCGCCTGCGCGGCCGGCAGGGTGCCGCGCCTGCATCCGCGCCCCGTTATCGCCTTGCCCGATGCGCTGGCGCGGCTGCAGGCGATGTTCTTCGAATGCCTGCCCGGCACGCCGCTGATCACCCGCGACAACCTGGATTCCATGAAGGTCGATAATGTCGTCACGCCGTCCAAACAGGTCTTGACAGCGGAGGCGCTCGATATCAAGCTCACGGCGCTCGAGTCCGTCGCGCCGGGCTGGCTGGCGCCGACCGCGCGGCTCGACGAGCTGCGCTCGCGGGCGCGCCATGCGCATGCGGAACATCCCCATCCGAAATAGAAAGAGACCATGCAGACAATCGAACTCGACCCGACGCTTTCGCAAACCCTCGATCAGGCGCGCCAGGCGGGCCTGACCCTCGTCATCGGCAACAAGAACTATTCGTCGTGGTCGATGCGCCCATGGGTGGCGGCGGTGGCGTGCGGGATTCCGTTCACCGAAGTCCGCGTGCTGCTCGACCAGCCCGATACCGCCGCCAACATCGCGCGCTTTTCGCACGCCGGCCGCGTGCCCGTGCTGCTGGCCGGGGAGATGACGATCTGGGACAGCCTCGCCATCTGCGAATACCTGGCCGAGCAATTCCCCGATAAACACCTGTGGCCGCAGGACGTGGCGGCGCGCGCGCTGGCGCGTTCGGTGGTCGCCGAGATGCATTCCGGCTTCGTCGACCTGCGTACCGCGATGACGATGAACATCAAGGCGAGATTACCGGGCCGCGGCCGCACGCCAGGCGCCCAGGCCGACATCGGCCGCATCTGCGAGATCTGGGAGGAGTGCCTGTCGCGCTTCGGCCACCACCGCTTCCTGTTCGGCGATTTTTCGATTGCCGACGCCTTTTACGCGCCGGTCGTCATGCGCTTCAAAACCTATGGCGTGGCGCTGGCGCCGGCCCTGCAAGCCTATTGCGACCGCATGCTGGCCCACCCGGCCGTGGCGCGCTGGGTCGAGGACGCGATGCGCGAGACGGAAATCGCCGGCGCCCACGAAGACGAGCTGCCGGAGTAAGCACGATGCAGGCTTATGTCGTCGGCGGCGCCGTGCGCGATGAATTGCTGGGGCTGCCGGTGCAGGACCACGACTGGGTCGTGGTCGGCGCCACGCCCGAGCAGATGCTGGCCAGGGGCTTTCGTCCCGTCGGCAAGGATTTCCCGGTCTTCCTGCACCCCCAGACGCACGAGGAATACGCGCTGGCGCGCACCGAGCGCAAGACGGCGCCGGGCTACCACGGCTTCGTGTTCCACACCGACCCCGGCGTGAAGCTGGAAGACGACCTGATCCGTCGCGATCTCACCATCAACGCGATGGCGCGCGCCGAGGACGGCAGCATCGTCGACCCCTACGGCGGGCGGCAGGATCTGCATGACCGTATTTTCCGCCACGTTTCGGAGGCCTTCGCCGAAGATCCGGTGCGCATCCTGCGCCTGGCCCGCTTTGCCGCGCGCTTCCCGGACTTCCGCGTGGCCGGTTCCACGAATGCCTTGATGCGCAAGATGGTCGAGGAGGGCGAGGTGGACGCCCTGGTGGCCGAGCGGGTCTGGCAGGAGTTGTCGCGCGGGCTGATGGAGCAAACGCCCTCACGCATGTTTGCCGTGTTGCAGGACTGCGGGGCGCTGGCGCGCATCCTCCCGGAGCTCGAGGCCGATGCCGCCCTGATGCAGGTGATCGACGATGCCGCCGGCCGCGGCGCCGGGCTGCCGGTGCGCTTTGCCGTCCTGATGCATGCGCTGGCCCAGGGCGCGATCACGGCACTCGCCAAACGCCTGCGCGTCCCGATCGACTGCCGCGACCTGGCCGTCATGACGGCGCGCGAGCTTGGCGTCGTCAAACGCACCCCGGCGCTCGATGCGGAAGCCATCGTCACCCTGTTCGAACGCAGCGACGCCTTCCGCAAGCCGGAGCGTTTTGCGCAGATGCTGGAGGCTGCCGAGTGCGCGTCGCCCGGCCATGAAACGCACGCGCCACGCCTGTTGAGGGCGCTCGACGCCGCGCGAAGCGTGAATGCGGGGGAGATTGCCGGGCGCTTTGTGGAGAACAAGGCGGGGATTCCGGCAGCGGTGCACGCGGCGCGGGTGGCGGCGGTGGCGAGCTGCTGAACGTCATTCCCGCCTGCGCGGGAATGACGGGTAAGAATCCGCTACAATGTCGGCATTGTTGCAGTGCACAAAATCAATTGACCCCATGCAGGACAAGCCCCTACGCCGCTGGCTGAACAACCTGATCGGCAAACACGGCCGCCAGCCGGTACTCGTCAAAGCCCTGAGCGAGCGCGATCGCCGGCGCGTGCTGCGGCATTTCATGGCGCTCGACAGCAGCGACCGCCTGCTGCGCTTCGGCACCCAGCTGCCCGACGAGCAGGTCGGCAAGTACGTCGGCAAGCTCGATTTTGCGAACGATATCGTGTTCGGGGTCTACAACCGCCTGTTCCAGCTGGTCGGTGTCGGCCATCTCGCCTTCACCTCGAAGGAAGCGCACCCGGACAGCATCCATTACACGGACAAGGAAAAAGTGGCCGAGTTCGGCGTCTCGGTGTCGGCATCGGCGCGTGGGCTGGGTGTGGGTACGCGGCTGTTCGAGCGCGCCGCCATCCACTGCCGCAATGTGGATGTCGACACCCTGTACATGCAGTGCCTGTCCTCGAACCGCACCATGATGCACATCGCCAAGAAGGCCGGCATGGAGATCCACCGCGAATACGGCGAAGCCGACGCCCACCTGCACCTGCCGCCGCCCAGCCCCTCGAGCGTGCTGGCCGAGGCGCTGGAAGAGCAGGTCGCCAAGTTCGACTACGCGGTCAAGCGAAACACGCGTGCGGCCTTGAAATGGTTGGCGCCTAAAAAATAGGCATTTTAGAACGGCTAACAAACCCTTAGGGCAAGGCGCATCGTCGAAGACAGTACGTTAGTACGGCGAGACGAGGCAACGCCGCCATAAGGGATTTGTTAGTCGTTCTAGACGATCGGCAGCGCCGTCGTCTCCTTGATCTTCTGCAGGGCAAAACTGGACTTCACGTCCAGCACCGCCGGATGCCGCAGCAGCGTCCCCATCATGAAACGCGAGAAATGGTCCATGTCTTCGACGTGGACGCGCAGCAGGAAATCCATCTCCCCCGTCATCGCATAGCAATCGACGACTTCCGGCCAGGCCGACACCGCCTGGGCGAATTCGAAGCGCGGCGAGGTGGCCGGCACGCGCGCGTTCGGCGCGCCTTCCGCATGCTTTTCCAGGCGTACATTTACATAGGCCAACAGGCCCAGGCCCAGCTTGTCGGCGTCGAGCAGCGCCACGTATTGGCGGATCACCCCGGCTTCCTCGAGCCGCTTGATGCGGCGCAGGCAGGGCGATGGCGACAGGTTGACCTTCTCGGCCACGTCCTGGTTGGACAGGCGTCCATCGGCCTGCAGGATGGCCAGGATCTTCCGGTCGGTTTTATCCAGCTCGATTTTTGACATGCCTACCCTCGTCCTCAGATATATCCCGCAATTTTATTGCGCAAATCGTTGGAGCGGGGGAATCCTTTGAAATTTTATGGCGGGGGCTCGCGCATATACTGGCGGCAGAACGTAGGGTGGGCTCTCCGAGCCCACGCAAAGCGTCGGCGCAACGCAAACCTTGTACGTGGGCACCGGGTGCCCACCCTACCAAAGACAATACTGGAGACACAATGAACGCACCCCTGGACCGCAGCCAGCTGGAGCCGGCACAGCCGTCGCACGACATCACCCTCGACGACAAATGGACGCTGCAGCGTGGCCGCGCCTTCATGACCGGCACCCAGGCCCTGATCCGCCTGCCGATGCTGCAGCACGAGCGCGACGTCGCTGCCGGCCTGAACACCGCCGGCTACATCACCGGCTACCGCGGCTCGCCCGTCACCGCCGTCGACCAGACCGCCATGAAGGCGAAAAAGCACCTGCAGGCGCACAATGTTCACTTCCATCCGGGCATGAACGAAGACCTGGCCGCCACTGCCGTCTGGGGCACCCAGCAGACCAATCTGTTCGAAAACGCCAAGTACGACGGCGTGTTCGCCATGTGGTACGGCAAGGGCCCGGGCGTGGACCGCTGCGGCGATGTGTTCAAACACGGCAACAACGCCGGCTCTTCCAGGCACGGCGGCGTGCTGGTGCTGGCCGGTGACGACCACGCGGCCAAATCTTCTTCGACGGCGCACCAGTCCGACCACATCCTGCACCATGTCGGCATGCCGGTGCTGTTCCCCTCGTCGGTCCAGGAATACATCGACTACGGCCTGCACGCCTGGGCGATGAGCCGCTACAGCGGCCTGTGGGTGTCGATGAAATGCGTCACCGACATCATCGAATCCGGCGCCGTGGTCGACCTCGACCCGGACCGCGTCCAGCCCGTCATCCCGACCGACTTCGACATGCCGCCGGGCGGCCTGAACATCCGCTGGCCGGACGCCGTGCTGGACCAGGAAGTGCGGATGAACAATTTCAAGTGGTACGCGGCCCTGGCCTATGCGCGCGCCAACAAGCTGAACAACATCATCTGGGACAGCCCGAAGCCGAAGATCGGCATCATCACCGCGGGTAAAAGCTACCTGGACACCCGCCAGGCCCTGGCCGACCTCGGCATCGACGAACAGGCGGCCGCCGACATCGGCCTGCGCGTGTACAAGGTCGGCATGACCTGGCCATTGGACTCGATTGGCGTGCACGAGTTCGCGCAAGGCCTGGACGAGATCATCGTCGTCGAAGAGAAGCGCCAGGTGCTGGAATACGCGCTGAAGGAAGCGCTGTACAACCTGCCGGACGGCGAGCGTCCGCGCGTGGTCGGCAAGTTCGACGACCGCGGCGAATGGAGCATCGAGACGCGCAACGGCCAGGGCGACTGGCTGCTTCCCGGCACCTATGAGCTGAACCCGGCCCAGATCGCGCGCGCCATCGCTTCGCGCATCGGGCACTACTGCGCCGGCCATCCGGTCGCGCAGCGCGTGCGGGAACGCATCGCCTACCTGGAAGCCAAGGAAGCCGTGCTGAAGGCGATCCCGGTGAAAGCCAATCCGGAAACCGACCGCATTCCCTTCTTCTGCTCCGGCTGCCCGCACAACAGCTCGACCAAGGTGCCGGACGGTTCGCGCGCCCTGGCCGGCATCGGCTGCCACTACATGGTGCTGTGGATGGACCGCGAAACCACGACCTTCACCCAGATGGGGGCGGAGGGCACGACCTGGATCGGCCAGGCCCCGTTCACCGATGAAAAGCACGTGTTCGCCAACCTCGGCGACGGCACCTATTTCCACTCGGGCGTGCTGGCGATCCGCGCCTCGGTCGCGGCCAAGGTCAACATCACCTACAAGATTCTCTACAACGATGCGGTCGCGATGACCGGCGGCCAGACCCACGACGGTCCGCTGGACCCGGCCAAGATCAGCCGCCAGCTGGCTGCGGAAGGCGTCACGCCCATCATCGTCGTCACCGACGAGCCGGAAAAATACCCGGACGATTATCCCTGGGCCGAAGGCGTCACCGTGCGCCACCGCGCGGAACTGATGGACGTGCAGAAGGAATTGCGCGAACTGCCGGGCGTGTCGGCCATGATCTACGACCAGACCTGCGCATCCGAAAAGCGCCGCCGCCGCAAGAAGGGCGAGTTCCCCGACCCGGCCAAGCGCGCCGTGATCAACGAAGCCGTCTGCGAAGGCTGCGGCGACTGCTCGAAGCAGTCGAACTGCCTGTCGGTCGAACCGCTGGAGACGGAACTGGGCCGCAAGCGCCAGATCAACCAGTCCTCGTGCAACAAGGATTTCTCCTGCGTGACCGGGTTCTGCCCGAGTTTTGTTACCGTCGAAGGCGGCGGCCTCAAAAAGCCCAAGAAGGCGGCTTCGTCCGAGGCCACGCCGCCGGTCCTGCCTGCGCCGCCGATTCCGGCAACGCTTGAACCCTTCGGCATCCTGGTGACCGGCATCGGCGGCACCGGCGTGGTGACCGTCGGCCAGATCCTGGCTGTCGCCGCCCACGTGGAAGGCAAGGGCGCGCTGGTGCTGGACATGAGCGGCCTGGCCCAGAAGGGCGGCCCGGTGATGTCGCACGTGCGCCTGGCGGATAAACAGGCCGACCTGCACTCGACCCGCGTCGGCACCGGCAGCGCCGACCTGGTGATCGGCTGCGACCAGATCGTCACCGCCAGCCGCGACGCCCTGTCGCGCATGGGCGAAGGCCGCACCCGCGCCTTCGTCAACAACAGCGGCGCGACGACTGCCGCCTTCATCAAGAACCCGGACTGGCAGTTCCCGGCTGAAGGCTCGAAGGGCGCGATCGTGCAGGCCTGCGGCGCGGACAATGTCGATTTCGTCGACGCCGGCCAGATCGCCACCGCGCTGATGGGCGACGCCATCGCCACCAATATGTTCATGCTCGGCTACGCTTTCCAGAAAGGGCAGGTGCCGCTGCAGGAAGCCTCGATCATGAAGGCGATCGAACTGAATGGCGTGGCTATCCCGTTCAACAAGGCCGCCTTCAACTGGGGCCGCACCGCCGCCCACGACCTGGGCTCGGTGACGAAGCTGACCACCCCGGCCAAGGTGATCGAGTTCAAGCGCACCCAGACCCTGGACGAGCTGGTCAAGCGCCGCGTCGAGCTGCTGACCGCTTACCAGAACGTGGCCTATGCGCAGCAGTACAAGGCCTTCGTGGACCAGGTCCGCGCCGCCGAGGAAAAACTCGGCAAGGGCACCCGCATGACGGAAGCCGTGGCGCGCTACCTGCACAAGCTGATGGCCTACAAGGACGAGTACGAAGTCGCGCGCCTGTACACCGACCCGGCGTTCATGCAGAAGATCGACGGCATGTTCGAAGGCGACGTCAAACTGAAATTCCACCTGGCGCCGCCGCTGCTGGCCAAGAAGGACAAGGATGGCCACCTGGTCAAGCAGGAATTCGGTCCGTGGATGATGAAGGCCTTCGGCGTGCTGGCCAAATTGAAAGGCCTGCGCGGCACGGCGCTCGACGTGTTCGGCTATACCGAGGAGCGCAAGATGGAGCGTGCGCTGATCGGTGAATATCGCCGCACTGTGGAAGCGCTACTGCCGAAGCTGAGCAGCGAGAATCTGGCGCAGGCGGTGGCGATTGCGAGTATCCCGGAAGAGATTCGCGGGTATGGGCATGTGAAAGAGCGTCACCTGGCGGCGGCGAAGCGGAAGGAGGCTGAGTTGGTGGCGGCTTTCCATACGGGTGGTGTCGTGTCTCGCGCTGCCTGATCGACTTAGCGCACCACCGCACTAAAAACCGTCATTCCCGCGAAGGCGGGAATCCAAGTTTGGATGAGCAGTCGTAACGCAAACAAAACTTGGGTCCCCGCCTTCGCGGGGACGACGGTCAGGCGGGTTTCAAGCGCTGCCCATCCTCCCCAAACACGTGAATGCGCCCCGGCACCGCGCCCAGCGCCAGTACCTGCCCCGCGCTCCACGTCATCTCCGGATCGGCCCGCATGATCACCTGCTCCCCGCTCCCGGCCACCGTCGCATACAGATAAGCCCCATCCCCCAGGTGCTCGACCGCGAACACCGTGGCCGGAATGCCGCCCGCAGTATCGGCCAATAAATGCTCCGGCCTGATCCCGACCGTCACCTTCTGCCCGCGCGCCGGCGCCGACGCCAGGACCACCTGCAGCAAAGCCCGCCCGCCGGCCAGCGCGATCGCCGCCTGCCGGCCGTCGCTGTCGCGCACTTCGCCGCTCAAGAAATTCATGGCCGGGGCGCCCAGGAAGCCCGCCACGAACAGGTTGTCCGGCTCGTGATACAGCTGCAGCGGCGGGCCGACCTGTTCGATGCGGCCGCCGTTGAAGACCACGATGCGGTCGGCCAGGGTCATCGCCTCGACCTGGTCGTGGGTCACGTAGATCATGGTGGTGGCCAGGTCGCGGTGCAGCCTGGCCAGCTCGATGCGCATCTGCACCCGCAACGCGGCGTCCAGGTTCGACAGCGGTTCGTCGAACAGGAAGACCGAGGGCTGGCGCACGATCGCGCGGCCGATCGCCACGCGCTGGCGCTGGCCGCCGGACAGCTCCTTCGGGCGGCGCCCCAGCAGCGGCTCGATGCGCAGCGCCTGCGCCGCCTTCATGACGGCGGCGTCGATGTCCGCCTGCGGACGGTTCGCGAGGGTCAGCGCGAAGGCCATGTTCTCGCGCACCGTCATGTGCGGATACAGGGCATAGCTCTGGAACACCATCGCCAGGCCGCGCTCGGCCGGCGGCACGCCGTTCATGCGCCGCCCGCCGATGTGGATGTCGCCGCTGTCGACCTCGTCGAGGCCGCAGATCGCGCGCAGCAGCGTCGACTTGCCGCAGCCGGAGGGGCCGACGAAGACGATGAATTCGCCGTCCTCGATCGCGAGATCGATCCCGTGCAGGATCGTGTTGGCGCCGAAGGATTTGCGGACGCCTGCCAGGTCGAGGTTCGCCATCTGCGCCGGCCTCTCAGCGCAGGACGATCTCGACGCGGTGGCGACCGCGGTCGGTGCGCAGCGGCACCAGGGCCGCGCCATCCTGCAGCGGCACGGCCTGGCCGTCCAGCGTGGCCGAGGACAGCGCCGCGTCGCCGCCGACGCTGCTGTTAATCGGCGCGTTGACCACGCTGATCTCGTAGACCGTGGCGCCGTCCGGCAGGCGGTAGCAGATCGTGAAGCCGGGCCAGGACGACGGGATCACCGGCTTCATGCGGAGCGTGTCGCCGCCCTGCAGGGTGAAGCCGAGCACCGATTCCAGCGCCACGCGGTACATCCAGCCGGCCGAGCCGGTGTACCAGGTCCAGCCGCCGCGGCCCACGTGCGGGTCGGCGCCGTAGATGTCGGCGGCGATCACGTAAGGCTCGACCTGGTAGACGGCCACGTCTTCCGGCGTGGACGAGTGGCTCACGGGGCTGAGCATTTCCAGCACCTTGGCCGCGCGTTCATTGCGCCCGGCCTCGGCCAGCGCACGCACCGCCCAGCAGGCCGCGTGGGTGTACTGGCCGCCGTTCTCGCGCACGCCCGCCACGTAGCCCTTGATGTAGCCCGGGTCCTGCGGGGTGTCCTGGAACGGCGGGGTCAACAGACGCAGCAGCTTGTCCTCATCCGAGACCAGGTGCTGCTCCATCGCGTCCAGCGCCTGCGCCGCGCGGTCCGCCGGGGCGGCGCCCGAGATCACCGACCAGGCCTGGGCCAGGGCGTCGATCTTGCACTCGTCGCTGTCGCGCGAGCCCATCACCACGCCGTTGTCGTAATAGGCGCGGCGGTACCACTCGCCATCCCAGCCGGCGCCGTTCAAGGCCTGCACCAGCTGGTCGCGGTAGGCGCCGTAGCGGGCAATGCGGGCGCTGTCGCCGCGCTTTTCGCACATCGGCAGGAAGTCGTCGATGATCCGCACCAGGAAGAAGCCCATCCACACGCTCTCGCCGCGGCCTTCGCGGCCGACGCGGTTCATGCCGTCGTTCCAGTCGCCGGTGCCCATCAGCGGCAGGCCGTGCGCGCCGCTGGTGAGCGAGCGGTCGAGCGCGCGGCAGCAGTGCCCGTAGACGTCGGCCGAGACGCCGGCCTGTTCCGGCTGGAGGAAGACCTCGTCCTCGCCGTCTTCCAGCAGCGGCGCCGTCAGGAAGCCCTCGACTTCGTCCAGCACGCTCCAGTCGCCGGTGCTGTTGATGTAGAAGGCGGTGATATAGGGTAGCCACAACAAATCGTCGGCAAAGCGCGTGCGCAGGCCCTTTTCCAGCGGCGCCGGGTGCCACCAGTGCAGCACGTCGCCTTCGACGAACTGGTGGGCGGCGTGCAGGCGGATCTGGCGCCGGGTCAGCTGCGGCATCGTGTAGACCATGCCGCTCGAATCCTGCAGCTGGTCGCGGTAGCCGTAGGCGCCGCCGGACTGGTAGAAGGCCGAGCGGCCCCAGATGCGGCAGGACAGGTTCTGGTAGACCAGCCAGCCGCCCATCATCAGGTCGAGCGCCGGCAGCGGGGTCGAGACCTCCACCGCGCCGGTGGCGCGGCGCCAGAATTCGCGGGTCTCGTTCAGCGCGGCCTCGATGCTGCCGGCTTCCCGGTAGCGCCGCGCCAGCGCCAGCGCGGCCTCGCGCTGGGTGGTCTCGCCCAGCAGCACCGCGCATTCGACGCTGGCGCCGGGCGCAATCGTGAGGCGGGCCTGGAAGGCCGCGCACGGATCGAGGCCGGCGCCGCAGCGGCCGTCCAGCGCGGGCCGGGTGAGCGCCGCCGGCGCCGCCGCGCTGCCGTGGGCGCCGAGGAAGGCGGCGCGGTCGGCGCTGAAGGAGGTCTGGTCCGCCTGCGGCGCAAGCAGGGTCGCGAAGGTGACGCCGTCGGCGAAGGGACCGGCCATGCGGTTGGTGGCGAGCAGCACGCCGTCCTCGCATTCGGTGACGACGTGGCGGCCGCTGTCGGCCGGAGTGCCGCCCAGGACCAGCTGCTGGTAGGAGAACAGGGAAACGGTGCGCGCCTGCTGGCCGCGGTTGTGCAGGCGGATGCGCACGATCTTGAGCGGGTCGTTGCGCGGCACGAACACCGTGCTTTCCTGTTCCAGGCCATGGCTGGCATGGCGGAAGGTGGTGTAGCCGAAGCCGTGGGCGGCTTCGTAGTCGGCGCCGGCCGGCATCGGGCCGGGCAGCGGCGACCAGCAGGCGCCGCCGTCTTCGTCGCGCAGGTACAGCGCTTCGCCGTGCGGGTCGCAGACCGGATCGTTGAACCAGGGCGTGAGCCGGTGTTCGCGGCTGTTGCGGCTCCAGGTGTAGCCGGCGCCGGTTTCGCTGACGATCACGCCGACCTGCTCGTTGGCGATCACATTGGTCCAGGGCAGGGGCGGGCGCACCAGCTGCTTGCCGTCCCAGTCGAGGCGCACGATGTATTCCTTGCCGTCCTTCGAGAAGCCGCCGTTGCCGTTGAAGAAGCGCAGGGCCTCGCGTTCGGCGCGCGCACCGGCGCCGCCGTGCGGGCGGGCGAGCGGCGCCGGTACAGCAGCTGCCGTGAAGCGCGGCAGGCCGCCGGACAGCACCGCGCGCGCCAGGCAGTCGATGCGGTCGAGGTCCGCGCGCGGCACGCGGCCCGGGTCGAGCAGGGTGACGTAGCCGCCATCCTCGATGTCGCCGGCCCAGTCCTCGCAGGCGCCGATCACGGCCAGGTGCAGCGGCAGGGACCGCGCCTGCCACCAGCGCGCCGCCGCCAGCAGCGCCGTCACGGTGGCGTCGCCGGCGCCGTTGGCGTAGACCACGCACAGTGCGTGCGCGGCAGGCAGGCGGTAGCCGGACAAGACCGCCGCGCCGCCGTTCACGCGGCGCTGGATCACGTCGGGCGCGCGCAGCGCCGGTTCGCCGTACAGCAGGGCGGCGCCCAGCTCCTCGGCGGCCCTGGCCTGCTGCGCGTCCACGCCGGCCTCCTGCATCAGCTGGCGGCGGCGCGCCGCTGCCGCCCGGGCCACGCCGGTGGTTTCGCCGGCGCGGCCGGCCAGGGCCAGGGCGCCGGCGCGGTCCGGCGCCACGCCCAATACATAGTGCAGCTGCGCGCCGGCGCCGGCATCGAGCATGACGCTGCGGCGCAGGGCGAAGGCCGGGTCCAGCACATTGCCGGCGGTGCCGGACAGCGCGGCGCTGCCAGTCAAGGCCACTGGCGCGGCCAGGCTGCCGCCGCGGCCGATGAAGCGCTTGCGGTCGGTCTCGAACTGCAGATCCACGCCGCCCTGCACCGCCTGCACCAGCCACAGCGCGGCCGTTTCGTCGGCGCCGCGCGGACGGCGGCGCGCCAGCAGGGCGCCGCTGGCGGCATCCATCTCGGTCTGCACGAACAGCTTGGAGAAGGCCGGGTGCGAGGCTTCGGCGGCGCGCGCATTCAGCACGACTTCCAGATAACTCGTGACTTCGATGCGGCGGGCGCCGGCGCCGAGGTTGCGCAGCGCGAGCGTGCGCAGTTCGCAGTCGGCGGCGGGGTCCACCGCGATCTCCAGCCTGGCCTCGATGCCGTTGCGGGTGCAGGCGATCCAGGCCAGGCCGTCGTCGGAACCATGCGCGAACGCGGTGCCGGACAGCGCCAGCGGGCGCATGCCGACCGACCAGAATTCGCCGCTGTCGAGGTCGCGCAAATAGATGAAGCTGCCGTCCGCGTCTTCCACCGGGTCGCCCTGCCAGCGGCTGAGGGCAGTGCCCGCGAACTCGGCGTAGCCGGTGCCGGCAGGCGTGACGAGAGTGGTGAAGCGGCCGTTGGACAGCAGGCTGGCGCCGGCGGCGGGGCTGGAGATCGTCGAAGTCATGGGTAGAAGATGTAAATTGTAAACGGTTACATCCGCTCCATTCTACACAGATTCCTTGCCTTTCCAACAGCTTTGCGTGCTGCGCCGCAGCAGTGTCTCCCTCTGTGAACATGCACAGAAAAATTATCCAAAAACAAAAATAATACGGTAGAGTATAAAAATGTAACCGTTTACTTGACCTCAATTCAGCTATGGCCGTAACCATCAAGGATGTTGCAAAGGCAGCCAAGGTGTCGGTGGCATCCGTGTCGCGCGCGCTCAACGGCAGCACCAGCATCACCGAAGAAACCCGCAAGCTGGTGCTGGAAACGGCGCGGGCCCTGCGCTACGTGCCGCACAGCGGCGCGCGCAGCCTGTCGACCAGCCGCACCAACACCATCGGCGTGGTGCTGCCCGACCTGTACGGCGAATTCTTCTCGGAGCTGATCCGCGGGATCGACCTGGCGGCGCGGCGCCGCGGCCTGCACCTGCTGGTCTCGAGCTCGCACGGCGACGCCGAGGAGGCGGGGGCGGCGCTGCGCGCGATGAGCGGCCGCGTCGACGGCCTGATCGTGATGTCGCCCCACGTCGACGCCGGCTTCCTGGCGGCCAACCTGCCGGACACCTTGCCGATCGTCCTGCTGAACACCCACGACGCCGGCCACCACTGCTCCTCGCTCAGCATCGACAACTACGGCGGCGCCGCGGCGATGGTGCAGCACCTGGTCGAGACCGGGCACCGCCGCATCCTGATGGTGACCGGCCCCGCCAACAACTTCGAATCGGCCGAGCGCCTGCGCGGTTTTCGCGAAACCCTCGAGCGCCTGGTGCCGGACCACGATCCGAACCAACTCGCGGTGCTGGCCGGCGACTTCAGCGAGGAGTCGGGCTACCGCGCCGGGCACCAGCTGCAGTCGCTCAAGCGCCTGCCGGACGCCGTGTTCGCGGCCAACGACATGATGGCGATCGGCTGCATGTTCGCCCTCAACGAAGCCGGCCTGCGCGTGCCGCGCGACATCGCCGTGGTTGGCTTCGACGACATCCCGACCGCGCGCTTCGTCACGCCGCCGCTCACCACGGTCCGCATCCGCATCTCCGAAATGGGCAGCCGCGCGCTCGAGACCCTCGCCTTCCAGGTCGAGAACCCGGAGAGCACCAAGCTTTCGAACCATGTCCTGCAGACCGAGCTGGTGGTACGCCGCTCGTGTGGCGGGAGAACCTGACCGATCCTCATCGCACACGTAGTCCATAAAAACCAAAAGGAGACAGACATGAGAATGAAAACAGGCGTACGCGAACTGCGCCGGGCGCTACTGGGCCTGTCGGCGGCCGCGGTGCTGGCGGCCGGCACTGCCCACGCGCAGGTGAGCACGGCCACCATCAAGGGCCAGATCACGCAGGGCGGGGCAGCCGCGCCGGCGGCGACCCAGATCGTGGCAACCAACACCGCCACCGGCTACAGCTACCGCACCACCACCGCCGCCGACGGCAGCTATGTGCTGCCTGGCCTGGCGCCGGGCTCGTACACGATCCAGGTGGGCGGCCAGCGTTCCGAGCCGGTCACCCTGAGCATCGGCCAGACCGCGGCGCTCGACCTGGCCGTCGCCGGGGCCGGGCAGGCCGGCGGCGAGGTGCGCCAGGTGGTGATCCGCGGCTCGGCCCAGCGCCGCGACGTGCGCACCTCCGAGGTCGGCACCAGCGTGTCGCGCGCCCAGATCGAGAACCTGCCGCAGGTGAACCGCAACTTCCTGGCCTTTGCCGACCTGGCGCCGGGCGTGCGTTTCGACGTCGAGCAGAAGACCGGCTACGGCACCCTGCAAAGCGGCGCCCAGAACCAGGACAACGTCAACGTCTTCATCGACGGCGTCGGCCAGAAGAACTACATCCTGCGTGGCGGCATGAGTGGCCTGGATGCCTCGCGCGGCAATCCCTTCCCGCAGTCGGCGGTGGCCGAGTACAAGGTGATCACGCAGAACTACAAGGCCGAGTTCGACCAGGTCTCGTCGGCCGCGATCACGGCGGTCACCAAGTCCGGCACCAACGAGTTCCACGGCGACGTGTTCGTCGACCGCACCGGCGCCAACTGGACCGCCTACGATCCCTTCCAGCAGAAGAACCGCGATGCCGGCGTCGACCGCCCGAGCTATACCCAGGCGCAGTACGGCGCCACCCTGGGCGGCCCGATCAAGAAGGACGTGGCCCACTTCTTCCTGGCCTACGAGGGCAAGCACATCGACCAGCCGCGCCAGGTGGTGGCGCAGCGCCAGGACCTGCTGCCGAACGCCGGCATCGTGCCGGATCTGCTGAAGATGGCCGGCGCGGCGACCTCGAAGTTCAAGGAAGACCTGCTGCTGGCCAAGGTCGACGCCCAGATCGACGACGACAACCGCGTCGAACTCAGCACCCGCATCCGCCGCGAGAGCGACCTGGTGCCGGAAGACTTCAAGCTGTCGGTGCCGGGCAACGAGAAGGACCGCAAGAACGACGAGACCCGCTTCGACCTGAAGCACGAATGGAGCCACGGCGACTTCCGCAACGAGGCGCGCCTGGGTTACGAGCAGTTCCGCTGGAACCCGCACGCCAAGCTGGGCACGCCCTACGTGAAATACGTGGTCTCGCCCAGCAACGAGCCGCAGAACACGGTGGACGTGCTGTTCACCGGCGGCTCGCCGGACGCCCAGGACCGCAAGCAGAGCGGCTGGTCGTTCCAGGACGACCTGACCTGGACCGGCCTGGCCGGCCACACGATCAAGGGCGGCCTCAAGATGAAGCGGGTCGACTTCGACCTGTTCGGCACGCCGCGCAGCGTCGACGTGCGCCGCGAGCTGATCGACAACAAGACCGGCACCACCACCGTGATCCAGCTCGATCCGGCGCTGGCGCCGGTGGGCGTGAGCTACGGCGACAACCAGTACGGCCTGTACCTGCAGGACGACTGGCGCGTCAACAGCAAGCTGGAACTGAACCTCGGTGTGCGCTGGGACTACGAGACCAACATGCTGAACAACGGCTACGTGACCCCGCTGGACCGCATCGCCATCTTCGACAAGCAGGATCCGCGCGACGGCGCGCCGGCAGGCCAGACCTATGCGCAGTCGCTCGCCAAGGGCGGCGTCAACATCCGCGATTACTACGCCACCGGCGACCGCAGCCCGTTCAAGCGCGCCTTCCAGCCGCGCGTGGGCTTCTCGTATGACCTGAACGGCGACCAGAGCACCGTCATCTTCGGCGGCCTTGGGCGCGCCTACGACCGCACCATGGCCAACCAGGCGCTCGACGAGCTGCAGCACAACGCCCAGGCCGGCGGCGAGATCTGGATGATCCGGAATAACATGAAGCAGCCCTACACCGACCAGTTCAGCCTGGGCCTGCGCCAGGCGGTGGGCCAGTGGAACACCGAGATCGGCTACATCAACTCGCGCAGCCACGACCAGTTCAACTGGTACGGCGGCAACCGCGATCCGAAGGGCGGCTGGGGGACGCAGAGCCCGATCGATCCGCTGTGGGGCTCGGTGCCGGGCTTCGGCACCCTGATCCTGGGCGACTTCATCAGCCAGGCCAGGACCGAATCGCTGTACCTGAAAGGCGACAAGCCCTTCACCAAGGGCAGCGGCTGGGGGCTCTCCGCCACCTACACCTATTCGCAAGGCGAGACCACCAACAAGGAGTGGACCAACGACATCTTCAACTGGACCTACGGCAAAACCTCGGCCGGCTGGAATCCGTCGAAGAACGTCGAGAAGCACCGCCTGGTGGTGGCCGGCCTGAGCGACCGCCTGCTGCCGTGGGGGATCATGAGCTCCGCCAAGCTGACCTACGGCTCCGGCCTGCCGTTCCGGATTACCGACTGCTCGGCCGGTTGGGACAAGTGCGTCTCGCGGCGCGGCGACGGCGGCCCGTTCCGCCAGGTCGACCTGGCGCTGGCCAAGGATGTCCCGGTCGGCTTCGGCCAGGTCTCGCTGCGCATGGACGTGCTGAACCTGTTCAACACGATCAACTACGGCGGCTACGACGAATGGGGCGGCGGTCCGGGCAACCCGCAGAACTACCTGGGCGGCGACAACAAGAACCTGGGCGTGCCGGGCGGCGTGAGCGGCCCGATGCGCACCGTGAAGTTCACCGCGCGCTACGCGTTCTGAGCTTTCCGGCGGCGGCTGCACAACCCCCTCCGTGCGGCCGCCCGCCGTTTTTTGTCTCTTCTGCCGAGGATTCAGACATGCTTCATCGTTTCACCAGGCTGGCGCTGGCGGCCGGCACCCTGGCGCTGGCTGCGAACGCCGCCGCCCAGACCGCGGCGCCGGCGCCCCAGGTCCCTGCCTTGTACGCCGCGAACGCCGCGCTGCTGGACGACCTGTCCGAGCGCACTTTCCGCTTTTTCTGGGACACCGCCAACCCCGCCAACGGCATCGTGCCCGACCGCTGGCCGACGCCGTCCTTCGGCAGCATCGCGGCGGTCGGCTTCGGTCTGACGGCCTACACGATCGGCGCCGACCGCGGCTACATCACGCGCGCCCAGGCAGCCGAGCGCACCCTCACGACGCTGCGCTTCTTCCGCAACGCGCCGCAGGGTCCGGCCGAGCAGGGCATGTCGGGCCATAAAGGCTTCTTCTACCACTTCCTCGACATGAAGACCGGCGCGCGCAGCTCGAACTGCGAGTTGTCGACGGTCGACACCGCGCTGCTGCTGGGCGGCGTGCTGCACGCGCAATCGTATTTCACCGGCGCCGACGCGCAGGAAGCCGAGATCCGCCGCCTGGCCGACGAGATCTACCAGCGCGTGGACTGGACCTGGGCCGCATCCAGCAGGCCGAATGCGGTAGCCCTGGCCTGGGACCCGAAGACCGGCATGAGCGGCTACGACTGGAAGGGCTACAACGAGGCGATGCTGGTCTACGTGCTGGCCCTCGGCTCGCCGACCCACCCGCTGCCGGCGTCCGCCTGGAAGGACTGGACCAGCACCTACGACCGCAGCTGGGGCAAGGTCTACGGCCAGGAGCACCTGGCCTTCCCGCCGCAGTTCGGCCACCAGTATTCGCACCTGTGGATCGACTTCCGCGGCATCCAGGACGACTACATGCGCAAGCGCGGCATCGACTATTTCGAGAACAGCCGCCGCGCCAGCTATGCGCAGCAGGCTTACGCGGTCGCCAACCCGGAAGCCTGCAAGGGCTACGGCGCGACCATGTGGGGCGTGACCGCCAGCGACGGCCCGGAAGACGTGGTCATCGACGATCACGGCAAGAAGCGCAAGTTCATCAGCTACGCCGGGCGCGGCATGGGCCACTACGACGACTGCACCATGGCGCCGACCGGGGCCGCGGCCTCGATCGCCTTCGCGCCGGAGATCGCGATTCCCGCCATCGCCCACATGCGCAGCCAGTACGGCAAGGAACTCTACGGCAAATACGGCTTCCTCGACGCCTTCAATCCGACCTTCGACTTCGACGTCAAGATCAAGCACGGGCGCCGCGTGCCGGGCTTCGGCTGGGTCGACACCGATTACCTCGGCATCGACCAGGGACCGATCGTCGGCATGATCGCCAACTACCGCGACGACAGCGTGTGGCGCGTCATGCGCACCAATCCCACCATCCGCGCCGGCCTGCTGAAGGCCGGCTTCACGGGCGGCTGGCTGGAAGGGAAGCAGGGCAAGTGAAGCGTGTGACCTACCTGCGCGGATGGCTGGCGGTTGCGGCGGCGTCGATCGCCGTGCTGCTGGCCGCCTGCGCACCCTCCGAAAAAGGAGTGGTTACACTCCGATTCTGGGCCATGGGCCGCGAGGGCGAAGTGGTGCGCGAACTGCTGGCCGACTTCGAGCGCAGCCACCCGGGCATCCGCGTCGATGTCCAGCAGCTGCCGTGGACGGCGGCCCAGGAAAAGCTGCTGACCTCCTTTGCAGGCGACGTCACGCCGGACCTGTGCCAGCTCGGGAACACCTGGATCGCGCAGTTTGCCGCGCTGGGCGCGCTGGCGCCGCTGCAGGACCGCGCCGCACGCTTCAATACGGTGCCGGCATCCGACTACTTCGACGGCATCTGGGCCTCGAACCGCATCGGCGACAAGGTGTACGGCATCCCCTGGTACGTCGATACCCGCGTACTCTTCTACCGCCGCGATTTGCTGGCCAGGGCCGGCTTCGACCAGGCCCCGCGCGATTGGCAGGCCTGGACGCGGGTGCTGGCCGCCCTCAAGCGCCGCAGCCCGGATACCTATGGCGTGCTGCTGCCGCTGAACGAATTCGAACCGCTGCTGGCGCTCGCGCTGCAGCAGGACACGCCGCTGCTGCGCGACGGCGACCGCTACGGCAATTTCCGCAGCCCGGCCTTCCGCCGCACACTGCAGTTTTATATCGACATCTTCCGCCAGGGCTGGGCGCCGCCCGTCTCGAATACCCAGATCTCCAACGTCTGGGACGAATTCGGCAAAGGCTACTTTTCCTTCTACATCACCGGCCCATGGAACATCGGCGAATTCAAACGCCGGCTGCCGGCCGATAAGCAGGACAGCTGGATGACCGCACCGCTGCCGGGACCGAACGGGCCGGGCGCCTCGAGCGCCGGCGGCGCCAGCCTGGTGGTCTTCGAGCATTCGAAGCACAAGGAAGAAGCCTGGGAAGTGATCGAATACCTGTCGCAGCCGGCGGTGCAGCTGCGCTTTTATGCGATGACCGGCAACCTGCCGCCGCGCCGCAGCGCCTGGGCCGATGACCGCCTGGCGCACGACCCGTATGCGGCGGCCTTCCGCGACCAGCTCGAGCGCGCCAAGTCGCCGCCCAAGGTGCCGGAATGGGAACGCATCGCCACCGAGATGCGCCTGGTGACCGAGGCGCTGGTGGCCGGCCAGTTGACTGTCGACCAGGCCGTGGCCGAGCTCGATGCGCGCGCCGACCGCATCCTGGAAAAACGCCGCTGGATGCTGGCGCGCCAGGAGGGAGGCAAGCCATGAATACGCCGCGCGCCGCCTGGCTGCTGGCCGGCCCCGCCCTGGCCGTGATCCTGCTGTTCTTCTTCCTGCCGGTGTGCGCCGCGCTGGCCCTCAGCCTGACGGACTTCGACCTGTACGCGCTGGCCAGCCTGAAGAACCTGCGCTTCGTCGGCCTCGACAACTACCTGCAGCTGCTGCGCACCCCGCTGTTCTGGAAGGCGCTGGCCAACACCTTCATCTTCGTGGCGGCGGGCGTGCCGCTGTCGATCGCCGCTTCGCTGGGCGCGGCGCTGCTGATCAATTCCAGGCTGGCCTGGTTCAAGCCGATGTTCCGCACCGTGTTCTTCGCGCCGGTGGTGACCTCGATGGTGGCGGTGGCCGTGATCTGGCGCTACCTGTACCACACGCGCTACGGCGTCATCAACTATGTGCTGGACAGCCTGGGCCTGCAGCCGCTGGACTGGCTGGGCGACCCGCATTTCGCGATGCCGGCGATTATCCTGTTCGCGGTCTGGAAGAACTTCGGCTACAACATGATCATCTTCCTGGCCGGCCTGCAATGCATCCCGGGCGACTTGTACGAGGCGGCGGAGCTGGACGGCGCGCGGCGCTTCGCCATGCTGCGCCATATCACCCTGCCGGCGCTGGCGCCGACCATGTTCATGGTGAGCCTGCTGACCATGACCGGCTACTTCCAGCTGTTTGCCGAGCCCTATGTGATGACCCAGGGCGGGCCGCTGCAAAGCACGGTCAGCGTGCTGTACTTCATGTACGAGCAGGGCTTCAAATGGTGGAACCTGGGCCGCGCGACCGCGGTGGCCTTCGTGCTGTTCGTGCTGATGTTCGGCGTGACGCTGCTGCAGCTGCGCTTTGCCGGAAGGGGACTGGAAGAATGAGCCTGCGCTCCAATACATGGTCCGCGCGCGGCAGCATCAATGCGCTGCTGGTGGCGGGCGGCATCGCGGCGGTGTTCCCGCTGCTGTGGATGCTGGCGGTGTCCTTCATGGCGCCGGGCGAAGCCAGCCACTTCCCGCCGCCGCTGCTGCCGCGGCAGCCGACCCTGGCCAACTACCGCAGCCTGTTCGCGGACGCCGGCATCGGCCGCTACTTCCTCAACAGCCTGCTGCTGGCGGCTGGCGCGACGCTGCTGTCGTTGGCCTTCAACGTCGGCGCCGGCTATGCCTTCGCCAAGCTGCATTTTCGCGGACGCGAAAAACTGTTCCGCATGCTGCTCGGCGCGCTGGTGATCCCGGGCCAGGTGGCGATGCTGCCGCTGTTTCTGATGCTCAAGCAGATGGGGCTCGTGAACAGCTTCGTCGGCGTGCTGATTCCGTCGGCGGCCAGCATCTTCAGCATCTTCCTGGTGCGCCAGTACGCGCTGACCATCCCCGATGCGCTGCTGGAGGCGGCGCGCCTGGACGGCGCCGGCGAGCTGCGCATCTTCCGTTCGATCGTGCTGCCGCTGCTCGGGCCGATCCTGGTCACGCTGGCGCTGTTCAGCTTCCTGGGCAGCTGGAACGATTTCATGTGGCCGCTGATCGTCCTGACCGACAAGGATTTATATACGCTGCCGGTGGCGCTCGCCTCGCTGTCGAGCGAGCACGTGCAGGACAACGAGATGATGATGGCCGGCTCGGTGCTGACCATCGTGCCGGTGCTGCTGGTCTTTCTCGGTTTGCAGCGCTATTACCTGCAGGGGCTGACGATGGGAAGCGTGAAGTAATGCAGTGCACAAGGATCGCATGCGCGGCGGCGCTGCTGGCGCTGTCGGCCGCGGCGGCGGCGCAGGAGCGGACGCTCGACGATTTCGAACGCGTCAAAGACTGGAAGACCGTGGTGTCGGATGGCGTGAAGGGGACCCTGAGCCAGGCGCCCGGCCACGCCGGACTGGCCTTGCGCATGGACTTCGACCTCGGCGCCAGCGCCGGCTACGTCGCTGCGCGCCGTGCGCTGCCGCTGGATTTCGAGGGCGATTACGAGATCTCGTTCTGGATGCGCGCCGACGCCCCCGTGATCAATTTTGAATTGAAGCTGGTCGACGGCAGCGGCGAAAACGTCTGGTGGGTCAGCCGGCCGAATTTCACGATCGCCAAGGAGTGGCGCAAATATACCTTCAAGAGGCGCCATATCGCGTTTGCCTGGGGGCCGGGCAAGGACCATAGCCTGCGCCATACCGAGCACCTGGAATTCGTGGTCAGCAGCGGCCGCGAGGGCGGTCATGGCCGCATCGAGATCGACGATTTGACGATCCGCCAGTTGCCGCCGGCAGGGCCGCTGCCGGACGCCAAGCTGTCGGCATCGTCGGGCCGGCCGGCGCCGGGCCTGCTGGATGGCGGCGGCGCCTGGGCCAGCACGGCGGCCGGCGAGCAATACCTGGACCTCGACTTTGGCCGCGCACGCGAATTCGGCGGTCTGGTGCTGCACTGGGCGCCGGACGCGCACGCCAGCCGCTACGAGATCCAGTTCTCCGACGACGGCAGCCATTGGCGCACGCTGCGGCGGGTAGACGACGGCGACGGCGGCCGCGATCCCATCCTGCTGACCGAAAGCGACACCCGCTACCTGCGCATCGCCATGCATGGGGGGCCCGGCGCACGTTACGCCCTGGAGCGGGTCGATATCAAGCCGCTGGATTTCGGCGCCACCGCGAACGCCTTCTTCCAGGCGCTGGCCAGGGAGGCCCCGCGCGGCCGCTACCCGCGCGGCATGTCGGGCGAGCAGAGTTACTGGACCGTGCTGGGCGTGGAAGGCGGTGTCGAAACCGGCCTGCTGTCCGAGGACGGCGCCCTGGAAGTGGCGCGCGCCGGTTTCACGGTCGAACCCTTCGTGCTGGAGCAGGGCAGGCTGCGCAGCTGGGCCGACGTCAGGGTCAGCCAGTCGCTGCAGGACGGCTACCTGCCCATCCCCAGCGTCACCTGGCAGGCGGATGGCTGGCAGCTGCGCACCACCGCCTTCGCCCACGGCACGCCGGACCAGGCGCAGCTGGTCTCGCGCTACCAGCTGCGCAACGACAGCGGCGAGACGAAGACCCTGCGCCTGGTGCTCGCGCTGCGCCCCTTCCAGGTCAACCCGCCGATGCAGTTCCTGAATACGCCGCCGGGCGTGAGCAAGATCGGCGCGATCGCCTGGCGCGACGGCCGTTTCGAGGTCGACGGCAACGACGGTAAAAAGACCAGCGTGTTCGCGCTGAACAAACCGGATGCCGCCGGCGTGTCCTCCTTCGATGCGGACGCGATTCCTTCCCGCCTGGCGGGCGAGGGCTGGCGCGCCCGGCGCAGCGTCGAGGACAGCTTCGGCTTCGCTTCCGGCGCGCTGGCCTACGACGTGACGCTGGCGCCGCACGCCAGCGCGGAAGTCGCCTTGCTGACGCCGCTGAGCGGCGAGGCGCCCGCACAAGGCATCACCAGGGACTGGGCCCAGGCCGCCCAGGAAGAAACCGCGGCCCTCTGGCGCAAGCGGCTGAACGAAGTCATCCTGCAGGTGCCGCCCCAGGGCCAGCGCCTGGTCGACACCCTGCGCTCCTCGCTGGCGCACATGCTGATGACGCGTTCCGGTCCCGCGCTGCAGCCGGGCACCCGCTCGTATGCGCGCTCGTGGATCCGCGACGGCGCCATGATGTCCGAGGGGATGCTCAGGCTGGGCAAGGACCAGGTGGCGAAGGATTACGCGCGCTGGTTCGCGCCCTACCAGTTCGCGAACGGGAAGATTCCCTGCTGCGTGGACCGCCGCGGCGCCGATCCGGTGCCGGAAAACGACAGCCAGGGCGAATTCATCTTCATGGCCGCCGAGCTGTGGCGCTACACCCACGACCGCGCGCTGCTGCAGGCGCTGTGGCCGGGCGTGGCCGGCGCGGCAAAGTACATGGAGCAGCAGCGCCAGTCCGAGCGCGGCCCGCGCAAGCGCACGCCGGAACGGAAGCACATGTTCGGCCTGCTGCCGCCCTCGATCAGCCACGAGGGATACTCCGCCAAGCCCATGCACGCCTACTGGGACGATTTCTGGGGCCTGCGCGGCTACCGGGATGCCGCCATGCTGGCGGGCGCGCTCGGCAAGAAGGAGGACGCCGCCAGGCTGAGGAAACAGGGCGGCGAATTCGAACGCGAGCTGCTGGCATCGCTGCGCGCGACGGCGCAAGTCCATCACATCGACTACCTGGCCGGCGCCGCCGACCTCGGCGACTTCGACGCCACCTCGACCACCATCGCGCTCTCGCCCGGCCGCCTGCAGCAGCGCCTGCCGCAGGATCTGCTGCACGCTACCTTCGAGCGCTACTGGCGCGAATTCGTGGAACGCCGCGACGGCGACAAGGCGTGGAAGGACTACACGCCCTACGAGCTGCGCAACGTGGCCGCCTTCGTGCGCCTGGGCTGGCGCGATCGCGCGCATGCACTGCTGGACTTCTTCATGCGCGACCGCCGCCCGGAAGCCTGGAACGGCTGGGCCGAAGTGGTGGGGCGCCTGCCGCGCGAGCCGCGCTTCGTCGGCGACATGCCGCACGGCTGGATCTCGTCCGACTACATCCGCTCGGCGCTCGACCTGTTCGCGTACGAGCGCGATACCGACCGCGCGCTGGTGATCGCCGACGGCATCCCGGTGCGCTGGCTGGCGGGCGAGGGCATCGCCGTCCATCGGCTGCGTACGCCCTACGGCCCGCTCAGCTACGCCATGAAACAGGACGGCGCAAGCGTCACCCTCGACCTCGAAGCCGGATCCGGCCTGCCGCCGGGCGGCATCGTGCTGCGCGAACCGGGCGCCGGCTGGGACCGCGGCCGCAGCACCGTCAACGGCAAGCCGGCACAGTGGAAGAACAAGGAACTGCGCATCCGCACGCTGCCGGCCACGGTCAGGATAGATGCCGCGATCGAACCGAACAACCAACCGACAAAATAAGACACCATGACCCAGACCATCCGCTTCCCCGACGGCTTCCTGTGGGGCGCCTCGACCTCGGCCTACCAGATCGAAGGCTCGCCGCTGGCCGACGGCGCCGGCCCCAGCATCTGGCAGCGCTTCGTCCACACCCCCGGCAACATCCGCGACGGCGACACCGGCGACATCGCCTGCGACCACTACCGCCGCTGGGAACAGGACGTCGAGCTGATGAAGCAGATCGGCCTGCAGGCCTACCGCTTCAGCATCAACTGGGGCCGCGTGCTGCCGCAGGGCCGCGGCGCGGTCAACCAGGCCGGCCTGGACTTCTACGACCGCCTGGTCGACCGCCTGCTGGCGAACGGCATCAAGCCGATGGTGACCCTGTTCCACTGGGACCTGCCGGAAGCGCTGGACAACCAGGGCGGCTGGCTGAACCGCGACATCGCCGACTGGTTCGCCGACTATGCGCGCGTCATGTACGGCAAGCTGGACGACCGCGTGACATCCTGGGCGACGCTGAACGAACCCTGGGTGGTAGCGGACGGCGGCTATTTGCACGGCACCCTGGCGCCGGGCCACCGCAACCGCTTCGAGGCGCCGATCGCCTCGCACAACCTATTGCGCGCGCATGGCGCCGCGGTGAAAGCCTACCGCGAGATGGGCGGCAAGCACGACATCGGCATCGTCGTGAACATCGAGCCGAAATACCCGGCCACGAACAGCCCGGCCGACGTCGACGCCGCCGCGCGCGCCCACGCCTACATGAACGCGCAATACCTCGACCCGGTGTTCCTGGGCCGCTATCCGGAAAAGATCAAGGACGTATACGGCGAAGCCTGGCCCGAGTGGCCGGCCGAGGACTTCGAGCTGATCAAGCAGCCTATCGACTTCGTCGGCGTGAATTACTACACCCGCAGCGTCAACAAGGACGATGCGCTAGCCTATCCGGTGCGCGCGACGCCGCTGCGCCAGACCTCCGCCACCTATACCGAGACCGGCTGGGAAGTGTACGCGCGCGGCCTGACCGACACCCTGACCTGGGTCGCCCAACGCTACGGCAACCCGCCGCTCTACATCACCGAGAACGGCGCCGCCTTCTTCGATCCGCCGGTGGCCGAGGGCGGGCGCATCAACGATCCGCTGCGCGTCGACTACTACCAGAAGCACCTGCGCGCGATCCACGACGCCATCGAAGCCGGGGTCGACATGCGCGGCTACTGCGCCTGGTCGCTGCTGGACAACCTGGAATGGGCGCACGGCTTCTCGAAGCGCTTCGGCCTGGTGCACGTGAACTTCGCGACCCAGGAGCGGACCTTGAAGGACAGCGCCTATTACTATCGGGAGCTCATCGCCAGCAACGGCAAGGTGCTCGAGAGCGTGCCGGCGCGTCCGGCGGTCTGGAACGGGCCTGCAATGTGGACCGAAGAGGCGTATAAATAAGCGGTATGAGCACGATGTCCGACGCCTGCCGTGCGCTGCTGCTGCAGTCGCTCAGCCACGGACCGCTGTACGGCAACCGCCTGGCGAATCACCTGCCGATGGCGCTGCTGGCGCTCGACCGCCTGGGCGCGGACGCCGGGGCGATGCGCCGCTTCGCCGACGGCTATGCGGGCAAGCTGCTGCCCGCCGCGGCGTCCGCCAGCGAGCTCGATCCGCACGACTACCTGGGCAGCAGCGGCGACTATCCGCGCTTCGTCGCTTTTTTCCGCGACCGCATCCGCGAAGCCGGCGTCGACGCCGTGCTGCACGACTGGGTGCCGGTGCTGATGCCGGGCCTGGCGGCGTCCGCCTTCCACGCCTTGATCCGCCTGGCCTATGCCATCGAGGGCGGGCTCGAGGACGAGATCGCCCTGTCGTTGGCCTACTGGGCCAGCGAATACGCGGCCCTGCCGCTGCCGCTGGATCCGGGCGAAGGCACGCTCGAGCAGATCGCGGCGCGCCTGCGCAGCAAGGTGGTGGATCACGTGTTCAAGCCGGGCATCATCATCGACAGGATGATCGAGATCGCCTGGGACCCGGCGCTGGGCGGCCCGCCGGTGCAGCCGGCCGCGGCGCCGGCCTTGCACGAGATCGCGCGCTTCGCCTTGAAGGCCTATGCCGGACGCGAGGATTTCACCCTGCTGCACATCGTCACCGGCTGCCACGCCTTCCGCATCGTCCAGCCCTACGCCAACGACAAGGCGCTGGCGCGGCGCTATCTGTGGCAGGCGGCGCTGGCGGCCTGGCTGACCGTCGTCATCTTGCCGGCGGGCAGGAAGAAGGCGGAGGAGCAGGTGGGGGCGCTCGGCGAGCAGGACATCGCGGCGCGCGCCATCCTGTCCAGCGACGACCACGTCATCAAGCTCTGCCATTCCGCGCTGTGCGAATACCGCGAATACGGCGATCCGGGCTATCTGCGGATCGCAACGCGCAAGCTGAAACTTGACGTGTAGAACATACCCCTTGTCGCGGCGACCCAACTGTTACAGTTGGTTGCAATCGGCGAGGCAAGCGCGTCTATAATCGGGCGCATGACCTCGTCTTATGCACCCCGGCTTGCTGCCACGGCCCTCGCGGCCCTTTTCCTGTTGTCCGCTTGCGGTGGCGGTGGAGGCGGCGCATCCGTAGCCAGCCCGCCGGTGGCCGACACGCCGCCGACGACGCCGACCGTGCCATCGGACCCGACGCCGCCGACCACCCCGACCACCCCGACCACCCCGGCGGACCCGATTCCGGCCGACTACCAGAGCTACGCGAACCTGTGCGCCACGCCGCGCACGGGCCTGGATGCGCAAGGCTTCGCTTTCCCGGACCGCCAGGGCACGCTGCAGGACGAGATGCGCTTCCTGCGCGGCTGGGCCGACCGTAACTATCTCTGGTACGACGAGATCCCGGCCACGCTGCGGATGGCCGATTTCAGCAACACGCTGGACTATTTTGCCGCGCTGAAGACGCCGGCCCTGACCGCGGCCGGCAAGCCCAAGGACCGCTTCCACTTCACCTACACGACGGCCGAGTGGGATGCGCTGACCACCGCCGGCGAGGAAGTCGGCTACGGCCTGACCTGGTCGCGCAACAGCGCCACCGCGCCGCGCACCTGGCTCGCCTCCATCGTCGAACCGGGTTCGCCGGCGGCGGCTGCCGGCCTGCAGCGCGGCGACATGCTGGTGGCCGTCGACGGCACCGACTTCATCAATACCACCAGCACCAGCGGCGTGGCCGCGATCAACGCCGGCCTGTTCCCGGACAACGCGGGCGAGTCGCACCGCCTGACGGTCCAGCGCGCCGGCAGCCGCTTCGACGTGAGCATGGTCTCGCAAGTCGTCGCCGCCGCTTCCGTGAAGAACACCAAGGTGCTCGACACCCCGACCGGCAAGGTCGGCTACCTGACCTTCGACGACCACAACGCGGTGGCCGAGAAGCAGCTGATCGATTCGTTCAACCTGTTCAAGAGCCAGGGCGTGAACGACCTGGTGCTGGACATGCGCTACAACGGCGGCGGCCTGCTGTACATCGCCAGCGAACTGGCCTACATGGTCGCGGGCCCCAGCGCGGCCGGCAAGACCTTCGAGCGCCTGAACTACAACAACAAGTTGCCGGCGGACGCGCCGATTCCCTTCCTCAGCACGGCCTATGGCTTCAGTTCGCCGAACCCGGCCACGCCCGGCATGGCGCTGCCCTGGCTGGGCCTGAAGCGCGTGACCGTGCTGACCACCGCCGGCACCTGCTCGGCCAGCGAAGCCGTGATCAACGGCCTGCGCGGCGTGGACGTCGAAGTGGACGTCATCGGCGGCCAGACCTGCGGCAAGCCCTACGGCTTCACCCCGGTCGACAATTGCGGCACGACCTATTTCTCGATCGAGTTCCAGGGTGTGAACGCGAAGGGCTTCGGCGACTTCGCGGACGGCTTCGCGCCGACCTGCACCGTCGCCGACGACCTCGACCACGCCCTCGGCGACCCGGCCGAGAACCTGCTGGCCGCAGCGCTGAGCTACCGCGCCACCAACACCTGCCCGGCAGCGCCCCGCGCCAGTGCGGCGCGGATGACGCTGGTGCGGCCGGAGGTGAAGGAGATTGCGGTTCTCTCGAAACGCCGCTGATACCGTCATTCCCGCCGCCATCCCGTCGTCCCCGCGAAGGCGGGGATCCAAGTTTGCAAGCGCTATCGAAACGCGTACAACCTGGAGGGAATGACGTGTTACGGTCTATAATTTCCGGATAGTATTTTCCCCAACTCTGCCGGAGCACTAGATGATTCGTTCTGCGTTACTGCTGGCCATGCTGGCCGCCGTTCCCTTGGCCCATGCCGCCCCCGACCTGGTCACCGTCTCGGAACGGTCGGGCTTCACGGCCACCGGCCGCTACGACGAAGTCATCAAGCTCTGCAGCGCCTTCCAGCAGGCGTATCCGAAGCAAGTGAAGTGCTTCCAGTTCGGCGCCACACCGGAAGGCCGGCCGATGCTGGCGCTGGCCGTGACCCGTACCGGCGCCTTCACGCCGGCAGCCGCGAGCAAGAAGAAGCTGCCGGTGACCCTGATCCAGGGCGGCATCCACGCCGGCGAGATCGACGGCAAGGACGCCGGCTTCCTGGCCCTGCGCGAGATGCTCGAAGGGCGCATCGCCCAGGGCGCGCTGGACAAGCAGGTGCTGCTCTTCGTTCCGGTGTTCAACGTCGACGGCCATGAGCGCTTCGCCAAATGGAATCGCCCGAACCAGCGCGGCCCGGTCGAGATGGGCTGGCGCACCACCGCCCAGAACTTCAACCTGAACCGCGACTACGTGAAGGCCGACGCGCCCGAGATGCAGGCCATGCTGGCCCTGGTCAACGCCTGGGATCCGCTGACCTATGTCGACCTCCACGTGACCGACGGCGCCATGTTCCAGCACGACGTCTCGATCCAGGTCGAGCCGGTGAATTCGGGCGATCCGGCATTCCGCAAGGCCGGCCTGGCGCTGCGCAGCAATGTCATCCAGGACATCACCAAGGAGGGCTCCTCGCCGCAGTCCTACTACATGTCCTTCAAGGAAAACGACAACCCGGCCTCGGGCTTCGTCGACAGCGTCTCCGACCCGCGCTTCTCGACCGGCTATTTCCAGCTGCGCAACCGCATGGCCATGCTGGTCGAGACCCATTCGTGGAAGGATTACCCGACCCGCGTGCGCATCACCCATAACGCCATCGTCTCGGTGCTGAACCAGGTGGCGGCGCACGGCAAGGAATGGCAGCAGGCGGCGGCCAGCGCCGACGCCCGCGCCAGCCAGATCGCCGGCCAGCCGGTGGCGCTGACCTATAAAACCACCGACAAGACGACGATGGTCGACTTCAATGGTTATGCCTACACCCGCAGCATGTCCGACGTCTCCGGCATGATGATGACCCACTACGACGAGAGCAAGCCGCAGGTCTGGCACGTGCCGCTGCGCGAAGAAATCGTCGAAGACCTGCGGGTGCAGGCGCCCGGCGCCGGCTACGTGGTGCCGGCGGCGTTCGCGCAGATGGTCGCCACCAAGCTGACCCAGCACGGCATCGTCTATCGCAAACTGGACAAGGCGGTGCCGGATGCGAAGGTCGAGACCTTCCGTGCCGAGAAGGCATCGTTTGCGCCGGTGTCCTTCGAGTCGCACCAGCGCCTGAAGGTCGAGGGTTCCTGGCGCCAGGAGCCGCGCATGCTGGGCAAGGGCGCGCTGTTCGTGCCCATCGCCCAGCCCAAGGCGCGCCTGGTGATGGCGATCTTCGAGCCGCAGGCGCCGGATTCGCTGCTGGCCTGGGGCGAGTTCAACAACGCCTTCGAGCGCAAGGAATACATGGAGGAGTACGTGGCCGAAGACGTCGCCCGCGAGCAGATGGCGAAAGACCCGGCGCTGGCCGCGGAATTCCGCCGCCGCGTCGACACCGACGAAGCCTTCGCCAAGAACCCGCATGCGCGCCTGGAATTCTTCGCGCGCCGCCATGCGTCCTGGGACGAGCGCCTGAACCTGTATCCGGTGATGCGCACCGATACCGCGCTGTAAGCTTCCTGCTGCTTATTTGCTGATCTCGCGCAAAGCTCAACGATTCAGCTGCAACGGCTGACCGCAACGCCGCTCTGATCCTGTATGGACGAGCGGCATAAAACCAGCAAGCATCCGCCGGCCAGCTGCGCCATCGTCTGCCGCCGGCAGCGGCCTGAACAGGTCGAGCGCCTGCTGGCCGGCGTCACCACCGGCAGGCCCGGCCTGCTGGTCTATCTGATCGAGCAGGGCCCGGTCGATTCGCTGCGCGCGCTGGCCGGGCGCTTCGGCGCCCACTACCGCCACCAGCGCCGGAATCCCGGCCACGCCCGCGCCCACAACCTGGCGCTGCGCGAGGCCATCGCCGCCGGCAGCGCCTACCACTTCATCCTGCAGCCGGAAATCCAGATCCCGCTCGACGGCATCGGCAGGCTGCTCGCGTACATGGAGCAGCATCCCGACGTCGGCCTGCTGGCGCCGCGCGTGCACTATCCGGACGGGCGCCTGCGGCCGCTGTGCAAGCTGCTGCCGCATCCGCTCGAACTGCTGGTGCGCCGCTTCTTCCCGCTGCTGCACCGCTCCAGCGGCCGGCTGGCGCGCTACGAGCTGCACGGCAGCGGCTATACGCGGGTGATGGACGTGCCGGCGCTGTCCGGCTGCTTCCTGCTGATGCGGATCGAGGCGGTACAGCGCGTCGGCCTGTTCGACGAGCGCTTTTTCCAGTATTTCGAGGATGTCGACCTGTCGCGCCGGGTGGGCCGCATCGCACGCACGGTGTTCGTGCCGCATGTGGCGGTGGTGCACGAGGAAGGCAGTTCGTACCGCGACTGGACGATGCTGTGGCATCGGCTGGTGTCGGGCGCGCGCTACTTCAACAAATGGGGCTGGCTGCGCGACGAGGAGCGGGCCCGGGTCAATGCCAGGGCGCTGCGCGCCGCCAATCCGGGGCGTGCGGCCCAGCCAGGCGCACGCCCGGCCGGGACCGATGTGAGTCCGTGATCAGCAGTTCTGCAGCGGACGGCGCGCGTACCAGCCGAACACCAGGATCAGCAGGTAGCAGACGGCGGGCACGGCCAGCGACAGGCGCAGGCCGGCCATGTCGGCCGCGAAGCCGGTAATCAGGGGCACGATGGCGCCGCCGACGATGGCCATGCAGATCAGGCCCGAGCCTTCGGCGGTGCGCTCGCCCAGGCCTTCCGAGGCCAGGGTAAAAATGGTCGGGAACATGATGGAATTGACCAGGCCGATGGCCAGCAGCGACCAGCCCGAGACGACGCCGGTCGTGTTGGCCGAAATCAGCAGCAGCAGGGCGGCCAGGCCGCCGGCCACCGCCAGCACCTTGCCCGGCGAGCAGATCCGCAGCACATAGGCGCCCAGGAAGCGGCCGACCATCGCGCCGCCCCAGTACAGGGGCACGTGCTTGCCGGCGGCTTCCGGTCCCAGGCCCAGCACGTCGAGCTGCATCAGGTAGTTGACGATGATCGAACCGACCGCCACTTCCGCGCCGACGTACAGGAAAATGCACAGCGTGCCGAAGGCAAAGCGCGGGCGCTGCAGCAGGCCGAAGGCGTTCAGGATGCTGCCTTCCGGGCTGGTGTGCTCGACCAGCTTGGTGCGGTTGGCCCAGACCATGGCCGCGACGATGGCCAGCGCGATCGCCAGGCCGATGTAGGTGTTGACCACGACCTGGCTTTCGGCCGCGCGGTAAGCCGCCAGCTGGATCGCGTCCAGCGTGGCCTGGTCGACCTTGGCCAGCGAACCGAGGATCAGGATCGCGCCCACATACGGGAAGACGGTGGTGCCGAGCGAATTGAAGGCCTGGGCGAAGGTCAGGCGGCTGCTGGCCGTCTGCGGCGCGCCCAGCATCGAGATCAGCGGATTGGCCACCACCTGCACGATGGTGATGCCGGCCGCCAGCACGAACAGGGCCAGCAGGAAGGCGCCGAACAGGCTCGACGAGGCCGCCGGGATGAACAGCAGGCAGCCCGCCGTCATGGTCAGCAGGCCGACCACGGCGGTGCGCATGTAGCCGATGCGGCGCACGATGCTGGCCGCCGGCAGCGACACGATGAAATAGGCGGCGAAGAAGGCCGACTGCACCAGCATCGCCTGGGCATAGCTGAGGGTGAACAGGTCCTTCAGCTTTGGAATGATGACGTCGTTCAGGCTGGTGATGCCGCCGAAGATGAAGAACAGGGCGAACACGAAGACGCGCAGGCTGGCGACATTCGGATTGGCGGGAGCGGTGCCGGTCTGGGCAGCGCCGGCAGGGTGGCCGATTTGCATGAGAATAGTCCAGGTGGGTTGATGCAGCAGGTAGGAATATTACATGGCTTTCGGTCAAAAACCTGCATTGGCGTATGAAAGCTACAGGTTTCCTTTACGTGGGCGTCATGCTAGCCTGACAACTTGATCATGAGAGGATGACATCCATGCTATTCAAGCGCTTGTTTGTTGCCGCCGCCCTGCTCGGTGCCCTGGGACCCGTGGCCGCGCAGGACAAGCCGGCCGTGCAATACGATGCCGTGCTGGCGAAATCGCTGGGCGCCGACGACATGGGCATGCGCCCGTATGTTCTGGTCATCCTGAAGACCGGGCCGAACAAGATGACCGACAAGGAGGCGCGCAAGAAGATGTTCGAGGGGCATTTCGCCAACATCAAGCGGCTGGCGGGCGAGAAGAAGCTGGTGCTGGCCGGGCCGCTCGATGGCGTCGAGGGCCGGCGCGGGATCTTCGTGTTCAACACCCCGGATATCGAGGAGGCGAAGAAGTTCGTGGCGACCGACCCGGTGATCGTCAATGGCGAGATGGTTGCGGAGTATCACAAGTTCTATGGGTCGGCGGCGCTGATGGCGGTGAACGACATGCACGCGAAGATCGAGAAGCCGCATTGATTCTTTCAGCCGGCCATGAATACCGCTCCACGCATTCAAGTCGAGGTACATTTCAAGCCGACGGCAGCAGGTGGCCGAGCGAGGCCGGCCGCTCTCACGACAGGCGGCTATCGTCCGCACTTCGTTGTCGAACCGGGGCAGATGCTTGGCGTCGTGTTCATTCATGCTGATATCCCCGCTCCACCGCCCGGGGAAACCGCAGTCGCAACGGTCGCCTTGATGTACGAGGGCGTGGATTACTCGGCGCTTGTGCCAGGGGCTGTCTTCGATGTCGTGGAAGGGCGTCAAGTCGTCGCTACGGGCAGGGTATTGCCAGCAGACAAGGAGAAGAAATGACGGTCAAGCGCATGGACAACATCGGCCTTGAGCTCGAAGGCCGCGCGCCGATCGAAGGCGATTGGGCCGACAGCGTCACCGGATTGCAGGATATGCGCGTCGAAATCGCCATGCTGCGCACGCCGGACGGTCACAGCCGGCTCGAACTGTCCCGTTTCCTGGCGCCGGCCGTGGTTGCCGATCACCGCCGCAGCCCGGTGAACGCCCTCGGTTACCTGCGCGTGATGTTTGCCGTGGAAGACATCGACGATACGCTGGCCCGTCTCGAAAAACATGGCGCGGAACTGGTCGGCAAGGTGAGCCAATACGGCAACACCTATCGGCTCTGCTACATCCACGGCCCGGAAGGCATCCTGATCGGGCTGGCCGAAGAGCTCGGGCAGGGCAAAGGGAATCGATGAAGGGACGCAGCGGCAATGGCGGCATTTTCAATCGTCCCGGGGTATTTCATGAACCATAGTAAAATTGCAACGGCACCGCTCAGGTTTGCCGCAGGCGAGCCGACTGGTCCGCCCCTTGCAGGTCCTTGAATAGCCATGATCACTATCACCGCATTGTCCGCTCCGCATGGAACGCAAACAGTCAAAGCAGATTTGACATCGCTCAAGACCATCCGTCGCGATGCCCGAGGCGTGCGCCCAAAGGAAGCGGAACTAGACAGGAAAAAACTGCTTCAGCTTCTGGACAGCATCAAGCCGCCAAAACAGGATGCCTTGTCGGACGAAGCATTCGAATCGATCATCGACGCTTTCTGCACCGCCTGCCCGCACCCAATCCAGGCCAGATGGCTGCTGCTCGACTGCCTCGACCCGCTCAGCGATGGAGAACTGGTCGATCGAGCGCTGACAATGCCTAAGGCGTCCCCAGCAGAATAGTCCGCACCTTCCCATCCGCCTCCGGCAGCAGCTGGTACAGCCGGTCGAACTCATCGTCGGCAATCTCCGTTCCCGGCGCGCCGCCGAACAGTTTCACCAGCTCGGGCAGGGTATTCGAATGCCCGACCACCACCACGGCGCCGCTCAAGCCGCGCACCTTCTCGACCAGCGCCAGGGGCGCCAGCGCATCGTAGAGTTGCACGTTCAAACCGGTCCGCCGAGCCAGCGGCGCCGCGGTCTGCTGGGTGCGCAGCGTCTTGGTGCTGAAGATGGCCGTGATGCCGGCGCGGTGCAGGATCGCCGCGACGTGGCGGGCGCGCTCCTGCCCGCGCGGGCTCAGTTCCGGATCCGGTCCCGCCAGCTTCTCGCCGTGGCGCACCAGGTAGATGGCGCTCGGTTCCGCCGCCGCCAGGCCCGGCAGCAGGGAGAGGGCGGCAAGCGCGGCGCACAGCAGGCGGCGGAACGTGGTCATCGATGGCTTCCTTTTAAACAGGCTGCAGCGGAATGGTGCCGGCGGAAGGCGTCGAGCACGGTTCTTCGTCGAAGGCGATGTCGCCGTTCGGGTTGGCGATGCCGTCGGTCTTGAGGTCAACGAAGCCGAACATGTCCCTGTCCATCAGGTGCGAGGGCACGACCGTGCTCAGGGACGAGAAGATGTTCTCGACGCGGCCCGGATGCTTCTTTTCCCAGTCGCGCAGCATGGCCTTGATCTGCTTGCGCTGCAGGTTTTCCTGGGACCCGCACAGGTCGCACGGGATGATCGGGAAGCCTTTGACTTCCGCATAGCGTTCCGTATCCGCTTCCTTCACGTAGGCCAGCGGGCGGATCACCATGTGCTTGCCATCGTCGGAGACCAGCTTGGCCGGCATGCCCTTGATCTTCGCGCCGAAGAACATGTTCAGGAAGAAGGTCTCGAGGATGTCGTCGCGGTGGTGGCCGAGGGCGATCTTGTTGCAGCCGAGCTCATCGGCCACGCGGTACAGGATGCCGCGCCGCAGGCGCGAGCACAGCGAGCAGGTGGTCTTGCCTTCGGGGATCAGGCGCTTGACGATGCTGTAGGTGTCCTGGTTCTCGATGTGGTACGGCACGCCCAGTTTGTCCAGGTAGGCCGGCAGCACCTCGGCCGGGAAGTTCGGCTGTTTCTGGTCGAGGTTGACGGCGACCAGTTCGAACTTGACCGGCGCACGCTCGCGCAGCGTCATCAGGATGTCGAGCAGGGCGTAGCTGTCCTTGCCGCCGGACAGGCAGACCATGATCTTGTCGCCATCCTCGATCATGTTGAAATCGCCGATGGCCTGGCCGACCTGGCGGCACAGGCGTTTATGGAGCTTGTTGTTTTCGTAGGCTTGCTTCTCGGCCTGCTTGTCGGCCACTTCCAACACTGCACTCATGCTTGATCCTTGATCTGGAATACTTCGACGCCGACGCCTTCGCAGTCGGGATAGACGTCCGGTTTCATCGTCGACACGCCGGCGGCGCGCACGCGCGGGTGGGCCAGCATGGCCTGGACCACGTCGTCGCACAGGGTTTCCTGCAGGTGCACGTGGCCCTGGGCGATGCGTTTGGCGATGGTTTCGCGCATGAAGTCGTAGTCGACCACTTCGTGCAGCTGGTCTTCCTTCGGCGTCGACATGGCCAGCGGGATGTACAGCTCGACATTGATCAGGACGCGTTGCTCGCCCTTCTTCTCGAAGTCATGCACGCCGATGTTGATCATGACTTCGTAATTGCGCAGGAACAGGCGACGGCAATCGCGCAGCTGCGGGTGGGACAGGGCGGACAACATAGTGAAACCTTTTATTTAGTTAAAAACATCACATCGCGCTGGAGCGGCACCAGGTGCTGGCCGCCGTCGACCAGCAGGGTGGCGCCGGTCAGGGCGCGTGCATTCGCCGCGTAGCAGACGGCGTCGACGATGTCCTGCGGGGTCGACGAGCGCCCCAGCGGCGTGACGGCATGGGCCTGCGCGAAGCCGTCCTCGGTCTGGTCGCCGGACACCATCGTGATGCCGGGAGCGACGCCGACCACGCGCAGCTTCGGCGCCAGGGCCTGGGCCAGCATCGTCGTCGCCGTCAACAGAGCCGATTTGGACAGCGTGTACGACAAAAAATCCGGGTTGAGATTGTACAGTTTCTGGTCGAGCAGGTTGACCACCACCGCCTGGCCGCCTTCCGGTACCAGGGCGTGCAGTTCCTGCGCCAGCAGCAGGGGTGCGGCCAGATTGCACTGCATATGGGCCGCCAGCAGGCTGGGCGAGAAGTCTGCAGGCTTGTCGTATTCGAACAACGAAGCGTTGTTGACGATGCAATCCAGGCCGCCCAGCAGGTGGACTGTTTCACGCGGCAAGGCGCGCACGGCATGTTCGTCGGCCAGGTCGGCGTGCAGGGCCACGGCGCGCCGGCCGAGCGCGCGGATCGCGTGCACGGCCTCCTCGGCCTCGGCTTGCGAGGCGCGGTAGTGGACGGCGATGTCCCAGCCGGCGCGGGCCATGCCGAGCGCGATTTCGCGCCCGATGCGACGCCCGGCGCCCGTCACCAGGGCCACGCGGGCACGGCCGGCGTGTGCGGGAAGATCCTTGGAAGCGGTGTCTGTCATGTTCTGCTTGATATGTCCTACAATGGCCGGATGTCCCTACCCGTACCGAATAGCGACGCGCTGGCCGCGTCCCAGGCCTTGCAGCGCCTGATTGCTGCCGAGATCGCCGAACGAGGCGGCGCCATCCCGTTTTCGCGTTTCATGGAACTCGCGCTGTACGCGCCCAACCTGGGTTATTACAGCGGCGGTGCGGCCAAGCTTGGCAGGGACGGCGACTTTACCACCGCGCCCGAGATCAGCGCGCTGTTCGGCGCCACGCTGGCGCGGGCAAGCGCCGCTATTATGGCCCAAAGCGGCCCCAATATCATCGAATTCGGCGCCGGCACCGGCAAGCTGGCGCGCGACGTGCTGACCACGCTGGCCGAACTCGGCGTGCAGGTCGACAGCTATACCATCATCGAACTGTCGGGCGAGCTGCGCGCGCGCCAGCAGGAGGCGCTGAAGGATTTCCCCCAGGTGCGCTGGCTGAACGGCATGCCCGATGGTTTCCACGGCGCGGTGCTGGCCAACGAGGTGCTGGACGCCATGCCGGTCGAGCTGGTCATGAAGGAGGGCGCCGGCTGGACCCGCCAGTACGTCACCATCGCCGCCGGCGCTTTTACCCTGATCCCGGGTGAGATCGACGCCGCGCTGCTGGAACAGGTCGAGCGCCAGATTCCGGACGCCTCCCAGCTGCAGGACGGCTACCTGACCGAGGTGCACCCGGTGGCCTGCGGCTTCATGCGCTCGCTGGCCGAAATGTTCAAGAACGGGAAGGGCGCGGCGCTGCTGTTCGACTACGGCTTCCCGGCCCGCGAATATTATTTCGACGAGCGCAGCAGCGGCACCCTGATGTGCCACTACCGCCACCACGCGCACCCGGATCCCTTTTATTTACCTGGCCTGCAGGACATCACCGCCCACGTCGACTTCACCGCCATGGCGCTGGCCGCGCAGGACGCCGGCCTGGACGTGCTCGCGTATATGAGCCAGGCCTCCTTCCTGCTGGCGGCCGGCATCGGCGAACTGCTGCTGCGCACCGACCCCGAGGACGCGCTGCGCTACCTGCCGCAATCAAAGGCTGTTCAAAAATTGGTGTCGCCGGCCGAAATGGGGGAACTCTTCAAGGTCCTGCTGGTCGGGAAAGGTGTGGAGGCCGACCCTGCAATTGTGCGTGCGGACCGTAGCCACCGGCTTTAAAATCTGACAACTTGCGCGCCGGATATAAACCCGGCTATGCTGTACCGTCACTATGCTCCGACCTTATGGCCAAAATCCACACACACTATGACAATCTGAAGGTGTCGCGTCACGCGCCTCAGGAAGTCATTCGTGCGGCCTACAAGGCGCTGAGCCAGAAGTATCATCCCGACAAGAATCCGGGCGACGAACGCGCCGCCCGCATCATGGCGATCGTCAATACCGCCTACAACATCCTCTCCGATCCGCTGCGCCGCAAGGAGCACGACGACTGGATCGCCTCCGAAGAGTGGGAAGTCGAGTGGCTGGAAGGCAGCCATGGCGAGGAGGGCCAGCGCCCGCGCGGCGAGGCCCAATGGGAGCCGCGCCAGGTCGAGGCGCCGTCGCGCTGGCGCTTCCTGCTGGCGCCGCGCTGGTGGGGCGGGATGCTGGCCTTCTTTGCCGGCGGCGTGGTGCTGACCATCCTGCTGGTCGATCCGCCCAAGGTGCTGCCGGCCGCGCTGGCCTGGGCCGGCAAGACGCCCGCCACGAGCAGCGGCGCCGGCAATGGCGCGACCCCGAATTCCCCGCCCGATCCGCTCGGCGCCGACACCAGCAACGACGGCTGGGCCCGTCCGGCCGGCCAGAGCGACGCCCCGCCCGACATCAAGGCCCTGGCCGTGACCCAGCTGGTGGTGCCGGCGCGCGCGCCCGACTGCGATACCGACCTGCAGAGCCAGGTCTCGCCGAACGGCGACCCATGGCCGGCCCAGTCCGGCTACATCGACAGCTTCCCGGTCGGCAACCAGGGCGAGGAAATGCAGATCCTGGTCGACAACAGCAACAATCCCTCGCCGGTGCTGGTCAAGGTCTACGACCTGGATCGCCGCTCGAACGTGCGCCACGCCTATGTACTGGGGCGCGCCAGGTTCCTGGTCGACAAGCTCTCGGCCGGCAAATACGAGGTGCGCTACCAGAACATCGTGGTCGGCGGCACCCGTGCCGAGTGTGCCGGCGGCGGCCGCCGCCCCGTGCGCCAGGCCGCGGCGCAGTAATCCCATCCCTTGCCACCTTGATAAAGTGTGGTTTTCTGAGACAGTTCATGCGCCGTCTCTGGTGCGGATTTAAGTATTTTGTTCCCTGGACGTAATATACTCGGACAGCCCCGCGGGCCCATGCAGTCCGCGAGCCCACGCCCAACGAAGGCAGATCGGAAAACACCGGGATATGAACGAACTAGACGGGCTCAATGCCCTGATCATCGAGCCGCATGCCGGGATGCGGGCGACGATCCATAACATGCTGACAATGTGCGGCTTGAGCAAGGTTGACCATGCCGGCAGCTCCAACCAGGCGGTCAAGCACCTGGGCCTCAAGCACTACGACCTGGTGCTGTGCGAATACGCGCTGGAAGGCGGCCAGGACGGCCAGCAGCTTCTGGAGGACGTGCGCCACCACAAGCTGATGCCGCTGGCGACCATGTTCTTCATGGTGACGGCCGAGGGCGACTACGGCAAGGTCGTCAGTGCCGCCGAGCTCGGCCCCACCGATTACATCCTGAAACCCTTCACCGCCGACCGCCTGCTCGAGCGCATCGCCCGCGCGCTGGACAA
The DNA here is from genome assembly GCF_042656905.1 of Massilia aerilata. Taxonomy (NCBI): domain Bacteria; kingdom Pseudomonadati; phylum Pseudomonadota; class Betaproteobacteria; order Burkholderiales; family Oxalobacteraceae; genus Massilia; species Massilia aerilata. The sequence goes on from NZ_JBHSMZ010000007.1 coordinate 91,071, forward strand.
ACGCAGTGTGTTCCTGCCCGTGTACGAGCTGATGGAGTCGGGCAACCAGCGCGAGGCCATCGACCTCTGCCTCGAAGGCGAGGAAAAGTATCCGCGCCACGCGATCGATTTCCTGCGCCTGCGCGCCGAGCTGCACGTGTTCCTGGGGCAACCCGAGCAGGCCGAGCCGATCTACCGGCGCCTGATCGAGGCCAAGGCGATTGCCTGGGCGCGCCTGGGCCTGGCCAAGACCCTGTTCCTGCGCGAGCGCTTCAGTGAGGCGCAGGAGCTGCTCGAGGACCTGGTCGACAGCAACAAGAACTTCGTCGACGCCTATGACTGGCTGGCCCGCACCCACGAGGCGGCAGGCGCGCTGGACCGTGCCCAGGCGGTGCTGGGCGAGGCGGTGGCGGTGTCGCCGCACGCGGTGCGGCGCTTGCGCAAGCTGGGCGAGACCGCGCTCGAGGCCGGCGACCACGACACGGCGGAAAAGGTGCTGAAGCAGGTGGTCAGCAAGGCCAAGTACTCGGAATTCAAGGATCCGCAGGACCACGTGCGCCTGGTACAGACCCTGGTGCGCAAGGGCGACCCGGTGCAGGCGGCGGCCGTGATCCGCGACCTCGACAAGTCGATGGCCTTCCAGAAGGGCGCGGCGCTGTGCAGCGCGATCGCTTCCAGCATGGTGCACGAATACACCGGCAACGAAGCGCGCCTGAACGAATCCCTGATCGCGGCGCTGGCCGCCAGCAAGGATGCGCCGGGGGTGGCGCCCGACCTGAAGCTGGAGCTGGCGCGGGTGGCGATCGAGAACAACATGGAAGAGGGCGCCGCCGAGGTGATGCGCGAGGTGATGCGCAACGCCCAGAACGGCGCCGCGATGGGCCGCGCGATGGCGGTGTTCGAAAAGACCGGCCATGGCGACCTGGCCCAGCAGCTGGCCAGGGAAAGCCGCCAGCAGGTGGTGGACCTGGTGGCCAGCGGCGCCGCCAGGGCGAAAGAGGGCGACTTCAAGGGCGCGGTGGCGCTGATGCAGGAAGCGGTGGCCAAGCTGCCCGACAACCCGCAGGTGGTGTTCAACGCGGCGCTGGCGGTCCTGAAGTGCCTGGACAATGGCGGCTGGGACGAGAGAATGGGCCAGCAGGCCATCGCCTATATCGCCGGCGTGCGCCGCCTCGATCCGGTCAACCCCAAGCTGCCGGCGCTGGCCGGCCTGCACCAGCAGGTGCTGAAGAAATACAACAAGGCGCCACGACGCAAATGAACGCTGTACCCCTTTCGCCTTTGGCGACGGACGATATTCCCGATGCCGGTGTGCCGGACCACCGCCGAGTCCGCGCCGCGCTGTTAAAAAAAGTCGGCGGCGAGGAAGACATGTTCGCGCTCGGCAGTTCGGTCGCGCGGGTGGTGCAGATGGCGTCCTCGGACGATGAAGGCACCCATGCGCTGGCCTATTACGTGCTGTCCGACGTCGCCCTCACCCAGCGCATCCTGCGCCTGGCGAACACCGTCAAGTACCGCACCGCATCCGGCACCGCCGTCACCACGATTTCACGGGCGATCTCCCTGCTCGGCTTCGACAACGTCAAGACCACCGCGCTGGCGATGCTGCTGGTGGATGCGCTGGCCAGCAGCGAGCATGCGTGGAGCGTGCGGGTCGAGCTGGAAGCCTCGCTGTGCGCCAGCCTGGTCGGGCGCGAGATGGCCCGCCACAGCTTTTACCAGGGCGCCGAGGAAGCTTCGATCGGGGCGCTGTTCAAGAACCTGGGCCCGCTGCTGGTGGCCTCCCACGAGCACGAGCGCTATCGCGAGATCAAGGCCCTGGCCGGTTCGGGAAAGCACAAGCTCGCGCAGGCGGCGCAGATGATCATCGGCTGCAGCTACGACGCGCTGTCCGAGGCCGTGCTGGGCGAATGGAAGATCCCGGACGTGATCATGCGCGCCCAGCGCCCGCTGCCGGAAGGCACGCTGAAGGTGGCGCTCAACCGCGGTGAATGGATGCGCCAGGTGGCATCCTTCAGCCTCGACGTGGCGAGCCTGCTGGCGAAGGACGGCGACCCGGCCGGCAACCCGGAGGCGCAGGCCCTGCTGGCGCGTTACGGCCATGCCCTGAACATCGACGGCAAGCAGCTGGACGAGTTGTTCGCGGCGGTGGCGCAGGAGATGACCGGCCTGCTGCAGAGCATGAACCTGGAGCCGGTGCCGCGCCCGCAGGAAAGCGACGGCGACGGCCTGCCCAACGTGCTGCTGCTGGCGACCCTGGGCGCGGGCGAGGAAGAGCAGGGCAACTACCCGAGCGGCAAGCCGAAGAATGCGCGCGAGCTGCTGCTGGCCGGCGTGCAGGACGTGACGCAGATGCGCGCCGCCGGCGGCCACAAGGTCAACGACGTGGTGCTGGCCGTGCTCGAAACGCTCCACACGGCGATGGGCTTCCGCTTCGCCACCATGGTCCTGAAGGATGTCAAAAGCGGCCAGTACCGCGCCCGTGTCTCCTTCGGCGCGGACAAGGCGGCGACCCAGGCCGGCTTCACCTTCCCTGCCGCGGCGGGCAACAACGCCGCCGCAACGGCGGACCGGCGCGACCTGTTCTTCCTGGCGATGGCGAACAATGCCGACCTGATGATCTCGGACGCCGCCAGCCCGAAGATCCGCGACCTGCTCCCAGCCTGGCACCGCCAGCTGCTGCCGGACGCGAAGAGTTTCATCGTGCTGCCGCTGGTGGTGGGCCAGGCCCAGCTCGGCCTGTTCTATGCCGACCGCATCCAGACCGCGCCGGAAGGCGTGCCGCCGGACGAGACTTCGCTGATCAAGGCGCTCAAGAGCCAGGTACTGGCTGCGCTTGCGCCCTGACGAAGTCGCCGAACTCGCGCGCCGGCATCGGCCGCCCGAACAGATAGCCCTGGGCTTCGTCGCTGTGCTTGTCGCGCAGGAAGCTCCGCTGGTACTGGGTCTCGACCCCTTCCGCCACCACCGATAAACCGAGCGAATGCGCCAGCCCGATGGTCGCGCCGACGATCGCGGCGTCGTTCGGGTCGTGCTCGATGTCCTTGACGAAGCCGCGGTCGATCTTGATGCGGTCGATCGCAAACAATTTGAGGTAGGCCAGCGAGGAATAGCCGGTGCCGAAGTCGTCGATCGCCAGCTTGAAGCCGCGCGCGCGCAGCTGGCGCAGCAGGGCGCGGGTGTTTTCGGGGTCGCGCATGGCGGCCGTCTCCGTGATCTCCAGTTCCAGCAGCGAGGGGTCGATCGGGTGCTGGTCCAGCAGCTGGTCGAGGCGGGCGAGCAGGGCGCCGCCGCCGAACTGGCGCGCCGACAGGTTGACCGCCAGGCGCAATCCACCGAGTCCCTCGTGCTGCCATTCCGCCAGCAGGGCCATGGCGCGCGCCAGCACCCAGTCGCCGAGCGGCAGGATCAGGCCCGATTCCTCGGCAATCGGAATGAAGCGGCTCGGCTCGATGTCGCCCAGTTCCGGATCGTGCCAGCGCAGCAGCGCCTCGGCGCCGATCACGCGCCCGGTGTCGAGTTCGACCTGGGCCTGCAGATGGACTTCGAAGCCGCCCTGCTCGAGCGCCGCCCACATCCGGTTTTCCAGCATCAGGTGCTCGTGGGTGGCGGCGTTCATGGCCGGCGAGAAGAACTGGAAATTGCCGCGGCCTTCGCGCTTGGCGGCGTACATCGCCATGTCGGCGTGGCGCACCAGGGTGTCGGCATCCTCGCCGTCGTCCGGGAACAGGGCCACGCCCACGCTGGCGCCGCTGTGCGCGGTGATGCCGCCCAGGTAATACGGCTGCTGCAGCGATTCGACCAGGCGCACCGCCACCGCCGTCACGCTGTCCGGCGTGAGCGGGCCGGCCAGCACGATGATGAATTCGTCGCCACCCAGGCGCGCCAGGGTGTCGGCGTCGCGCAGCAGGTCCTTCATGCGCGCGCTGGCGCCCACCAGCAGCTGGTCGCCGGCCTGGTGGCCGAGCGAATCGTTGATCTTCTTGAAGTGGTCGAGGTCGATGAACAGCACCGCCAGCGGCGCGTTCGCGCGGCGCGCCAGGGCCAGCTGCTGCGCCAGCCGCATGCCGAGCGCGGCGCGGTTCTCGAGGCCGGTGAGCGGGTCGTGGTGGGCCAGGCGGTGGATGTCGGCCTGCGAGCGGTGCTGCTCGGTCAGGTCGCGCAGGATGCAGACATACATCCGCTCGCCCGGCAGCTTGACCTGCGAGACCGACACCGCCAGCGGGAAGGGTTCGCTGCGCGCGTCGATGCCGTTCAGCTCGCGTTCGTCGGACGGCGCGCCGTCCAGGCGCCGCAGCAGCCCGGCGCCGTCTTCGCCGGCGGCGCCCGGCACCAGGGTGGTGAAGTCCAGGCCCTGCAGGTGGGGCAGCGGGTAGCCGAACAGCGCCGCCGTGGCCGGGTTGGCCGACACCACCACGCCGCCGGCGTCGACGGTGACGATGGCGTCGCCCGCATTGTCGAGGATGGCCTGCAGGCGCGCCTCGCGGTCGCGCAGGCGCGCGGTGCGGTCGGCCACCTTGGCTTCGACCGCGGCGCGTTCGCCGCTGGTCAGCAGCATCAGGGCGCCCAGCAGCGCGGTCAGCAGCAGGCCGGACGTCAGCACGGTCCAGCTGACCAGGCCGCGCTGCTGTTCCATGTAGGCGGGCGTCGGCGAAAACCGCAGCGCATAGGCGCGCCCGCCGTAGGACAGTCCTACCCGGTAATCGGCGCGCTGGCCGGGGCGCAGGAAGTCGCCCACCAGCGCATGCGGCTTGCCGTCGCTGACGTCGGCCAGGCTGTAGGCAAAGCCGCCGAAGCCGCTCCGTCTGACGGCCTGCTCGACGAAGGCATGCGCGTCCAGCACCAGGGCCAGCATGCCGGCCGGCGCCCGGCCGGGCTCGCCGGCCGTATGCAGCAGCAAGATCCCGGTGTTGCCGGTCGTGACCAGCTGCAGCGGCGGCGAGGCCACCGCCCGGGTGCTGAGCCATGCGCGCCGGGTGGTCTCGGCCCGCCCCGGCGCCGTCATGAAGTCGATGCCGCGCATGAAGCTGTTGGCGGGCGGCCAGGTATAGAGCATCGGCAGGTAGAGCGCGCGCTCGGCGGCCGGCCGCGCCTTGCGGTCGGGACCCAGTTCGCGCACGCCGGCGAAGTCCTTGTCGACCTCGGCGCGTACCCAGGCCTCGAAGGCGCTGCGCTCGGCGCCGCTCACCGGCACCATCCAGTTGAGCCCGACAATGTCGCGCCGGCCATCGACATAGCCCCTGGCGATGCGCAGGAACTTGTCGCGCGGCATGTATTTGTCTTCCGCGCCCAGGCTGCTGGCAAAGGTGCCGACGAAGCGTTCGTGCTCGTTCAGCTCGGCCTGCAGGTTGTCCGCCACCTGCTGGGCCTTGAGCCGGTAGGGCTGCAGGTGCTGTTCGGTTTCCCACTTGACGGCCTGTTCGTAGACCGCCACCACGGCGGCCGCCGCCAGCATCAGGGGCAGGGCGACCGGCAGGGCGCGGCTGCGCCACAGCGGGCGCGGGCGTCCGCAGATGATCCATACCAGCGGCGCCGCCAGCAGCACGCCGATGGTGTCGCCGGCCCACCAGTTGACCCAGTTGGGCCACACTTCCACTTGCGGCACCAGGCCCAGCCAGTACAGGGTGGACACGCTCATGCTGGCGTTGATCAGGGACATCAGGGGCGCCAGCAGCAGGAAGCGGCCGACGTCGCGCGCCGAATCCAGCGCCGACCGCGCCAGGCGCCGGAACCACCTGGCGCCGAGCCAGGCCTGGAGCACCGAGCCGGCGGTGGTGACGGCCAGGATCACGGCGCCCGCGGAGGGGGTGGCGTCGGGGCCGAGCCAGGCGCCGGGCAGGTGCAGCAGCGCGGAGCCGAGGGCGATCGCGGGGAGGATGCGCCAGCCGGTCGTGACCGCCAGCGCGAAGCCGGCGCCGGCCGGCAGGAAGACCGGGGTGGCATAGCCGGGAGGCAGGTCGAGGGCGTCGCTGATGAAGTGCATGGCCACATAAATGCCGACGACGAACAGACTCGCCAGCAGCAGCTGCGACCAGTGCCAACGTGCCGTACCGCGCGGTGGAATGCGGACCATGCTCGACCCCGTGTTTGGGAGCAGTCTAGCGGCTTCCGTCGATACGGGGCGCTTGAGATGAACTTTCTACAAACAGCCCTTGCGGAGTTGCGGTCGGGTCGCTACAATCACGCCCCGAAGCAACGACACTATGTGAGTCAGATCAGTTCTGATGAAACGGTAGTTGACAGAAGTTTGTCCGTGCTTCATACTCTGCGGTTCTTCGCGGTGGGGTGGCCGAGTGGTTAAAGGCAGCAGACTGTAAATCTGCCCTCTCTGAGTACGCTGGTTCGAATCCAGCCCCCACCACCAAAAAGCGTTGATCGTGTTGTGAATCGAAAGCAGTTGAGTTGAGAAGTACCTCGTGCGGGTGTAGCTCAATGGTAGAGCTGAAGCCTTCCAAGCTTATGACGAGGGTTCGATTCCCTTCACCCGCTCCAGTTTCAAATCAGCCCTTGTAGCTCAGTGGTAGAGCACTCCCTTGGTAAGGGAGAGGCCACGTGTTCAATCCACGTCAAGGGCACCAGAATTCAAAACGGCAGTCAGCAGTACCCGACCGTCAGGCGTGCCTGGTATTTTCAAAAAATCGTTAGGATCTTAGGAGTCAAGAATGGCAAAAGGTAAATTCGAACGGACCAAGCCGCACGTCAACGTCGGCACCATTGGTCACGTTGACC
>NZ_JBHSMZ010000008.1:0-274969 GCF_042656905.1 Massilia aerilata
CGTCAGGCTCTGAAAACTGACGCTAACTAAGCATCAGGCTGTGTCCGGGAATAGCGGGGCAACATCAAGCGGATTCAAGAGCGCATTGTTACTCTGAGCTGATCTACGGTATTTGGGTGGAGTCAACGTAAGGCGCTATGGCTCATAAGTTCGCCCGGAAGAGGATCTTGTTTACTAGAGCAAACGAGACATCCCCCAACAATCCCTCTAACGCTAGACTTGCTATAAAGCTACTGCTAGCATCGAATCTCGACAACATTCCAAGGCACCGAGCATGGAACTCAGCGCAAGCCCGCAAGAACAGCAAGCCACCAGCTCGACCCGCGACGTCATCACCGGCATGCTCTTCGTCGGCCTGCTGTTCTTCATCCTCGGCTTCGTCACCTGGCTGAACGGCTCGCTGATTCCCTTCCTGAAGATCGTCTGCCAGCTCACCAACTTCCAGGCGCTGCTGGTCACCTTCGCGTTCTGCATCGCCTACACCGTGATGGCCCTGCCGTCGGCGGCGGTACTCAAACGGGTCGGCTACAAGAAGGGGATGACGCTCGGCCTGGGCATCATGGGCATCGGCGCCTTGCTCTTCATTCCCGCCGCGCAGAGCCGGCACTATGAGCTGTTCCTGGCCGGGCTGTTCACGCTGGCCACCGGCATGACCCTGATGCAGACCGCGATCAATCCCTACATCGTCTGCCTCGGCCCGCGCGAAAGCGCCGCCATGCGCATCAGTATCATGGGCCTGTTTAACAAAGGCGCCGGCATCGTCGTGCCGCTCATTTTTGCCAGCCTGATGCTGAAGAATATCGATACCGCCTCCCAGGACGTGCTGGCCGAGCGCCTGGTCTTCCCCTATGCCTGCATGGCCGCGGCGCTGTTCGCGATCATGGTGTTCATCCATTTTTCGAAGCTGCGCGAGATCCCGCCGGAAGTCGATGGCGCCGATGGCCGCATCGATGCGACCTCGGTGCTGCAGTTCCCGCAGCTGGTGCTGGGCGCGCTGGCGCTGTTCGCTTATGTCGGCGTCGAGGTGATCGCCGGCGATACGATCGGCCTGTACGGCCATGAGCTGAAGGTCGCGAATTTCGGCGTGCTGACCTCGTACACGATGGTGTGCATGGTGATCGGTTACCTGGTCGGCGTGGTGGCGATTCCGCGCTATCTGTCGCAGCAGCGGGCGCTGATGTTATCGGGCCTGGTCGGCGTCCTCCTGACGGTCGGCGTCGCCACAGGTTCGATGCATGACAGTGGCCTGTCGCAGGCGCTGCTGGGCTGGACCGGTGCGCCGCTGGTGCCCAACACCGTCATGTGCCTGGCGCTGCTCGGCCTCGCGAATGCGATGGTGTGGCCGGCCATCTGGCCGCTGGCCCTGCAGGGACTGGGCCGCCATACCGCCAGCGGTTCGGCCGTGCTGGTGATGGCGATCGCCGGCGGCGCGCTGCTGCCGCTGCTGTACGGCCATCTGTCGGACATCGTCACCCCGCGCAGCGCCTACTGGCTGATGCTGCCTTGCTATGCACTGATCCTGTGGTATGCCGCGGCCGGCCACAAGATCCGCAGCTGGCGCTAATTGGAGATCAACTTGAGTCACCGACCACTGGCTGCGCGCGCGCTGGCCTTGTTGATGGCGCTTGCCACGCCGATGGCCATGGCGGAAGCGCCGGCCCCCGCAACGCAACAAGCGCCCGCGAACCTGAACCAATATGCCAGCGCCGCGAAGCTCCAGCTGCGCTGGGACCTGCAGCGCAACCTGTTCACCACCCAGGCCCCGCACGGGCGTACGCAGGCCCGCCTGATCCTGACCAACCATGACAGCCAGCCCTTGCCGGCGCAGGGCTGGTCGCTGTACTTCAACTGCCTGGACCGCCTGCAGCCAGGACCGCTACAAGGCAATTTAACATTGGAGCAGGTCGCTGGCTCCCTGTTCCGCCTGCGTCCTGGTCCTGGCTTCAAGGGCGTGGCGCCGGGGCAGACGCTGGCCATCGACTACAACTACGCGGGCCTGGTCATCAAGCTGTCGAAAGCGCCGGTCGGTTTCTACCTGGTCTACGATGCGGCGCCCGACGTCGGCGTGGCGATCGAAGACTTTGCGCTGCTGCCGCTCACGCGCCCGGAGCAGCTGGACCGCGGCACCAGCGGCCACAAGCCGGTGGTAACGCCCGCGGACACCTGGCGCCGCAACGCCCAGGCCGACCTGCTGCCGGCGAACGAGGTGCCGCCGGTGCTGCCGACGCCTCTGCACATCCAGCCGGGCGAGGGCAAGCTGCTGCTGAACGCCCAGCCGGCCATACAAGCACCGGCCGCCTTGAAAAACGAAGCCGCGCTGGCACGCTTCCTGTTCCCGCAAACCCTGCCGGCAAATAAAGGCCCGCTACTCAAATTGAGCGTCGGCACGGTGCAGGGACAAGCCTCGCCCGAAGCCTACCGCCTGACGATTCAAGCCGACAGCGGCATTACCATCGTCGGCAACAGCGCCGCCGGCGTCGCCTACGGCCTGCAGACCCTGCGCGACCTGCTGCCGCTGCCCGGCGCCAAGGAGCAGGCGCTGAACGAGTTGACCATTGTCGACGCCCCGCGCTTCGGCTACCGCGGCTTCCAGCTCGACGTCGCCCGCAACTTCCACGGCAAGCAGACGGTGTTCAAATGGCTGGACCTGATGGCCCGCTTCAAGCTGAACAAGTTTCACTTCCACCTCACCGACGACGAAGGCTGGCGCCTCGAGATCGCCGGCCTGCCGGAACTGACGGCGATCGGTGCGGTGCGCGGCCACGCTGCGCGCCCGGGCGTGCGCCTGCAGCCGGCCTACGGTTCCGGCCCCGATCCGCGTGATCCGAGCGGCAGCGGCTACTTCAGCCGCGCCGATTACATCGACATCCTGCGCTACGCACAGGCGCGCCACATCGAGGTGATCCCGGAAATCGAAATGCCCGGCCACATGCGCGCCGCCGTGCAGGCGATGGAAGCGCGCTACCGCCGCATGAAGGCGGCAGGGCGCAAGGATGCGGCCAAGTATCTGCTGAACGATCTCGAGGACCGGTCGACCTACAGCTCGGCGCAGTACTTCACCGACAACGTCATCAACCCCGGTCTCGATTCGACCTTCAGCTTCATCGATCATGTGGTCGGGCAGATCGTGGCGCTGCACCTTGATGCCGGCGTGCCGCTGCGGACCATCCACATGGGCGGCGACGAGCTGGCCAACGGCGCCTGGGAAAAGTCGCCGGCCAGCCTCGCGCGCATGAAGAAGGAAAAGCTGGCGACCACCGAAGACCTGTGGGATTACTTCTACGACCGCGTCGACGGCATTTTGCGCCGCCATGGCGTGTCGACCTCGGGCTGGGAAGAGCTGGCCGCGCGCAAGACCAGGCTGGCCGGCCGCAGCAAGCTGATTCCGAATCCGCGCTTCACGACCCGCGGCTTCACCGCCTGGGTCTGGAACAACACGCGCGGCGCCGAGGACCTCGCCAACCGCCTGGCCAACGGCGGCTATGACATCGTGCTGGCGCCGGTATCAAACATGTACCTGGACATGGCGGCCAATCCGAATCCGGAGGAGCCGGGCGTCAACTGGAACGATTACGTCGAACTGGATACCGTCTACGACTTCGTCCCCTTCGATATGCTGCGGAATCTGAGCGAGACTGCACGCGCGGACAAGGATGGCCTGACCGACTACGGCAAGGGCCATGTGCGCGGACTGGAAGCGACGCTGTTCAGCGAGACCGTGCGCGATGACGGGCGCCTCGACTACCTGGTCATGCCGCGCCTGATCGCGCTGGCGGAGCGGGCCTGGGCCGCCGACCCGGCCTGGGCGCTCGAAACGGATCCGGCCAGGTCGGCCGCGCTGCACCGGCAGGCGTGGTCGGGCTTCGTGAATGCGCTGGGCCAGCGCGTGCTGCCGCGCCTCGATCTCGAGCAGCCCGCGGTCGCTTACCGCATCGCGCCGCCGGGCCTGCTGCTGGATGGCGAGCAGCTGCTGGTCAACCACGTCCTGCCCGGCATCACGCTACGCTACACCAGCGACGGCAGCGATCCCAGCGCCGCCAGCAAGCCGGTGACCGGGCCGATTACCGAGCGTGGCCTGATCAAGGTGGCGGCCTTCGACCGCAAGGGCAGGCCGGGGCTCGTTGCGAGCATCGACCGCCGTTGAGAAAGGCGGCTGTTACCAGCTGCCGTAGTGCTCGACCACGCCGCGCCAGAAAGCATCGGCATTCTTGCCCAGGGTCGTCTCGCCGGCCTTGGCCGTCGCATTCGCCGTGGTCTGCACCATCACCAGCTTGAGTTCGGGGTCGACGAAGATCATCTGCCCGTAGACCCCCAGCATGGCGAAGCGCCGCTTGTCGGTCGGGAAGGTCCAGAACTGGTAGTTGTAGCCGTAGTAGGGCGTGGCCGTGCGCGGCCGGAAGGCGGCCGGTGCGCGGCGCCAGTCGGTGGCTTCCAGCAGGTAGTCGCGCGGGATCAGCTGTTGTTTCGTGTCCGGCCGCATGCCGTCGTTGGCCAGCACGATGCCCAGCCGGCCGTAGTCGCGCAGCGTGGCGTTGAAGTTGCCGGCGGCCCGCTCCAGCCCCGTGCGCTCGGCGCGCCACAGGGCCGAAGTCTCGGCGCCCATCACCTGCCACAGGCGCGGCCCGAGGTAGTCGCTCAGGCTCATGCCGGTGGCGCCGCGCAGCACGCCGGCCAGCACTTCGGTCTCGGCGCTGGCATACGAGAAGCGGGTGCCCTGCGGCGCGTCGCGCACCGTGATCAGCTTGGCGGCTTCCTCGACGCCGCCGCGGATCACGGCGCGGCCGAAGCGTTCGAGGTCGTCCTTGCCGTCGTAGCGTTCCTCGAAGTGAGCGCCGGAGGACATGCGCAGCAGGTTACGGATCGTCGTTTCGCCGTACAGGGTGCCGGCCATCCTGGTCGCGTACTTGTCGGCGCGATCGTCGAGCGAGGCGATCTTCCCTTCCTGCAGGGCGATGCCGACCGCCATCGACACGATCGACTTGGCCATCGAGTTCGAGACGAAGCGCTGGGCCGGGCTGCGGTCGTACTGGTAGCGTTCGACCTGGACCACGCCGTCCTTGATGATCAGCAGGCCCATGACGCGTTCGCGCGCCAGGTAGTCGTCGATGCTCAGGGACCTGCCGTGGTCGGCGGTCCAGCGGATGCGCGGCTCGGTATCAAGCTTGGGCAGCGGCATTGGCGCGCTGCTCGCGGCCAGCACATTGGCCTTGCCGCCGAAGATGCCTTCGATCTCGCCCTGGTTGCTGAAGGAGCCGACGCGCACGGCTTCGTCGTAGAACCAGTTCCTGGCATTCCCGACCGGGTAGCCCTGGGCCTTGCCGAGCTTTTCTTCATCGGGGGCGGCGAGGGCGTGCGCGGCGCCAAGCGCCAGCAGGAGCGTGAGCGTGATTCGATTGAGCGGCATGGGAGGCAAGGGAAGCAGCAAAAGCGATCAGCTTAGCCAACTTGCATTTCTTGTAACCCGTTCGATCTGATAGGTGCGCTGCGCAGAGCGCTGGCGATTGGTCTGTTCAGCGCCCCCGCGCACGCCGCGGCCCGCCGCTGCGGCGCTCCTCGCGCGGCGCCGCCTGGATCGCATAGGCCGGCATCGCGCCGTTGCCGTCGATGCCGAATTCGATCACGCGGCGCAGTCCGCGCAGCGTGACCGGCTTGGGCAGCACGGCGATGCGGCCCGCGTGGTAATGCGGGACATGGGTTTTGTGATCGAGCAGCAGGACCACCGCGGCCTGGGGCGCCAGCCGGGTGATTTCGCCGATGAAGGAACGGCGGTCGTCCGCGTTGAAGGTGGTATAGGTCAGGATCAGGTCGAAGCGCACCGTCTGTGCCGTGTTCAGGGCAGCGCGTGGGCTGTCGGTGGTCGCCACGATGTATCCGAGCGACTTCAGCAGGGTAGCGATTTCCCCACAGGCCACAGGATCATGTTCTACGAGCAGTGCACTTCTCATTGGGTATCCTCCTAATGGATGGATGACGACTCCCACGAGAAGTTCAAGCATCGATTTGTAACAATTAGTCTCATCCATACGCGTTACCGGCCTGGACCGGCAACGCGTCGGCGTCGATTATCGCGCTGTGCGCTTGCGAATGGCGCCGCGGCGGCGCACAAACCAGCCGGCCAGCCCGCCCACCGCCAGGATGGCCAGGCTGCCCGGTTCCGGCAGCCGCTGGGCCTGCGGCAGGACGGCAGCGCTGCTTAGCAAAAGGCCGCGTTCGCCGCTGCAGGGACTATAGGCAAAGCCGCAGCCTTCCCCTTCGTCGCTGTGTGCCTCCATCATCGTGAACATCGTGCCGTCGCTCTGCATGGTGAAATCGGAAAAACCGCTATTCGCCATGATCGAGCCGCTCAGGTGGCCATCTTCCAGGAATTGCAGCGACATCGAGAACTGCTGGTAGCCGTCCAAGGCTTCATCCCGGTATTTGTAATCGATCAGGTTCCATTCCTTGTCGCCGTCCGGCCCTGCATACCAGTAGCGCAGCGACATCAGGCTGTCCTGCTGTTCCTCGCAGTAACCGGCCGACGAGCACAGGTTTGCAAAGTCGAGTGTCAGGTTGCGCTTGGCGACAGCAGCGTCGCTGAATATCAGTTCGAGATGCAGTCCATCCGGCATGGTCGAAACATGCTCCACCTGCTGCCAGGTATAGACGACATTCGCCGAAGCGGCCTGGGTGAAGAGGGCGGTGGCGGCCAAACAGAGAATCTTGCGCAACATTTTGTGTCTCCAAAAAAGATTCCATTTAACAAGCAAGTATTGCGCCTGCATATTCAAGTTCTTGATTTGCAAAAGAAATTAACAATGATTTGTGATTCCACGTCACAAATTTGTAAAGCCTTCCGACAGTGCGCAACCGTACATATCGCCATGCAGCATTTCGCGCCCGGTTTTCGGCACTTCGTCGCATTGGCCTGTCCGCTGTACTTACCGGAGGGCATGATGCGGGCTCGATCAACCGCTCATCGCCACGACAACAAGAACCATGTCACGCCAGAATACGAACACCCTCGTCCGCCTGCTGCTCGCTTCCCCCGTCATCTTCGGCATGTTCAGCGCCTATGCGGCGGAGCAGGCCACCACCGCCGACAAGCCGGCCGCCGACAAGTCCGCCCAGATGCAGAAGGTCGAGGTGAAGGGCCAGGCCGCCGCCTATGACGCGCGCCGCGACGACACCGCCACCAAGATCGTCGTCAACCAGGAAGAGATCCTGCGCCATGGCGATACGACCCTGGGCGAGGTGCTGAAGCGCCTGCCGGGCATCACCGTGGGCGGCGTGCAGGGCCGCGGCGGCGACGTCCGCATGCGCGGCCTGGGCAACGGCTATACCCAGATCCTGCTGAACGGCGAACCGGCGCCGCCGGGCTTCTCGCTGGACCAGGTGTCGCCGGAGATGGTCGAGCGCATCGAGATCATGCGCGCCGCCACCGCCGAGTACAGCACCCAGGCCATCGCCGGCGGCATCAACATCGTGCTGAAACGCCAGGTGCAGACGGCGCAGCGCGAACTGAAGACCGGCGTCCAGGCGGAGCACGGCGCCTACGGTGCGGTGTCGACCTTCCAGCTGTCGGACAAGAGCGGCAAGATGTCGTACGCGATGAGCGGCAACCTGCTGTACGGCCGCCAGGACCGTCCTTCGCACATCGTCACCGAAGGCTACGACGCGGCCGGCCGCGAAGTGCTGCACCGCGTCGCCGACGACGGCAACCGCGGCCGCCTGCTCGGCATTGGCCTGTCGCCGCGCATCAACTGGAACATCGCTCCCGGCGAAGTGATCACCTCGCAGAACTTCATCAACATCGCCCGTTCCAAGGGCGACGCACCGGAAACCGTGGTGACCTCGCTGGGCGCGCCGCCGCGCTACGTGGCCACCGCCACCGACGCCGAGAACAAGATGGAAATGCTGCGCAGCGACCTGTCCTGGACCAAGCGCCTGGAGCAGGGCGCCAAGCTGGACGCCAAGTTCGGCGTCAATTACGCGCACCGCGACAGCAAGGTCGGCCAGCAGCAGTACTACGCCAACGAGGTGCTGGCGCTGGACCGCGACATCGCCAACGACGTCACCGAAAAGGGCTGGAGCAGCACCGGCAAGTATTCGCGTCCGGTCGGCGACGGCCATGCGATCGCGCTCGGCTGGGACGGCGCCTACAGCCTGCGCAACGAAGCCCGCCTGCAGCTGGAGACCACCACGGTCGGCGCGCCTATCAATAATCGCGACGAAGGCTTCGACGCCACCGTGCGCCGCCTTGCCATGTTCGCCCAGGACGAATGGAGCGTGACCAAGCAATGGTCGGTGTACTTCGGCCTGCGCTGGGAAGGCATCCAGAACAAGAGCGAAGGCAACAGCTATGCCGCCATCGACAACAAGTCAAGCGTCTTCAGCCCGGTGTTCCAGACCCTGTACAAGATCCCGGGCTCGAAGAACGACCAGCTCCGCGGCGGCATCACCCGCACCTACAAGGCGCCGAGCCTGGCCGCCCTGGTGCCGCGCCGCGGCATCGCGTCCAACAACAGCCCGACCACCCCGGACACCATGGGCAACCCGCAGCTCAGGCCGGAACTGGCCTGGGGCCTGGACCTGGCCTATGAACACTACCTGCCGGGCGGCGGCCTGCTGAGCGCCAGCACTTACGTGCGCCACATCGACGACATCACGCACTCGCGGGTGTTCTTCATCGACGGCCTGTGGGTATCGATGCCGGTGAACGACGGCGCCGCGAATACCCGCGGCATCGAGCTGGAGGCCAAGCTGCCGCTGCGCCAGATGTTCCCGGGCTGGCCGGCGCTGGACCTGCGCGCCAACGTCTCGCGCAGCTGGTCCAGCCTGTCCATGGTGCCGGGCCCGGACAACCGCCTGGACCAGCAGACGCCCTTGAGCGGCACCTTCGGCTTCGACTACAAGTTCGACGGCCTGCCGGCCACCTTCGGCGGCAGCCTGAGCTTCCAGAACGGCGGCCCGGTGCGCATCTCGCAAAACCAGTATGGCTACGCCGGCGTGAAGCGCGCGCTGGATCTGTACGGCCTGTGGAAGTTCACGCCCAAGGTGCAGCTGCGCATGTCGCTGGCGAACACCCTGCGCCAGGAGAACGTGACCGCCTCCACCTACGTCAGCGGCGACGGCAGCCGCCTGACCGATACCACCTTCACGCCGACCTTCGTGCAGGTGCGGGCGATGCTGGAGACGAAGTTCTGAACTGCTACCTGGGGCTTGAGCCCTTGTACTCCCAGGCCCAGGGCATGTCGTTCTCGCCCAGCACGCGCCGCGCCAGCTCGGGGTAGATGCGCTCGGCGCGCACGTCGTTGGACAGCATGACCACGCAGCGGCGCTTCGCATCCAGGCAGATCACCATGTTGGCGGTGGTGTCGTTGTGGCCGCCCTTGAACCAGGCCGGCCCGCTGCGGTCCTGGAAGCTGACGACGCCCAGGCCGGCGGCCAGCCACTGCGGCCAGGCGGCGCTGCCTTCCTCGAGCGTGGGGAACTGGTGTCGCGAGACGATCGGCAGCCAGCCTTTGCTGAGCGCCGCGCGCGAGGCCGGGCTCAGGCCGTCGCCGCGCACGATGCCGGCCCACAGCCTGGCCTGGTCTTCGATGCTGGTGTCCATCGAGCCGGCCGCCCGGACATTGCTGCGCTCGTCGTGCGGCGCCATCTTGCCGTGTTCGTCGTAGCCGTCGGCCAGGTTGGCCGCGAAATCCGGGCGCCACTGCATGCTGGTGTTGCGCATGCCGAAGCGGTCGAACACGCGGCGCTGCATCTCCGCTTTCGTGTCCAGCCCGAGGCCCTGTTCCAGGATCAGCTGCAGCAGATAGAAGCCTTCGCCGGAGTAGGCATAGCGCGCGCCCGGATCGAAGTGGAAGCGCAGCTTCTTGTCCGGCTCGAGCCAGCGGAAGTTGGCGAAGCCGCTCGAATGGGTCAGCAGGATGCGCGGGGTGATCCGGCGCCAGCGTTCGTCGCCGGCCAGGTCGGCGTAATCGAAGGGCTTCTTGTACTCCGGTAGGGGCCGTGGCAGCAGGCGTTCGAGCGGCGCGTCGAGATCGAGCCTGCCTTCGTCGGCCAGCTGCAGCAGCATGTACGCAAAGGCGGCCTTGGTCAGCGAGGCGCCGTACATGATGGTGTCCTTCTGCAGCGGCAGCTTCTTCTCCGCGTTGCGCCAGCCCCAGGTGCGCACGCTCTTCACCTGGCCGTCGTCGACCACGGCCAGGGCCAGCCCTTGCAGTTGTTCGCGCTGCATGAGCTGGGCGATCTCCTGATCGGAAGGGGCGGGAGCCGGCGCGGAAGCGCAGGCGGACAGCAGGACGGCAAACAGCGGCAGGAAGCGTTTCATCGGCGTCTCCGGTTGACCTCGCAGACGCCGATGATGCCACAGTCGAAGCGGCTACTCGAACTGCGGCGGCTTCCGCACCGGCACCTCCTGGTCACCCAGCAGCAGCTTGTCCGGCGACATCGGCGTACTGCGCAGGCGCTTGCCGGTGGCGTGGAAGATCGCGTTCGCCACCGCCGCCGACACGCCCACCAGGCCGATCTCGCCCACGCCCTTGGCGCCCAGCTGCTTGCTGACCACGCGGTCGTCCTCGTCGGCGAAGATGACCTGGATGTCGTGGATGTCGGCGTTCACGGCGACGTGGTATTCCGAGAAGTTGTGGTTCATGAAGCGGCCCAGCCGGTGGTCGGTGTAGGTCTCTTCGTGCAAGGCCTGGCTGATGCCCCACACCACGCCGCCGATGATCTGGCTCTCGGCGGTCTTGGCGCTGATGATGCGCCCGGCCGCCACCGCATTCACCACCCGCGTCACGCGCACGATGCCGAGCTTCTCGTTGACCCGCACCTCGCAGAACACGGCCGAGTGCACGGCGCGCGTGTACTTGCGCTGCTTGAGCATCTGCGGCGTCATCAGGAATTTTTCCTCGACCCTGTCCTTGCCCGCATGCGCCAGCACCTCGGCCAGGCCGACGCCCTTGGCCGGCTCGCCGCGCAAATGGATGCGGCCGTCGTTGAATTCCACCTGGCGCAGCTGCAGCTTCTTGAAGATGGAGTCGGGCATGGCCTGGGCCATTTTCAGCAGGGCTTTCTGCAGCTTCTCGCAGGCGCCGGCGACGCCCGATCCCACCGTCGCCACATGCGAGGAGCCGCCCTCGATCGGCGCCATCGGCAGGGTCGAGTCGCCGAGCTGGAAGCTGACTTTTTCCAGCGACAGGCCCATGGCTTCCGCCGCGATCATGGACATCACGGTATAGGTCCCGGTGCCGATGTCGGACGCCGCGCTGGAGACCACCAGGCGGCCGTCCGCATGCAGCACCGCCGACACGCGCGCCACCATCACCAGTGCATCCCACATGCCGGTCGCCATGCCCCAGCCGACCAGCTCCTCGCCGTCGCGCATGCTGCGCGGTTCGAGCGGCCTGTCCTGCCAGCCGAAACGCTCGGCGCCTTTCTGGTAACACTGGCGCAGCTCCTTGGTGGAATAGGGCTTGCCGTCCAGCGGATTGACCTCGGCATAGTTTTTCAAGCGGAAGGCCAGCGGATCCATCTTGAGCGCATGGGCCATCTCGTCCATCGCCACTTCGAGCGCATGCACGCCGTGGGCGGCGCCGGGGGCGCGCATGTCGATCGGCGAATAGCGGTCCTGGCCCACCAGCTTGTAGCCCAGCTTGATGTTGTCGCAGGCGTACATCTGCCCCGACCAGTTGACCACCACCTCGACGTAATCCTCCAGGCGAGAAGTCTCGTGCACCGCGTTGTGGACGATGGCCTGCAGCTGGCCGTCCGGATTCGCCGCCAGCTTGACCTGCTGCCAGGTCTCGGGCCGGTGGCCGAAGCTGAACATCTGCTGGCGCGTCAGCACCACCCGTACCGAGCGTTTCAGCTGCAGCGCCGCCATCACCGCCAGCGGCAGCTGGTATTGCGGGCGCAGGCCGGAACCGAAGGCGCCGCCCACGTAGGGGTTGCGCACCGTGAGCTTGTCCTTGGACAGGCCGAACACGTGCGAGACATACCACCGGCAGTTCTGCGAGCTCTGGTTCTTGTCGTAGACGGTCAGGTGGCCGTCCTCGCCAAGCACCACGGTGGAGGCGAACATCTCCATCGGATTGTGGTGCTCGGCGCCGTGGTAGAACTGGGACTCGATCTTCACCGGCGCGGCCTCGTACGCCGTGTCGGCATCGCCTTTCGAGCTGGGCGGCACGAAGCCGGCCTTCATCTTGCGCGGCTCGTAGGCGCGGTCCAAACTGGCCAGCATGTCGGTATCGTGTTCCTCGACCTCGTAGCTGAGCTTCACCAGGGCGGCCGCGTAGCGTGCGGCCTCGAAGGTCTCGGCCACCACCAGCGCCACCGGCTGGCCGCTGTAGAAGATGCGGTCGCTATATAAAGGGCGGAAGGGGGAACCGGCGGGCGCCGTCATGTCCTTGTAGGCGAGGTCGTTGCCGCGCATCTTGACGGTGCGGTTCTCGTGGGTGATCACGGCGATCACGCCCGGCACCGCTTCGGCCGCGCCGGCGTCGATGTTCTTGATGCGCCCCTTGGCCACTGTGCCGCTGACCACCACGCCGTAGGCCAGCGCCGGCGCCTCGTGCTCGGCGGCGTATCTGGCGGCGCCGGTCACCTTGGCGATGCCGTCCACACGCGAGACATGCATGCCGCTCTTCACGCGGCCCGTGCCTTCCGGCGCGCTCGGGGTGCGCAGTTCTGGAATCAGGTCCGTCATTCTTTCTCTCCCCTGGCGTAGGCGGTGCCGCGCGTGGCGCTCATGAGTGCCTGCACGATGGCGTTCTTCGCCAGCGGCAACTTGAAGTCGTTCTGACCCCAGCCGCGCGCGCCCTGCAGGATGCGCTCGGCGGCTGCGGTGAACGCGGCCTCGCCGGCCTGCCTGCCTTCGAGCTCGCGCTCGGCTTCTTCGATGCGCCAGGGCTTGTGGGCGACCCCGCCCAGCGCGATGCGGGCGGCGCGGATGGTGTCGCCGTCGAGGTCCAGCGCGGCCGCCACCGACACCAGCGCGAACGCATAGGAGAGGCGCTCGCGCACCTTGATGTAGGCCGAGTGATCCACGAAGCGCGCGGCGTCGGGCAGGGCGATGTGGGTGATCAGCTCACCCGGCCGCAGGGTGCTGTCGAGTTCCGGGCGCTCGCCGGGCAGGCGGTGGAATTCGCCGAAGGGGATCTCGCGCTCGCCGTCCTTGGCCCGCACGTGCACGACCGCGTCCAGCGCGCGCAAGGCCACGCACATGTCGGACGGGTGGGTCGCGATGCAATGTTCGCTGGCGCCGAGGATCGCATGCTGGCGGTTGACGCCGTGCTTGGCCGGGCAGCCGGTGCCGGGCTCGCGCTTGTTGCAGGGGACGCCGGCGTCGTAGAAATAGACGCAGCGGGTGCGCTGCAGCAGGTTGCCGCCATTGGTCGCCATGTTGCGCAGCTGCGGCGAGGCGCCGGCCAGGATCGCGCTGGAGAGCAGCGGATAGCGCTCGCGCACCAACGGGTGGTAGGCGGTATCGGCATTGCGGGCCAGCGCGCCCAGGCGCAGGCCGCCATCGCCGGCGTCTTCGATGCGGTCCAGCCCCGCGGTCGCGATCGCGTTGATGTCGACGACCTGCGAGGGCGTCATGACACCCTCCTTCATCAGGTCCAGTAAATTGGTGCCGCCGGCGATCGGCCGTGCGCCATTCGCGAGCTGTGAAAGGACGCCCTCGACGTCCTTCGGCTGGGTAAAGTTGAACGGGTTCATGCGAGCACCGATCCGGTCGTGAGAGGCTTGCCCTCGTCGAGGGCGGAAGCGTCCAGTTCGAGCACCTGGGCCACCGCGCGCACGATCTGCGGATAGGCGCCGCAGCGGCACAGGTTGCCGCTCATGAGCTCGCGCACGTCGGCGATGGTTTTCGCCTGGCCTTCGGCGATCAGGCCGGCGGCCGAGCAGATCTGGCCGGGGGTGCAGTAGCCGCACTGGAAGGCGTCGCAGGCGATGAAGGCCTGCTGCAGCGGGTGCAGTTCGCCGCGATCGCCTTCATTGCGGGCCAGGCCTTCGATCGTGGTGACTTCGTGGCCATCCTGCATGACGGCCAGGGTCAGGCAGGCATTCACGCGGCGGCCGTCGAGCAGGACCGTGCAGGCCCCGCACTGGCCGTGGTCGCAGCCTTTCTTGGTACCCGTCAGGCCCGCGCGTTCGCGCAGGAGATCGAGCAGGGTAACCCAGGACTCGACGTCGAATTCCCGGTCCTGGCCGTTCAGGCGCAGGCGGATCGGATGCTGCTGGTGAGGGTCCATGGCCGTCCTTTCATCGTAAGACGCCTACCTTACGGGGCCGGCCCTTCCGGCTCGGTTAGATGACACACATACTGTTTGATTACTTTGACGATGGCCGCTGTTGTGCCGGCCCAACTCGGCGGCAGGAATAAAGACAGCTTGCGAAGATCGGCAAATTTGCCAAATCATGAAGGAGTTTCCCGACATGCCACAGCGGGAAGACAGCGAATATCGCGCAAATGGATTGTGTTTCTTTTAATAATTTCCTTGTGGAAATTATAATGGGTATACTGCACAGCTCAGTTGAAATCCTCTAGAATCGTTCCCCTCAGGAAAAGCGCCTGTGTTTTCGCGCTTGACCATCCCCCGGCGGGATTCTGCCGGTCGATTTGTTGGCCGCTCGGCGGCAAGGACGATTCATGCTCAGTCAACAGGAACTCGCAGAAGAAGAGCGCGTCAATGCCTTGCGCGCCCTCGGCGTGCTCGACACGCCGCAGGAAGACCGCTTCGACCGCTTTACCCGCATCGCCGCCGCCGCCTTCGGCGCGCCGATCGCCCTGGTGTCGCTGGTGGATGCGCAGCGCCAGTGGTTCAAGTCGCGCGTCGGCCTCGATGTCAGCGAGACGCCGCGCTCGATGTCCTTCTGCAGCCATGCGGTCGCGCTGGCCGACCTGCTGGTCGTGCCCGACACGCACCTGGACGAACGCTTCGCCGGCAATCCGCTGGTGACGGGCGCGCCCTGCATCCGCTTTTATGCCGGCCAGCCGGTGCACAGCGTCGACGGCCAGCCGCTCGGCACCCTCTGCATCATCGACCAGCAGCCCCGCATGTTCGGCGATGCCGACAAGCGCATGCTGCGCGACCTCGCGCAGATGGTGCAGGACGAATTGAATCGCGGCGTGCTGGTGGCCGCGCGCGATGCGGCCCAGATGGCCCTGCGCGAGATGAACGTGCAGCTGGAACGCCGCGTCGAGGACCGCACCCGCGAGCTCAACGCCAAGAACGCCCTGCTCGACGCCGTGCTCGAATCGGTGGACGTCGGCGTGGTCGCCTGCGGTGCCGACGGCGCCCTGACCCTGTTCAACCGCACCGCGCGCGACCTGCACGGCATGGACGTCGCCGGCCTGGGCTCGGCGCAATGGGCGGCGCACTATCACCTGTTCGAGGAAGACGGCATGACGCCGCTGGAAGAGGGCCGCATTCCGCTTGCGCGCGCCCTGCGCGGCGAACACGTCAAGGATGCGCCGATGGTGGTCGTGAATCCACGGGGCGAAGCCCATCGCGTGCTGGCCAGCGGCCGCGCGCTGAAGGGCGCGAACGGCGAGGCGCTGGGCGCCGTGGTGGCGATGAAGGACGTGACGGAGCTGGCCGAATCGCGCGCCCGCGCGGTCGAGAGCGAGGAGCGCCTGCGCACCATCGCCGACAACGTGCCGGCCCTGATCGCCTACATCGACCCCGGCATGCGCTATGCCTTCGCCAACAGCCGCTACCAGGAATGGTTCGGGGTGAAGTGCGCCGACATGCTCGGCAAGACCGTGCCGGAAGCCATGGGCGAGGCCTTCTTCGCGCCGCGCCGCGCTGCCCTCGAACGCTGCCTGGATGGTTATGCCTCGGCCCTCGAGATCGAGGAGGAGCGCCGCGGACGCCGCCGCGTGCTCAGCACGACCTACCTGCCGCACGTGCGCGACGGCGTGGTGCAGGGCATCTACGTGCTGTCCACCGACGCCACCTCGGCGCGCGAGTACGAGCGCCAGCTGCACGCGCTGGCGCACTCGGACCACCTGACCGGCCTGCCGAACCGCCGCAGCTACGAAGAACGCCTGGTGCAGGCGATCGCGCGCGCGCGCCGCAGCGCGATGGCGATGGCCCTGGTCTACCTGGACGTCGACCACTTCAAGCAGATCAACGACACGCTGGGCCACGCCAGCGGCGACGCCGTGCTGCGCGAATTCGCCAAACGCCTCTCGAGCACCGTGCGCGCCACCGACACCGTGGCGCGACTGGCCGGCGACGAATTCGTGATCGTGCTGGAGCAGGTCGGCTCCGCGCGCGAATGCGGACGCATCGCCGACAAGCTGCTGGAGGCGATGCGCGCCGACTTCCTGGTCGACGGCCAGCCGCGCCAGGTCTCGGCCAGCATCGGCATCGCCTGGTCCGCCCATCCGGAGCATGGGGCGCTGGCGCACGCCGCCGACGAAGCCCTGTACCAGTCCAAGCGGGCAGGGCGCAATACGGCCTCGGTGCTGGTGGCCGGCGCCGGGTCTTAGATCTCGATCTGGGTTCCCAGCTCGATCACGCGGTTGGTCGGGATCCGGTAGTAGTCGGCGGCGTCGCGCGCATTGCGCTGCATTGCCACGAACAGGTGCTCGCGCCAGGGGGCCATGCCTTCGCCCGGGGTCGAGATCACGGTCTGGCGCGCGATGAAGAACGACGTCTGCATCATGTCGAAGTCCATTCCTTGTCCGGCGCAGGCGGCCAGCATGCCCGGGATGTCCGGCTCGTCCTTGAAGCCGAAACTGATATCGACCTGGTGGCATCCATGCCCGAGCGGCGTGATCCGCAGGCGCGCTTCCTCGCCGACGAAGGGGGTATCGGCGATGTGCACGGTGAGGAAGACGATACGCTCATGCACCACCTTGTTGTGCGAAAGGTTGTGCAGCATCGCATGCGGCACGCCGTCGCTTTCACCACGCAGGAAGACCGCGGTGCCCGGCACCCGCACCGGTGGCGCGATGAACAGCGATTCGAGGAAGGCGTCGAGCGGGATCGCGTGCTTCTGCAGGTTGTCGAACACCAGCTGGCGGCCTCTCCGCCAGGTCAGCATCAGCGTGAACAGCAGGGCGCCCAGCAGCAGCGGGAACCAGCCGCCATGCAGGATTTTCAGCACGTTGGCCGAGAAGAAGGCAGCGTCGATCGCCAGGAACAGGCCGGTCGCGGCCAGGCACAGCAGCAGATTCATGCGCCAGCGGTAACGGATCACGAAATAGGTCAGGATGGTGGTTGCCAGCATCGTCGCGGTGACCGCGATGCCGTAGGCCGACGCCAGCTTCTCGGATGAGCCGAAACCCACCACCGCCAGCAGCACCGCCGCCAATTGCAGCCAGTTGACCGAGGGGATGTAGATCTGCCCGATCTCCTGCTCGGACGTGTGCACGATGCGCATGCGCGGCAGGAAACCGAGCGCGATCGCTTCCTTGGTCATCGAGAAGGTGCCGGAGATGGTCGCCTGGGAGGCGATCACCGTCGCGATCGTGGACAGCACGACCAGCGGATAGATGCTCCAGCTTCCCAGTTGCTGGAAGAAGGGATTGGCGATCGCCTCCGGACGCGCCAGCAGCAGGCCTCCCTGTCCCAGGTAGTTCAGGGCCAGCGCCGGAAAGGCCACCAGCGACCAGGCCAGGCGGATCGGCTTGCGCCCGAAATGGCCCATGTCCGCATATAGCGCCTCCGCTCCCGTAAAGGCCAGCACCACGGCGCCGAGGGCGAGGAATGCCGTCCCGCGGTTCTCGATGAAGAAGCGGACCGCATGCCAGGGGTTCACCGCCACCAGGATGCCCGGATGGTGCGCGATGTTGACGATGCCCATGGCCGCCAGCACCGTGAACCATAACAGCATGATGGGACCGAACCAGCGCCCGATGCCGGCCGTGCCATGGCTCTGCACCGCATACAGGCCGACCAGGATGACGATGGTCAGCGGCACCACATAGGGCTGCATTGCCGGCGTCGCGACTTCCAGACCTTCGACCGCGGACAGCACCGAGATGGCAGGCGTGATCACGCTGTCGCCATAGAACAGCGAGGCGCCGAAGACCCCGATCAGCAGCAGCGCCACATGCAGGCGCCCGCGCCCCACTGCGCCCAAAGCCAGCGCCAGCAAAGCCATGATGCCGCCTTCGCCGCGGTTGTCGGCGCGCAGCACCAGCGTCACGTACTTGAAGGACACGATCAGGCTCAAGCCCCAGAAAATCAGGGACACGATGCCGGTCAGGTTGGCGGGCGTGAGCGCCAGCCCGTGCGCCGGGTCGAATACGGTCTTGAGGGAGTACAGCGGACTGGTGCCGATGTCGCCGTAGACGATGCCGATGGCGGCCAGCGCCAGCCCGGCCATGTTCTTTTTACTGCCTGCCTGCGAATCCAATTGCCGCCTCTATGCGTTGTCGATGAGCGCCATCCTACCGGCTATCGCGTAAAAATTTTGTAAATAAACCCTTTATCCGGGCCAGGCATCTTTTTAGAAAATCTTTACGCCCAGCCTCCTACACTGCATCGCATCGCAACATCCAAGGAGTGCAGCACCCATGATCGTCACCATTGCCACATATGCGCCCGACGCCGCCGCCGGGCTGGTGGCGGAGAACCTGGCGCTGCTGCGCGCCCGCAGCGGCCGCAAGGTCCTGCTGATGGACGCCACGTCGCGCCAGGCCTGCCGGCAATGGGCCACGGAACGCGAACGCCTGCACCTGGAGCCAAGGATGACGGCCCGCGCCGTCCGCGCTGCCGGACTGTCCGAGGAACTGGAACAGCTGTACCCGCATTTCGGCGACGTCGTCATCGACACCGACGGCGCCAACGGCCACGAGTGCCGCGCCGCGCTGATCATGGCGCAGATCGCGGTGGTGCCGCTGGCCCCGGACCAGGCCGACGTCGATGCCCGCTACGACCTGATCGCCCGCCTCAACAACGCCCGCATGTTCAATCCCGGGCTGAAGGTGTTGTTCGTTACCGCCGGGACGGAGCACGATCCGGCGCCGCGCGAGCTGTGCGCCATACGCAGCTACGCGGCGCAGGTGATGGCGGGCGGCCTGGCGAGCACCATCCTGCACCTGCCGGCGCTGCTGTGGGGGGCCAACCGGCCCGGCCGGTGCGCCAGCGATATCGAAAGCAGTACCGGCGCCGCCGAGATGGCGGCGCTTTACGAGGAGGTCTTCCAGACCGCCTGTTGTCAACAATAACAAAGCAGAGTCCGACATGAATCAATCCATCTTCACCTTGGCGACGCTCGCCGCACTGGCGGCGCCGCTGCATGCGCAGGAAGCGCAGGAGCCCCAGCCGGAGCATAGCGTCACCTTCAACGCCGCCGTGACCTCTGATTACCGCTACCGCGGCATCTCGCAGACCCGCCTGCAGCCGGCCCTGCAGGGTGGCGCAGACTATACGCACAACCCCAGCGGCCTGTACGCCGGCACCTGGCTGTCCACCATCAAGTGGACCAGGGACGCGGGCGGCGACGGCGACCTCGAATGGGACCTGTACGCGGGCAAGCGCGGCAAGATCGGCGCGGATGGCAGCTACGACGTGGGCGTGCTGGGCTACGTGTATCCGTCGAACGGCCTGAAGCACGTGCCGGGCTTCGCCGACGCCGACACGGCGGAAATCTACGGCCAGCTGGGCTACGGTCCCGCCTACGCCAAGTACTCGCTGGCGCTGACCAACCTGTTCGGCTTCGTCGACAGCCGCCGCAGCGGCTACCTGGATCTCGGCGCCAATCTCGACCTGGGCCAGGGCGTCACCCTGAACCTGCACGCCGGCCGCCAGGACGTGCGCCACAACGACGCCGCCAGCTATACCGATTACAAGCTCGGCGTCACCAGGGACTTCGGCGTCGCCACGCTGGCGGTCGCCTTCGTCGGCACCAATGCCGGCGAAGCCGCGTATGCCTCGCCGGCCAACGGCAAGTTCCTCGGCAGGAAGGCGCTGGTCGTCAGCGTCGCCAAAACGTTCTGACCAACCCGGCACAAGGAGGAAGCCATGGATTTCGTCTTCATCGGTGCGATCGTCTTGTTCGCTGCCCTGATCCTGGGCATGGCAAGCGGCTGCGCCCGCCTGGGAGAGCGCAAATGACGCTCTTTTACCTGATCGGCACGCTCGCTGCGGGCGGCCTGCTGGTGTACCTGCTGTACGCCATTTTCAATGCGGAGGAACTGTGATGGACATCCGTTCGCTGGCGCTGCCGGCATTGTTTTTCGCGATCCTGCTGGTCCTGTCCTGGCCGCTGGGCATCCTGCTGGCGCGCGTGGCCGAGGGCGGTCCCGTGCGCGGCCTGGGCTGGCTGCGGCGCATCGAATCGGCCTTGTACCGCGCCGCCGGCATCGACCCTGGGCAGGGCATGGGCTGGAAGGCTTATGCCGCCGCACTGCTGGTCTTCAATGCGGCCGGCACCCTGGCCGTCTACCTGCTGCAGCGGGTGCAGGCCTGGCTGCCGCTGAATCCGCAGGGACTCGCCAACGTCAGCCCCGACTCGGCCTTCAACACCGCCGTCAGCTTCGTCAGCAACACCAACTGGCAGGGCTACGGCGGCGAGCAGACCATGAGCTACCTGACGCAAATGCTGGCGCTGACCTGCCAGAACTTCTTCTCGGCCGCCACCGGCATCGCCGTGGTGTTCGCCCTGATCCGCGGCTTCAGCGCCAGGTCCGCCAAATCGATCGGCAACTTCTGGACCGATCTGACCCGCAGCACCCTGTACGTGCTGCTGCCGCTGTCGCTGGTGTTCGCGGTGTTCCTGATGGGGCAGGGCGTGATCCAGAACTTCTCAAGCTACCAGCAGGTACAGCTGGTCGAGCCGGTCACCTATACCCAGGCGAAAACCGGTGCGGATGGGCAGCCGCTGAAAGATGCGCAGGGCCAGCCGGTCATGGAAACCCTCACGGCCGCCACCCAGACCATTGCCATGGGCCCGGTGGCATCCCAGGAAGCCATCAAGATGCTGGGCACGAACGGCGGCGGCTTCTTCAACGCCAACTCGGCCCACCCGTATGAAAACCCGACGCCGCTGTCGAACCTGTTCGAGATGGTGGCTATCTTCCTGATCCCGGCCGGCCTCTGTTTCGCCTTCGGCCGCCTGGTGGGCGACCGCCGCCAGGGCTGGGCGATCCTGGCCGCGATGACGGTGCTGTTCGTCGTGATGGCGGGCGGCGTCATGCTGGCCGAGCACCAGGCGCATCCGGCGCTCCAGGCGATGGGCATCGACCAGACGGCAAGCGGCCTGCAATCGGGCGGCAACATGGAAGGCAAGGAAACCCGCTTCGGCATCGACGCCTCGGCGTTGTTCGCCGCCATCACGACGGCCGCTTCGTGCGGCGCGGTGAATGCGATGCACGATTCGTTCACGCCGCTGGGCGGCGCGGTGCCACTGGTGCTGATGCAGTTCGGCGAGGTGGTGTTCGGCGGCGTCGGCTCCGGCCTGTACGGCATGCTGGTGTTCGCGATCATGGCGGTGTTCATCGCCGGCCTGATGATCGGCCGCACCCCGGAATACCTGGGCAAGAAGATCCAGGCCTACGAGATGAAGATGACCTCGATCGCGATCCTGGTCACCCCGGTACTGGTGCTGGCAGGGACTGCGATTGCCGTGATGGCGGACGCCGGCAAGGCCGGCATCGCCAACCCGGGCGCCCACGGCTTCTCGGAAATACTGTATGCCTTCAGCTCGGCCGCCAACAACAACGGCAGCGCCTTCGCCGGCCTGTCCGCCAACACGCCGTTCTATAACTGGATGCTCGCCATCGCGATGTGGTTCGGCCGCTTCGGCGTGATCGTGCCGGTGCTGGCGATCGCCGGTTCGCTGGCGGCCAAGCAGCGTTTGCAGGCCACGCCGGGCACCATGCCGACCCATGGGCCGATGTTCGTGGGCTTGCTGGTCGGCGTGGTCGTGCTGGTCGGCGTGTTGAATTACGTGCCGGCGCTTGCCCTCGGACCGGTTGCCGAACATCTGCAGCTCTTTGCAAAATAAGAATTGGAGTACCCCATGTCCCAACACCCCTCTTCAACGACGGCGCAACTGCCGGCCGGCCCGCAAGGCGGCGGCAAGCGCCTGAGCATGTTCGACACCAGCCTGATCGGGCCGGCGCTGGCCGACGCCTTCAAGAAACTCGGCGTGCGCACCCAGCTGCGCAGTCCCGTCATGTTCGTCGTCTACGTCGGCAGCATCGTCACCTCGCTGTTGTACGTGCAGGCCCTGATGGGCAATGGCGAAGCGCCGGCCGGCTTCATCCTGGCCTGCGCCGTGTGGCTGTGGTTCACGGTGCTGTTCGCAAACTTTGCCGAGGCGCTGGCCGAAGGCCGCAGCAAGGCCCAGGCGGCGTCGCTGCGCGGCTTGAAGCAGAGCGTGATCGCCAAGAAGATGGCCACGCCGAAGCACGGCACCGGCTGGCTGCCTTGCCCGGCCACCGACCTGCGCAAGGGTAACCATGTCCTGATCGAAGCGGGCGATGTGGTGCCGATCGACGGCGAGGTCGTCGAAGGCGTGGCCTCGGTCGACGAGAGCGCGATCACCGGCGAATCGGCGCCGGTGATCAGGGAATCGGGCGGCGACTTTTCCAGTGTCACGGGCGGCACCCGCGTGCTGTCCGACTGGCTGGTCGTGAAAGTCAGCGCGAATCCCGGCGAGACCTTCCTCGACCGCATGATCGCGATGGTGGAGGGCGCCAAGCGCAAGAAGACGCCCAATGAAATCGCCCTGACCATCCTGCTGGTGGCCCTGAGCATCGTGTTCCTGGTGGTGACGGTGACCCTGCTGCCGTTCTCGCTGTATTCGGTCGAGGTGGCGAAAGCCGCGGGTGTGGCCAGCCAGCCGGTCACGATCACGGTGCTGATCGCGCTGCTGGTGTGCCTGATCCCCACCACCATCGGCGGCCTGCTGTCGGCGATCGGCGTGGCCGGCATGAGCCGGATGATGCGCGCCAACGTGATCGCCACCTCGGGACGCGCGGTGGAAGCCGCCGGCGACGTCGACGTGCTCCTGCTCGACAAGACCGGCACCATCACCCTCGGCAACCGCCAGGCCGCCGCCTTCCTGCCGGCGCCCGGCGTGAGCGAACGCGAACTGGCCGACGTGGCGCAGCTGGCTTCGCTGGCCGACGAGACGCCGGAAGGCCGCAGCATCGTGGTGCTGGCCAAGCAGAAGTTCAACATCCGCGAGCGCGCCCTGGAGAGCATGCACGCGGTGTTCCTGCCGTTCTCCGCCAACACCCGCATGAGCGGGGTCGATGCCGGCGAGCGCCAGGTGCGCAAGGGCGCGGCCGACGCCGTGCGGCGCCACGTCGAGGCGCAGGGCATGCCGTTCCCGCCCGAAGTGGTGCGCACGGTCGAAGACGCCGCGCGCCGCGGCAGCACCCCGCTGGTGGTGGCCGACGGCGCCCGCGTGATGGGCGTGGTCGAGCTGAAGGACATCGTCAAGGGCGGCATCAAGGAACGCTTCGCCGAGCTGCGCCGGATGGGCATCAAGACCGTGATGATCACCGGCGACAACCGCCTGACCGCCGCCGCGATCGCCGCCGAGGCCGGGGTCGACGACTTCCTGGCCGAGGCGACGCCGGAGGACAAGCTCAAGCTGATCCGGCGCTACCAGGACGAGGGCCGGATGGTGGCGATGACCGGCGACGGCACCAACGACGCCCCGGCCCTGGCCCAGGCCGACGTCGCGGTGGCGATGAACTCGGGCACCCAGGCCGCCAAGGAAGCCGGCAACATGGTCGATCTGGACTCGAACCCGACCAAGCTGCTGGAAATCGTCGAGATCGGCAAGCAGATGCTGATGACGCGCGGCTCGCTGACCACCTTCTCGATCGCCAACGACGTCGCCAAGTACTTCGCGATCATCCCGGCGGCCTTCGTGGGCAGCTATCCGCAGCTGAAGGCGCTCGACGTCATGCACCTGGCCAGCCCGGCCTCGGCGATCATGTCGGCGCTGATCTTCAATGCCCTGATCATCGTGTTCCTGATTCCGCTTGCGCTGCGCGGCGTGCGCTACCGCGCGATCGGCGCAACGGCCCTGTTGCGCCGTAACCTGCTGATTTACGGGATCGGCGGTATCATCCTGCCGTTCATCGGCATCAAGTTGATCGACATGCTGCTGGCAGCATGCAATCTCGTCTGAACAAGGAGTCGACCATGTTTTCCACCATTCGTCCCGCGCTGGTCATGTTCGGCGCCCTGAGCCTGCTGTGCGGCGTGCTGTACCCGGCCGCCGTCACCGGCATCGGCCGCGCCGCCTTCGCCCACCAGGCGGACGGCAGCCTGCTCGACGCCGGCGGCAGGACGCTCGGCTCCAGCCTGATTGGCCAGCCGTTCTCGAGCCCGCGCTACTTCTGGGGCCGGCCGTCGGCCACCGCGCCGATGGCGAACAATGCGGCCGGTTCGAGCGGCTCGAACCAGGGACCGACCAATCCGGCCCTGCTCGACGCCGTCAAGGCCCGTGTGGACGCCTTGAAGCAGCTTGACCCCGGCAACCGCGCGCCGGTACCGGTGGACCTGGTCACCGCTTCGGCCAGCGGGGTCGATCCGGAGATCAGCATCGCGGCGGCCGAATACCAGGCGGCGCGCGTCGCCGCGGCGCGCAAGCTGCCGGAGGCGCAGGTCCGCGCGCTGATCGCGGCCCGGCGCAAGGAACCGGCGCTGGGCTTCCTCGGCGAACCGCGCGTCAACGTGCTGGCGCTGAACCTGGCGCTGGACGGCCAGGCGCCGCGCATGCGATGAGGCAGGCCGCATGAGCTTTCCCGGCGAGGAAACGCGGCGCGACCCGGACGCGCTGCTGGCCCAGGTGCAGGAGCAGGAGCGCCGCGCCGCGCGCGGGCGCCTGCGCATCTATTTCGGCGCCTCGGCCGGGGTCGGCAAGACCTACGCGATGCTGTCCGCGGCGCGCCAGCTGGCGGCCAGCCGCAAGGTGCTGGTCGGGATCGTCGAGACCCACGGACGCGCCGAAACAGAGGCCTTGCTGGAGGGACTCGAGGTGCTGCCGCGCAAGCGCATCGAGTACCGCGGCAAGCAGTTGAGCGAATTCGACATCGATGCTGCCCTGGCGCGGCGTCCGGACCTGGTCCTGGTCGACGAACTGGCGCATTCGAACCTGGCCGGTTCGCGCCATCCGAAGCGCTGGCAGGACATCGACGAGTTGCTGGCCGCCGGCATCGACGTGTTCACGACGGTCAACGTGCAGCACCTGGAAAGCCTGAACGACGTGGTCGGCGGCATCACCGGCGTGCGCGTCGCGGAAACGGTGCCGGACACGGTGTTCGACGCGGCCGATGAAGTGATCCTGGTGGACCTGCCGGCCGACGAGCTGCTGGCCCGCCTCAAGCTCGGCAAGGTGTACCAGGCGGCGCAGGCCGAGCGGGCCGGCCAGAACTTTTTCCGCAAGGGGAACCTGATCGCGCTGCGCGAGCTGGCGCTGCGCCGCACCGCCGAGCGGATCGGCGACGATGTGCGCGCCTACCGGGTCGAAAAATCGATCGATGCCGTGTGGCGGACCGGCACCGCGCTGCTGGCCTGCGTCGGACCCGGACCGGACGCGGAAGGCGTGGTACGCGGCGCCGCGCGCCTGGCGGCCCAGCTTGGGGCCGAATGGCATGCCGTGTATGTCGAAACCCCGGCCCTGCAACGCCTGGACGCGGGCCGCCGAGAGCGGATCCTCACGGTGCTGAAACTGGCCCGCGATCTGGGCGCCGTCACCGCCGTGCTGTCGGGCGACCGCATGGCGCCGGCCGTCGTCGATTATGCGCGCAGCCACAACCTGTCGCGGATCGCGCTCGGCCGCGGCCAGGCGCGATGGCCGTGGCAGATGCCGGTCAGCCGGCGCGTCGCGCGCCTGGCGCCCGACATCGAATTGCTCGAAGTCGCGGTGGCCAAGGACACGGCACGCGATGGCAGGCGGTGGCCGCCGGCGGTGGAGGGTGCGCTGAACGAGGTCCCGATGCGCGCGACGGTCATGGCGCACGGCCTGGCGCTGCTGGCCAGCCTCGCCATGGCACTGGCGGCGACGCCGACCATCGCCTGGCTGGACCTGGCCAACATCGCCATGCTGTTCCTGCTGGTGGTGCTGCTGGTGGCGGTGCGCCTCGGCCGCGGTCCGTCGGTCACCGCGACCTGCGTCGGCGTGGCCTGCTTCGACTTCTTCTTCGTGCCGCCGCGCTTCACGCTGGCCATCTCGGATTTCCAGTACCTGGTCACCTTTGGCGTGATGCTGGCGGTCGGCCTGATCACGGGGCAGCTGACGGCCGGCCTGCGCTTCCAGGCACGGATCGCCGCACGCCGCGAAAGCCGGACGCGCGCGCTGTACGAGTTCGCGCGCGCGCTGTCCGGCGTGCTGCAGACCGAGCAGATCCAGGAAGCCACGCGCGACGCCGTCGGCCCCACCTTCGGCGCGCGCACGGTCCTGCTGCTGCCGGATGCCGACGGGCGCCTGCATCCCGCGGAGGACGGCGGCGGCGACGGTGGCGGCATCGCCGCCCTCGATACCGGTATCGCGCAATGGGCCTTCGACCACGGCGCCGTGGCCGGCCTGGGCACCGACACGCTGCCCGGCAGCCCGGTGTTCTACATGCCGCTGGTGGCACCGATGCGCACCCGCGGGGTGCTGGCGATCGAACCGGAGACGCCGCACTGGCTGCTGGCGCCGGAGCAGCGCCAGCAGCTGGACACCTTCGCCGCGCTGGCCGCGATTGCGCTGGAGCGGGTGCATTACATCGAGGTGGCCCAGGAGGCGCTGGTGAAGATCGAATCGGAGCGCCTGCGCAATTCGCTGCTGGCGGCGCTGTCGCACGACCTGCGTACCCCGCTTACCTCCCTGATGGCGCAAGCGGAGTCGCTGGCCCGTTCGACACCGCCGCTGGCGCCGGGACAGCGCGCCATGGCGGATGCGCTGCGCGACGAAATGGTGAGGATGAGCATGCTGGTGACGAACTTGCTCGACATGGCGCGCATCGAAAGCGGCGAGGTCAAGCTCAAGCTCCAGTGGCAGCCGGCCGAGGAGGTTATCGGCAGCGCCTTGCTGGCCAGCCGCGCCGCGCTGTCCGGCCGGACCGTGGAGACGCAGGTGCCGGCCGACCTGCCGCTGGTGCAGTATGATGCCGTCCTGCTCGAACGGGTACTCTGCAACCTTCTCGAAAACGCCGGCAAGTACACGCCGCCGGGCGCCACGATCACTGTGTCGGCGGCGCGGCGCGGCGCATGGCTCGAGATGGCGGTGACGGACAATGGCCCCGGCCTCCCGCCGGGCCAGGAGGAGGCGGTGTTCGAAAAGTTCATGCGCGGCGAGCGCGAGTCGGCCAAGCCCGGGGTGGGACTGGGCCTGGCGATCTGCCGCGCGATCGTCGGCGCGCACGGCGGAACGATCCACGCCTCCAACCGGCCCGGCGGCGGGGCAGCCTTCGTTTTCGCGCTGCCGCTGGGAACGCCGCCCGCGATGCCCGAGCTCGACGCGGAATTGGAAATCGAGGAACACGATGAGTGATTTTGTCGGTATTGCCTTGCTGGTGGAAGACGAGCCCCACATTCGCCGCTTCGTGCGCGGCGCGCTGGAACAGGAGGGTTGGCAGGTGCACGAAGCGGCGACGCTGCAGCGTGGCCTGGTCGAAGCGGGAACGCGCAAGCCCGACATCGTGATTCTCGACCTGGGGCTGCCCGACGGCGACGGCGTCGACTTCATCGCCGACCTGCGCAAGTGGTCGCCGGTGCCGGTCATCGTGCTGTCGGCGCGGGTGAACGAGGACGAAAAGATCCGTGCACTGGACCATGGCGCCGACGACTACCTGACCAAGCCCTTCGGCGTCGGCGAACTGCTGGCGCGGGTGCGCGCATCGCGGCGGCGCCAGCGCGGTCCGGCCACCGGCGGCGATGGCAAGGTGCGCTTCGGCGACGTCGAGGTGGACGTGCAGAACCGCAGCGTGGTCAAGGCGGGCAGGGCGGTTCGCCTGACGCCGACCGAACACCGGCTGCTGGCGGTCCTGGTCGCCAACGCGGGGAAGGTGATGACGACACCGCAGCTGCTGCGCGCCGTGTGGGGGCCGCACCAGGCCGACAATGCCCATTACCTGCGCATCTACATGGGCCATTTGCGCCACAAGCTGGAAGACAATCCGGCGCAGCCGCGCTACATGATGACGGAGACCGGCGTCGGCTACAGGTTCCAGCTGCCCTGAAGGATGCGTGCGCGTCTGGACTTATCGGGACAGGGCGTCTATCCTCCCCGGTATCCCAGCCAGCCCGCTTGCCGATGCCCCAGAGTTCCGCGCCCCACCTCCATCACCTGGACCAGAAACGCCGCCCGCTGGTGGGCCGCTCGATCGCCCTGCTGGCGGCGTTCTGCCTGCTGCTGGCCGGCGTGTACGCCTGGAGCCTGTGGTCGGCGCGCCAGGGCCAGCTGCAGCAGACCGCGGCCAGCACCTCGAACATGGCGCGCGCGCTGGCGGCCCAGGCCGAGACCTCGTTCAAGATCGCCGACGCGATCCTCGCCGAGACCGTGGAGCGGGTCGAGCATGACGGCATCGAGGGCGCGGCCGGCGACCGCCTGCACGAGCGCTTCCTGCACATCGCGGCCCATTCGGCCGAAGTGCACGGCCTGTTCGTGTACGGCGCGGACGGCAGCTGGCGCGTGACCGCGCTGGCCAACGCGGTCAACGCCAACAATTCGGACCGCGACTACTTCCGCTATCACGAGACCCATACCGACCGCCGCACCCATGTCGGCCGGCCGGTGCGCAGCCGTTCGAGCGGGGTGATGGTGATCCCGGTATCGCGCCGCATCGACCGCGCCGACGGCAGCTTCGGCGGGGTCGCGCTGGTGACCCTGAACCTGGGCTACTTCGGGCGCTTCTACGACCGCTTCGACGTCGGCCGCCAGGGCACCATCGTGCTGGCGCTGGACGACGGCACCCTGATGTACCGGCGCCCGTTCAACGAGGACCTGGTCGGCAAGGACATGAGCAAGGGACCGGTGTTCCAGATGATGCGCAGCGCGGGGCCGGTCGGCACCGCGATGCTGACCTCGGCCGTCGACGGCATCGAGCGCCTGTACAGCTACCGCCACCTGGAAGGCTATCCGCTGGTGGTGGCCAGCGCGCAGTCGAAGGAAGAGATCCTCGGCCACTGGTGGAGCACGGTATTCAGGATGAGCGGCGTGGTGGCGTTCGCGCTCGCCGTGCTGGTCTGGGGCGGGGTACGCATGATCCGCCAGATCCGCATCCGCGAACAGCTCGAGGACGAATTGCGCCGCGCCGGCGCCACCCTCGAGCAGCAAAACGCCGCGCTCAAGACCCTGGCCGACAGTGACGGCCTGACCGGGCTCGCCAACCGCCGCCTGTTCGAGGACGCCCTGGCCGGCGAACTGGCGCGGGCGCGCCGCAGCGGCAGCCAGTTCGGACTGATCCTGTGCGACGTCGATTTCTTCAAGAAGTACAACGACCGCTACGGCCATGT
This sequence comes from Massilia aerilata, assembly GCF_042656905.1. Classification (NCBI taxonomy): domain Bacteria; kingdom Pseudomonadati; phylum Pseudomonadota; class Betaproteobacteria; order Burkholderiales; family Oxalobacteraceae; genus Massilia; species Massilia aerilata. The sequence goes on from NZ_JBHSMZ010000008.1 coordinate 29,412, forward strand.
GGCCGGCGACGATTGCCTGCGCCACGTGGCCGCGGCGATCGCGGGCGGCGCGCGCCGTCCCGGCGATCTGGCGGCGCGCTACGGCGGCGAGGAATTTGCCGTGATCCTGCCGGAGACCGGCCTGGAAGGCGCGATGGCGGTGGCCGACGCCATCCGCGCCTGGGTCGCCGCGCTGGCCATCGAGCATGGCGATAGCCCCGCGGGGATGGTGACCCTCAGCCTGGGCGTGGTGGCCGGCAAAGTCGGCCCCGAGCCTGACAGCGCCTGGGTCGAAGCCGCCGACAGCCTGCTGTACGACGCCAAGTCCGGCGGCCGCAACCGCGTGGCCGCCTGTTCCGCATCGCTTGCAATCGGATAGCGCGCGATCTAACATCGCAGCATGGAATCGAACGAACCGAACACGACCCCCTTGCTGGACGACCAGCTTTGCTTCGCGCTGTACTCGACAGGGCTGGCGATGAACAAGCTGTACCGCAAGCTGCTGCGCAAGCTGGACCTGACCTATCCGCAGTACCTGGTGATGCTGGTGCTGTGGGAGCGCGAGGGCGTGACCGTGTCCGATATCGGCGCCCGCCTGTTCCTCGATTCCGCGACCCTCACCCCGCTGCTCAAGCGTCTCGAAAGCGCCGGCCTGGTGGCGCGGGCCCGATCCACGCAGGACGAGCGCCAGGTCGTGGTCAGCCTGACCGGGGCCGGGCGCGCGCTGCGCCGGGACGCCGCGGCGATCCAGGAAGGGGTGCTGTGCGCGGCCGCCTGCGCGCCGGGCGACCTGCTTGCCCTCAAGGGCCAGCTCGAGACCCTGCGCGGCAAGCTGGCCGGCAACACCGGAAGCGCGGACTAGCCGTTCTCCGCATCGGGCTGGCCGCAGCCCGGGGCCGCCTGCTGCGGCGTGGCGCTCTGGGCCAGCAGCAGGGCCTGGAATTCGCTGGCCGGCATCGGCTTGCCGATCAGGTAGCCCTGCAGCACGTCGCATTCGGTCGAGCGGATCGCGCAGGCCTGCGCCTCGGTCTCGATCCCTTCGCAGATCACCGACAGCTTGAGCGACTTGGCGAAGGCGATCACGCCGTTGACGATGTCCAGGCAGCGCCGGTCTTCCTCGATCTCCTGCACGAAGGAGCGGTCGATCTTGATCGCGGTGATCGGGAACTGGCGCAGGTAGGAGAGGTTCGAGTAGCCGGTGCCGAAATCGTCGAGGGCGATGCGGAAGCCTTCCGCCTGCAGGGAGCGCAGCACGGCGGCGGCCTTGCCGATGTCCTGGGTCAGCATGCTCTCCGTGACTTCCAGCTTGATGCAGCCGGTGTCCAGGCCGTAGCGCGCCGCCAGGCTCTTCAGCAGCGGCGGCAGGTTCTCGTCGGCCAACTGGCGCGCCGAGACGTTCACCGCCATCTGCAGCCGGTAGCCGAGCAGTTCCCATTCGCGCGCCTGGCGGCAGGCTTCCTCGCAGACCCAGGCCCCGACCGCGGTGATGGCCGGCGAATCCTCGAGCATGGACAGGAAGGCGCCGGGTGCGATCACGCCCAGGCGCGGGTGGTCCCAGCGCAGCAGGGCCTCGGCGCCGACCACGGCGCCGTTGGCGGCGCTGATCTGCGGCTGGTAGAACAGCACGAACTGGCGCCGTTCGAGCGCGGAAAAGACTTCCTGGCGCAGCTTCAGGCGCTCCTTGATCATCTGCGCCGACTGCGGCGAGAACACGCTGAAGGTATGGCGGCCGTTGTCCTTGGCCGCGTACATCGCGGCGTCGGCGTTGTTCAGCAGTTCGTCCGCCGTGTGCTCGCGCGCTTTGCCGAGGGCGATGCCGATGCTGGCGCCGACCGTGACCTTCAGCTCGTCGACCGCGATCGGCTCGGCCATGCGCTGCAGCACGCTGGCCGCGAGCGCCTTTGCTTTCTCGGCGCTGGCGTTGGCCTGCACGATCACGAATTCGTCGCCGCTGATGCGCGACACCGTGGTCTCGCCGTTCCCGAAAGTCGCCAGGCGGCGCCCGATCTCCCGCAGGGCGACGTCGCCGGCGCGGTGGCCGTGGGCGTCGTTGACTTCCTTGAAGTGGTCGAGGTCGATGAACAGCACGCCGACCATGCTGTCCATGGCCAGGCACTCGTCGAGCGCGCGCAGGCAACTGAAGCGGTTGTGCAGGCCGGTCATGCTGTCGTGGGTCGCCATGTGGACCAGGCGCGCCTCGGCTTTTTTGCGCTCGGAGATGTCGGCGAAGAATACCGCCAGGCCTTCGCTGGACGGATAGGCGCGTGCCTCGAGCCAGACCCCCAGCGGCTCGTAATAGCTTTCGCAGCTGGCGTAATCCTGGCTATCGAAAGCGCAGCGGTAGGTCTCGTAAAAGGGACCGCCGACCGCTTGCGGAAACGCGTCCCAGATCACCTTGCCGAGCAGCTCGCCGGCAGGCCGCCGCAGCCAGTCCGCACCCTTCCGGTTGATGTAGGTGAAGCGCCATTCGCGGTCGAGCGAGAAGAAGCCGTCCGAGATGCTTTCCAGGACCGTGGTGAGACGTTCGCGCGCACTCGTCACCTGGGCCTGCGCGCGGACAGCGCCGCTGACGTCCTCGAGGAAGGCGGCGAAATTGACGATCCTGCGCTGGTCGTTCTTGAGCGGGAACACGTGCATGCGGCTCCAGAACAGGTCCCCATCCTTGCGGTAGTTGCGCAGCGTGCAGGTGTGACTGCGGCCGGCGGCGACGGCCTCGCGCAGGCCGGCCAGCTCCGGCTGGCCGGCGTCGCCGTTCTGCAGGAAGCGGCAGTTACGGCCGATCACCTCGGCCAGCGCATAGCCGGACAAGGCCTCGAAGGCAGGGTTGACCCAGGCGATCGGGTTATCGCCCTGCAGCGCGTCGGTGATCACGATGGCCGTGCTGCTGGCGCGGATCAATGCCTTGAAGAAGGCCGCGGGCTTGTCTTCAAGGTTCACGAGCGTGAGCTGGTTGTATTCCCACGAGAGAGATGACATGGTCGCCTGTTTGTATGCTGGACGACTTCAGTGTAATCGCGGCGGTGAAGATATGGAGCACGCAAGCGGGCACGTCTTTAGATTGCGGACGCCATTCCCAGCGCCGCCATTTTTTCGCGCAGGGCGAGGCGGTCGCCATCGATCTGCGCGCCGTTCGTGCGGCTCGACAAAGCCGTTTTCTCCTTGCGGCCGAGGAAGTAGGCGATGCGTTCCATGTTCGCCCCGGAAGGGTGGGGCAGGCCATGCAGGATACGCGCTTCGTCGAGCATGCCGCGCCGCGCCAGCCAGCTCAGCGCCAGGCCGACTTTGGGGCCGAGCGGCACGAACACGGCGTCGCGGATCCGGGCCGCCTCCTGCCCGAAATAGTCGAGCAGCTGTTCCTGCAGCAGCGGCGTGGTCAGCATGTTTGGATTTGTGCCATTGTAGTTGACGCCGTCGACGAAGATGGCCTGGCGCAGCGCCCCGGTCACGTGCATCAGATGGGCATGGTCGCCGAACAGGGTGGCGCAGCTGGCGATGCCCAGCCAGCGCTGCAGGCCGATGTGGTCGAGCAGGGCCACCAGGTTGGGACGGATCGCGCCGCTGAAGGCGCCCGTGTACTTGGCCGCGCGCAGCAGCTCGGGCAGGGGCAGGCCGGCGCGCAAGCCCTGCTGCGCGGCGCGCATCGCGTTCTTCCACTGCACGAAGCCGGGCGAGATCCCGACCAGCACCACGCGCGCCTCGGGATTCACGTAGTCGAAGGGGATGTAGCGGGCCTCGATGCGGCCGGCGCGGGCGAGCAGGAAGGCATCCGGGATCAGGGCGGCGCTGGTGACGAGGTCGAGATCGGTGGCGGCGATCAGGCTGGCAAAATCGGAGAACTGGGCAGGCATGGCCGCATTGTGCCACGGCGCGCCGGGCTTGCCGGGCCTCGTGCTAGGATCGGGGCCATCATGCCGCCCCGGCGGCGCCCACCGACAGGATTTACCGTGCACGCGCAAACCGACTCTACCCCAGGCATCACCCAGGCGCCGTTCGGCAGCTTGCCCGACGGCGCGCCGGTCACCGAATACACGCTGGTCAACCGCCACGGCATGCGGGTCGCGATCCTCGACTTCGGCGGCATCATCAGGCGCATCCACGTGCCCGACCGCGAGGGCCGCTTCGCCGACGTCGCCCTCGGTTTCGACGAGCTCGAACCCTACCTCGGCGCCAGTCCTTATTTCGGCGCCCTGATCGGCCGCTACGGCAACCGCATCGCGAAAGGGCGATTTGTGCTTGACGGTCACAAATACGCGCTGGCGACCAACAACGGCAACAACCACCTGCATGGCGGCGACCGCGGCTTCGACAAGGTCCTGTGGCAGGCCGAGGCCGTGGGCGACGAACTGCGGCTGCGCTACCTCAGCCCGGATGGCGAGGAAGGCTATCCCGGCAACCTGGACGCCCGCGTGGTCTACAGCCTTACCGACGACAACGAGATCGTGGTGCGCTTCTCCGCCACCACGGACAAGCCGACCCCGGTGAACCTGACCCAGCACAGTTACTTCAACCTGGCCGGCATCGAAGGCTGCGGCGACATCCTCGGCCACGAGATCCTCATCGACGCCGCCGGCTTTGTGCCGATCGACGCCGAATCGATCCCGCTGGGCGGCGTGCGCCCGGTCGACGGCAGCGCCTTCGACTTCCGCCAGGCGCGCACCATCGGCAGCCGCATCGGCGAGCAGGACGAACAGCTCGCCAACGGCCAGGGCTACGACCACTGCTTCGTGCTCGACCGCCCGGCCGGCAGCCGCGCGCCGGTGCGCGCCGTGCGGGTGCGCGATCCGGGCTCGGGACGGGTGCTGGAGCTGCTCACCCAGGAGCCGGGCGTGCAGTTCTACAGCGGGAACTTCCTCGACGGCACCCTGGCCGGCAAGGGCTGCGCCTATCCCTTCCGCGGCGGCTTCGCCATCGAACCCGAGCACTTCCCGGATTCGCCGAACCGGCCGGATTTTCCCGGGACGATCCTGCGGCCAGGGGAACTTTACGAAACCGAGTCGCGCTTCAGGTTTTCGGTGGACAGCTAAGCAAGCCTGTCGAGACAAGTGTTGCGCCGCTGACGAGCGACTGGGAAGCGTTTTAAGGCGCCAACTCATCCGCGCTGATTATGATAGGCTGTCCGACGCGCCTCCCCTCGGTGCGCCCGGACATTGTCTTTACAAGGATCAGCATGACTGGCTTCGTCATCACCCCGCCCGACACCCCGGCGCTTGCCATCGCAGGCTCCGACCAGACCTTCCCGCTGCGCCGCGTCTTCTGCGTCGGCCGCAATTACGCCGCCCACGCGCGCGAAATGGGCGCCGACCCGGACCGCGAACCGCCGTTCTTCTTCTCCAAGCCCGCCGACGCGGTGGTGCCGGCCAGCGGCACGCTGCCGTATCCGCCCGCCACCAGGGAGCTGCACCATGAGGTCGAGCTGGTGGTGGCCCTGAGGGACGGCGGCGCCAACATCGCGCCCGAGCGGGCGCTGGACCTGGTGTGGGGCTATGCGGTCGGCCTGGACCTGACCCGCCGCGACCTGCAGGCCGTCGCCAAGAAGGATGGCCGGCCCTGGGACATGGCCAAGGGCTTCGACGCCTCGGCCCCTTGCAGCCCGCTGCAGCAGGCGACATGGACCGGCCACCCGCAAGAAGGCCGCATCTGGCTCGAAGTGAACGGCGCGCCGCGCCAGGAAGGCAATCTGAACGAGATGATCTGGCCGGTGCCCGACGTCATCGCCTACCTGTCGCGCTTCGTGACCCTGGCGCCGGGCGACCTGATCTTCACCGGCACGCCGGCCGGCGTCGGCGCCCTGAACCCGGGCGACCATGTGCGCGGCGGCGTGGACGGCGTCACCACCTTCGAACTGAGCGTCGGCGGCCAATGAAGCCGGCGCTGCTGCAGATCGGCAGCTTCCCGCCCGAGGTGCAGGCGCAGATCGACGCCGGGTTCGATCGCATCGATGTCCGGGACTTCGAGCGCGATCCGTCGCGCGCCGGCGAGATCCGCGCCATCGTCACGCGCAGCAACCTGGAGGTGCCGGCCGCGCTGGTCGAGCGTCTGCCGAAGCTCGGGATCATCGCCACCAATGGCGTGGGCCACGACCTGATTCCGCTCGCGCTGGCGGCGCGCCGCGGCATCGCGGTGTCGAACACGCCGGACGTGCTGAACGCCGCCGTGGCCGAGCTGTGCATCGGCGCCTTGCTGGCCCTGCTGCGGCAACTGCCGCAGGCCGACCGCTACGTGCGCGAAGGCCGCTGGCCAGGGGCCAGCTTCCCCCTGACCAGCAGCCTGGCCGGCAAGCAGGTCGGCATCGTCGGTCTGGGCCGCATCGGCAAGGACATCGCGCGCCGCCTGGAGCCCTTCGGCGTGGCGCTGGCCTACCACGGCCGCAGCGACCAGAACCTGGCCTGGCGCTTCGAGGCCGACCTCGGGGCGCTGGCGCGCGACGCCGACATCCTGATCGTGGCGGCGCCGGGCGGCGCCGAGACCGCGCGCATGATCGATGCGCACGTGCTGGAGGCGCTGGGCCCGCGCGGCATCCTGGTGAACGTGGCGCGCGGCTCGCTGGTCGACGAGGAGGCGCTGCTGGCGGCACTGGCGGAAGGCCGCATCGCCGGCGCGGCGCTCGACGTGTTCGACAGGGAGCCGGACATCGATGCGCGCTTTTTCGGGCTGGAGAACGTGCTGTTGATGCCGCACATCGGCAGCGCCACGCGGGAGACGCGGGCGGCGATGGCGCAGCTGATGCTGGATAATTTGCGGAGCTGGTTCGGGAGTGGGCGGGTGTTGACGCCGGTGCCGGTGCCCGAACACTAAACCGTCGTTCCCGCGAAGGCGGGAACCCAAGTTCTGTTTGAGCTATCGAAACGCGTGCAACTTGGATTCCCGCCTGCGCGGGAACGACGGTTTTACAGCCAACTCAATTCGCCATGTTCTTGGCCACGATCGCATCCGTCGCCATCTGCGCCTGCTGCAAGGGCTGGCTCAGCACATCGGTCGCATAGGTCTGCGCCGGCGTGGCGACGGTGCCCAGCGCGCCGCCGCCCTGGTTGGCGATGTCGATGTCGACGGTGGCCGACAGGCCCACGCGCAGCGGGTGCCGGGCCAGTTCCTTCGGGTCGAGCGAGATCCGCACCGGCACGCGCTGCACCACCTTGATCCAGTTGCCGCTGGCGTTCTGCGCCGGCAGCAGCGAGAAGGCGCTGCCGGTGCCGGCCGCCAGGCCGACCACCTTGCCGTGGTAGGTGACTTTGCTGCCGTAGATGTCGGCTTCGATCGTGGCCGGCTGGCCGACGCGGATGTCGCGCAGCTCCGATTCCTTGAAGTTGGCGTCGATCCACAGCTGGTCCAGCGGCACGATCGACAGCAGCGGCGCGCCCGGGGCGATGCGGCTGCCCACCTGCACGCTGCGCTTGGCCACGTAGCCGCTCACCGGCGCGACGATGGCGTTGCGGCGCGCCGCCAGCCAGGCCGACAGGTAATCCGCTTTCGCCGCCAGCACGTTCGGGTGCTGGGCCGGGGCCACGCCGGCCACCGCCACGCGGGCCGCCGCCGCCTGCTTCAGCGCGACGTCCAGCGCCGCCTTCGCATCGTCGACGGCGCGGCGCGCGTGCGCCACGTCTTCGCCCGAGACCACATTGTCGGCTGCCAGCGGGGCGCGCCGCGCCAGGTCTTCCTGGGCGCTCTTGAGGGCCACGCGGCGCTGGTCGACCACGGCGTTCAGCTGCTCGACGTTGGAATAGCGTTCGCGCTGCTGGCGCACGGCCGTGCCCAGGCGCGCTTCGGCCTGGGCCAGCGCCACCTCGGCGTCGGACGGGTCGAGGCGGACGATCTCGGCGCCGGCTTTCACCAGCTGGGTCTCGTCGGCGCGGATCTCGATCACGCTGCCGGTCACCTGCGAGGACACGTTGACGAGGTTGCCGCCCACGTAGGCGTTGTCGGTCTCGACGCGCTTCGAGGCGACCAGCATGTAGTAGGCGGCATAGGCGGCGCCGGCGGCGAGGAAGGCGACGGTGATGCCGGCCAGGACGACGCGGCGCTTGCCTTTGTTCGGAACTTGGGTGTTTTCGGTGCTCATGGTCTTGGATTCTTGGTTTATTTGGTATTCGATGCCGCGGCCGCCGAAGCCGGCGCCGCGTGGTAACCGCCGCCGAGCGCCTTCACCAGCGCCACCTGGGTCTGCAGGCGGGCGTCCAGCAGCTGCAGATCGGTGTCCTGCTGGCGCAGGAGCGTCATCCTTGCCTGCAGCACGCCGGCGCGTTCCAGCAGGCCGCGCTTCAGGCGCGCCTCGGCGCCGGCGACCAGCTTGCGGCTGGCCTCGAGCGCGGCCTGGTGGGTTCGGGCTTCCTGTTCCAGGCCCTGCAGGGTCGCGCCTTCCTGCGCGACTTCGCGCACGGCGGCCAGCACGGCTTCGTTGTACTCGGCCACCAGCTCGTCGCGCTGGCCGCGGGCCACGCCCAGCTGCGCTTTCAGGCGGCCGCTGTCGAACAGCGGCAGATCGAGGGTGGCGCCGAGCAGCGGCGTGCGGCTCGGCCAGCGCAGCAGCTTGCCGAGCGAGACCGCGTCGAGGCCGAGCGCGCCGACCAGGTTGATGTCGGGACGGAAGGCGGCTTCGCTGGCGGCCACGCGGCCGAGCTGGGCCTCGACCCGCCAGCGCGAAGCCTGCAGGTCCGGGCGGCGTGCCAGCAATTCCATGCCGAGTTCGCGCGGCAGCGCATTCGCGGCGGGCGCCGGCTTGAAGCGCGCGAGGCCGGCCAGCGCCTCGGCGTCGCCGCCGGTCAGGGCGCGCAGCACTTCGCGTTCGCGCAGCGCCTGGGTGTCCAGGCGCGCCGACTGTTCTTCCAGCACGCCGAGGTCCAGCTCCGCGCTGCGCAGCTGCTCGTCGGTGGCCAGGCCGTGGGCGATGCGGGCCTTGCGGCCGGCCACGATCTCGCGCTGGATGGCGGCCAGCAGCTTCAGGTTGTCCTGGCGCGCCCACATCATCTGCAGGCGGAAGTAGCTCTGGGCGACGCCGGCGGCGATCGCCTGCGCGGCCTGGGCGGCTTCGGCCTGGCGCGCATTCGCTTCGCCGAGGCTCGCGGCGACCAGCGCGCGGTGCTTGCCCCACCAGTCGACATCGTAGGAAGCGCGCAGCTGCACGTTGGCGTCGTTGAACCAGCTGCCGCCGATCGGCGCCGGGAAGAAGCCGTTCGAGGAATAGCGCTGGCGGTTCAGGCCCGTCTCGAGGCCGACCTTGGCGCCTTCGTCGGCGCGCTCGGCGCGCACCACCGCCTGGGCGCCGGCCACGCGCGCCTGCACCGTGGCCAGGCTGGGGTTGTCCTTGAGCGAACGCGCGATCAGGGCATTGAGTTGCGGGTCGCCGTAGGCCAGCCACCATTGCTCGGCGGGCCAGGCATCGGCGGGGAGGACGATGCCCGGGGCATGCCGGGCGCGCGCGGCCAGGTCGATGTTCGCCGGCTTGCCGGTGTCGGCCGGGACGCTGATGCAGCCGGCCAGCAGCGCCAGTACCGCGCCCGCAAGCGCCGCGTTTTTCAGGATGAAGGAGGTGTGTCGCACTTTGTTCTGGCTTTCCAAATTAATCGAGGTGCACGTCGACCGGGGCCGGGGCGCTGGCGGCCTTCGGCGGGCGGATCAGGATCAGCAGCGGAATCACGGCCGCGGTGAGCAGCATCATCAGCCAGTAGTCGTCGACATAGGCGATCATCGAGGCCTGGCGCGTGACTTCGTTGTTGATCATCGCCGCGCCGAGCTGGCTGCCCATGTTGTAGACGCTGGACGGGTCGTTCAGCGCCGGGTTCGCGCTGGTGATCTGGGTCGTCAGCGAGGCGTGCGCGATCTGGGTGTTGCGCACCAGGAGGGCCTGCACCATCGCAATGCCGATCGAGGAACCGATGTTGCGGACCAGGCTATACAGCGCCGTGCCTTCGGCGCGCATCTGCGGCGACAGGGTCGCGAAGGTGGCGGCCGACAGCGGCACGAACACCAGGCCCAGGCCCACGCCCTGGATCACGCCGGGCCAGACGATGTCGGCCTGCGACAGCACCAGCGTGTACTGGGTCATCTGCCACAGCGAGAAGGCGGTGATCGCGAAGCCGGCGCCCAGCAGCAGGCGGAAGTCGACCTTGCCGGTCAGCTTGCCGACCACCAGCATCGCCGCCATCGTGCCCAGGCCGGAAGGCGCCGTCACCAGGCCGGCCAGCGCGGCCGGATAGGCCATCAGGCCCTGCAGCATGGTCGGCATCAGCGCGCGGGTCGCGAACAGCACCATGCCGACGATGAAGATCAGCAGCAGGCCGGTGACGTAGTTGCTGTTCTTGAGCAGGCGGAAGTCGACGAAGGACTGGCCCGCCGGGCGCGTCAGCGTGTGGCCGATGAAGTAGGCGGCGGACAGCAGCATCAGCACCAGCTCGACCCAGGTCTCCATCGACGCGAACCAGTCGTTCTGCTCGCCGCGGTCGAGCAGCATCTGCAGCGCGCCGATCGCGATCGACAGCGTGAGGAAGCCGAACATGTCGAAGCGCACGCGGCGCGCCGCGCTGGTCGGGTGGATGTAGCGCCAGATGCCGTAGAAAGCCACCGCGCCGATCGGCAGGTTGATGAAGAAGACCCAGCGCCAGCTGTAGCTGTCGGTCAGCCAGCCGCCCAGCGTGGGGCCGAGGATGGGGCCGATCATCACGCCCATGCCCCATACCGCCATCGCCGAGCCGTGCTTTTCTTTCGGATTGATGTCGAGCAGGACCGACTGCGACAGCGGCACCAGGGCCGCGCCGAACACGCCCTGCAGCATGCGCGAGACCACGATCTCGGTCAGGTTCATCGACAGCCCGCACAGCGCCGAGGCGAGGGTGAAGCCGGCCACGGACACTAGGAAAACCTTCTTCAGGCCGAAGCGGTCGACCAGCCAGCCGTTCAGCGGGGTGGCGATGGCCGCCGCCACGATGAAGGAGGTCAGCACCCAGGTGATCTGGTCCTGCGAGGCCGACAGCGCGCCCTGCATGTGCGGCAGGGCGACGTTGGCGATGGTGCCGTCGAGCGCCTGGATGATGGTCGCCAGCATGATCGACACCGTGATCATGGTGCGGTTGATGGGCGGGGCTGCGCTCAAAGCTGCTCCTCGATACGGGTGCGCAGCAGTTCCAGCAATTCGGTGGCCGCCTTGAGCTGGGCCGGGGCGATGTCGCCGAGCAGGGAAGTGCGGACGGTGTTGGCCTGCTCTTTCACCTGCTGGTAAAGGGTGGTGCCGGCGTCGGTCAGGTGCACCAGCTTGACGCGGCGGTCGGAGGCGCAGGGCGCGCGCGTCACCAGGCCTTCGCGCTCGAGGCGGTCGAGCATCGAGACCATCGACGGGCCTTCCACGCCCACCAAATCGGCCAGGGCCCGCTGCGACATCGGTTCTGTCGACTTGGCGACCATGGCGATGGTCATCCAGCCGGCCTGGCCGATCCCCAGGTGCTTGAGCTGCTTGTCGATCAGGAGGCGCCAGCCGCGCGCGGTGCCATGCACCGCGGCGGAGAAGCGTTCGCCGACCGGAGAATCAGGTTGATCACACATCATTAGCAATCGAATCGATAGGAATCTATCGATTTTATGTTATGCAACTTGAGTTGTAAAGAGCGATGCTTGGTAAGCGATCGTGTCAGAATTGTCTTAACGTTGAGTCAAGCTTTCTGAGGAGGCCGCCATGTCACAGACCGCACTGCTGACCGTCCATGGGATGGGAGAAACGCCGCGCGACTACGCCGAAAAGTTGTTCGAGGCGGTGGCAGGGCGGCTGGGAGGTCTGGCGCCGCGAGTCGATTTCCGCTCGGTGTATTACCAGGACATTTTGAAGCCCAACCAGGAGACGGTGTGGGCGCGGGTGGGCGAGACCACCCACTTGCGCTACGCCGACCTGCGCCGCTTCCTGCTGTTCGGCTTCGGCGACGCCGCCGGGCTCGAGAACCGCAAGGAGATCGACGGCTCGGTCTACGAACTGGCGCAGGAAGCGATCGCGCGCCAGCTGCTGGGCGTGGCCAGGCATGACCCGTCGGCCAGTATCGTGTTCCTGGCGCAGTCGCTGGGTGGGCAGGTGCTGTCGAGCTACATCTACGATGCGCAGAAGGCGCTGTCCGGCGGGCGGGTCCAGGCCGGGATCTGGAAAGACGTCGACGCCTGGGCCCTGCGCGCGCTGGGCGAGCGCCTGACCGAGCCCGAAAAGCGCTTCCTGGCCGGCGCCACCTGCGCCTCCTTCGTCACGACCGGCTGCAACATCCCGATCTTCTGCGCCGCGCACAAGCAGATGGACATCAAGCCGATCGCGCGGCCGACCGAGCGCTTCGAGTGGATCAACCTGTACGACCCGGACGACGCCCTGGGCTGGCCGCTGCAGCCGCTATCGCCGGGCTACGCGGCGCTGGTCGACGACCGCCAGATCAACGCGGGGCAGGGCGTGGTGACCTGGATCCTCAAAAGCTGGAACCCGCTGTCGCACACGGCCTACTGGGGCGACGGCCAGGTGCTGGATGTCCTCACCCAGCGCCTGCGCCTCGAAGTCGCCTGACAAATCGCAAACCGGGGTCAGACCCCGAATTTTGGAAAAAGCCCGTCGGACATTGCCAAAAACCGGGGTCTGACCCCGGTTTGCGATTTCTTAAATCGGGGAGAGTTCGGGCTTGAGGGTGAAGACGGCGCGGACTTCGCCGGCGATGTTGCCGCGGGCGTTGCGGATGGCGGGGGCGCGCCAGGGTTCGAGGAGTTCGCGGCGGCGGGCGTCCAGCAGGCCGAGCTGTTCGAGGACGCTGAAGGTGGCCGGGTGCAGGGCGCGCACGGCGCCGTCGGCGACCTTGATCGCGATGCCCAGCCCGGCCGAGCGGATGCCGATCGCCTGCACCGCGTCGGCGCCGATCTTCGCTACCCAGTCGCCCTGGCCGGCCGTCATCCAGGCGAGGTCGGTGCGCGCTTCGCCGGAGACCATGTCGGGCCGCTGCGTCATCGCATCGAACAGGTCGCCCAGCGCGCTGCCCAGGCGTGCATCGCGGCCGCCTTGCGCCAGCCGCGCATACAGGTGGGCCAGGCGCGCCAGCGGCATCGCGTAGTTGGGCGCCGAGCAGCCGTCGACCCCTAGCGGCAGCTGGTCCTCGCCCATCTGCACGGCCTCGGCCAGGGTGCTGCGGATCGCCTGCTGCAGCGGGTGTCGCGGGTCGACATAGCCCTGGGTCGGCGCGCCGTGCAGGCGGCACCAGGCCAGGAAGCCGCTGTGCTTGCCGGAACAGTTGTGGTGCACGCTGCGCCAGCGCCGTCCGGCGGGGGGCGGCAGGCCGACCGCGTCGTAGTACAGCGGGGTGGCGCAGCCGCATTCGAGCTGGTGCTCGTCCAGGCCGATCTTGCCGAGGATGGATTCGACGCCCGCCAGGTGCTTTTCCTCGCCCGAGTGGCTGGCGCACAGCAGCGCCAGTTCGTCCAGCGTGAGGCCGTAGCGCGCCGGACCGTCGGCCAGCACGAAAGGCAGGGCCTGGAAGGGCTTCAGGGCCGAGCGCGTGAACACCATCGCGTCGGGGTCGCCGCTGGAATACAGCAGGCGGCCGGCGGCGTCGACGACGGCGATCGAACCGAAGTGGATGTTCTCGACCGGGTAGCCGGTATCGGGATAGCCACGCGAGGTGGCGACGAGCGGGACTGGGTGCATGCGCCTAGTCTAGCGGATCGCGCCGGGCCGCGGTGCACGCCAACTTTTGTATGCATCGGCAGCAATCCGAGCCTGCTTTTCGACGTTTCATCCCGCGTTTTCGACGCTTCGGCGGATGCCCCCTGACGCTTGCAGGAAGCGTGAATACACTTGCATCACTCGCCGCACATTTTGGGATGCGGCGATATGAAAAACGGTGGACCTGCAGCGTACTCAACGAATGTTTTGCTAGCGCACAACTGGTCCGTTATTTATATCGAAAAATGAATTGGAGCAATCATGCGTATCAAACAAGTCCTGGCCTTCATCGGCGCCGCCGCCGTCTCGACCCTGGCCCTGGCGGAACCCGCGCCGGTCTCTGTGAGCGCCGACGGCAGCACCGTCTTCGTGCAGGGCGACCCCAGCCCGGTCTTCCGCCTGACGCCGGGCCAGGCCGAGGACAGCTGCGGCGCCTTCAAGCTCGAAGACGGCCGCGTGCTGCGCCTGAGCAGCCACCAGAACAAACTGTTCATGGAAGTGGACGGCAAGCGCGAACAACTGCTCCCGCTGTCGCGCACCGACTTCGTGGCGAAGAACAGCGGGGCCCGGGTCGAACTCGACGCAGAGGCCTTCGCCGGCAAGGTCACGCTGACCCAGTTGCGGACCAAGTAAAGAACGCCAGCCGGCCTGGCCACTGGGACCGGGCCGGCTTATTTTTCGATGTGAACCTCAGACCGGCGCGCCGAAGCGCCCCGCCTGGTAGTCCAGGATCGCCCGGTTGATTTCTTCGCGCGTGTTCATCACGAAGGGACCGTGCGACACCACCGGTTCGCCGATCGGCTCGGCGTGCCCGAGCAGCAGCAGGCAATCCTGCTCGGCGCGGATCTCCAGCTCGTCGGCCACGGTATCGAGTTCGGCCAGGTGGTAGGCGGTGACGGTGTCCGGCGCAATGTTGATCACCCCGCGCACCACGTACAGGAACACGTTACGCTCCAGCAGCTTGTCCAGGTAGAGCAGGCCGCCGGCCTTCATCTCCACCGTGCTCATGAAGACGCCGGTCAGCGATGCGAATGGGCCGGTCACGCCGCCGTATTCGCCCGCCACCAATTGCATGCGCACCTTGCCGTCTGCGGATTCGATGACCGGGATCTGGTCGCGCTGCAGGCCCGTATAGCGCGGTTCCGTCATCTTCAGCGCCGGCGGCAGGTTCACCCACAGCTGCAGGATCTCGAGCGGGCCGCCGGCCTGCATGAATTCGCGCGGCGACACCTCGGCGTGCACCAGCCCGCGCCCCGCCGTCATCCATTGCACGCCGCCCGGGCCGATCACGCTTTCGTGGCCGGCGCTGTCGCGGTGGGCCAGCAGGCCGTCGAGGATGAAGGTGACGGTCTCGAAGCCGCGGTGCGGATGCGGGCCGAAGGGCAGGCCGCGGTTGTGCGGCGGGTAGACCTGCGGACCGTGGTGGTTCAGGAAGAGGAAGGGATCGACCTGCTCGATGCGCGGTCCCGGCAGCGGGCGCTGCGTGACCAGGTCGCCGATGTCGTCGCGCATGGCCGGATGCAGGCGCTGGATGGTCTTGTAGCTCATGCCTTTCCTTTGTCGAGTCGTTCGTTTTGCCTTGTACGATAACCGATTGCGCCGGACCGCGGCGGGCGCCATCGTCGTGCTATGCTCCTTGCGATTTTGCAATAAGGAGACACATGAAAACAAGAATCACCATTGCCGGCCTGCTGCTGGCGCTGATCGCCGGCGCCGCCGGCGCCGCCCCGAGCGCAGCCGCGGTACCGGGCGATCCCGCGGTCAAGGCCGCCAAGCACGCCGTGACCGCCTACCGCGACGACGTCGTCGACACGCTCGCGAAACTGGTCAGCTACAACACGGTCGCGGACAAGGACATTCCCTTCGAGCGCAATCCGCAGCACCTCGGCTTCAAGAAATTCCTGAAGGAAGAAGCGGCGCGCCTGGGCTTCGATTTCGCCGACTACGGCCATGTGCTCGTGATCGGGCTCGGCGCGCAGGACGCCCAGGAAAAGGTCGGCATGATCGCGCACGGCGACGTGCAGCCGGTCGACCCGTCCAAGTGGAAGAAGTCGCCCTTCGAGCTGGACCGCACGAGCGAGCCCGGCAAGCTGCTGGCGCGCGGCGCCGAGGACGACAAGGGCCCGATCGCCACCGCCCTGTACGCGATGAAGTCGCTGAAGGATCTGCAGGTGCCGCTGTCGAAGCGCATCGAACTCTACGTCTACATGGCCGAGGAATCGGACTGGGAGCCGCTGGTCGCTTTCGTCAAGTCGCACCCGCTGCCGCAGGTGAACATCACCCTCGACGCCGAGTACCCGGCGGTGACGGCGGAGAAGGGCTACGGCACCGTCGCCCTGACCTTCCCGAAGGCCGGTGCTGAAACGCCGGCGGGCGAACCGGCCGTCGCGCAATTTAGCGGCGGCTTCTTCGGCAGCCAGATCCCCGAGGATGCGCAGGCCCTGGTGACGAATGCCAGCCCGGCGCTGGAAGCCCAGATCCGGCAGCGCGCCGGCAAGCAGACCGGCATGCGCTATACCTTCGAACGCAAGGGCGATGACCTGGTGGTGAATGCCAAGGGTGTCTCCGCGCACTCGTCCAAGCCGGAGGACGGCCTGAACGCGATCAGCATGCTGGCCGATGCGCTGGCCGTGCGCACCTGGCCGGACAGCGCGGCCGGCGCGATGGTCAACTTTCTCAACGAGATGGTCGGCACCGGCTACCTCGGCGAGAAGTTCGGCAGCATCGCCTACCGCGACAACTTCATGGGCCCGATGACCTTCGCCCCCACCGTGATCAAGCAGAACGCCGAAGGCCCGCAACTGGCCATCAATATCCGCCGTCCGCAAGGCAAGACCGCGCAGCAGCTGGGCAACGAGATCAACGCCGCGCTGGCGCAATGGCAGGGCGCGCACCAGGCCGTGCAGCTGGCGGACGTCAAGGTGAAGATCGGCGACCCATGGATCCAGCAGGACGCGCCGCAGCTGCCGGTGCTGATGAAGGTGTTTTCGTACTTTACCGGCGTCAAGGATCCAAAGCCGGTGGCGGTGGGCGGCGGCACCAATTCGCGCCTGTTCCCGCATGCCGTCAGCTTCGGTCCGGCGATGCCGCACACGGTCTATACCGGCCACTCCGAGCATGAGTTCATCACCCTCAAGCAATTGCTCCTGAACCTGGAGATGTACACGGCCGTCCTGGCCGAGCTCGCGCAGTAAGACTAGAGGCTCCGATCCCACGTTTCGCCGTGTAGGTCGGAGTCTCGCCGAAACCTGCGATTTTTTCTAATCGTTCTGTAGGTTTTAGCCTACAAGAGGCCTTGCTTCATAGGGAAAAATGCGCCCTGTTTCATGCTCTCCCTAGGAGGACAGGCGGGCGGGCCTGTCGCTGCTTTGGCGGCTCCGCATGAGCTTGTTGATGCCCGGAAAAGCTCTCGCTGATACCCGGAAAATGTGTCGAAAACGCCATGATAGGATCGTTCACCGACCCGTTACGAGCCGACCTATCATCGCCATGCACATCCAAGAACTTGTAAAACCAGACGGACGACAACTCACCCTCTACAGTAACCAGCCGATCCCGGCCGGCCTCGTTGCGCCGAGCCCGTTTCCCGACCCGCAGAATGCGAATCCGCACCTGCGCTGGCATCCGCTGCGCGGCGAGTGGGTGACCTATGCGG
The DNA here is from genome assembly GCF_042656905.1 of Massilia aerilata. NCBI lineage: Bacteria > Pseudomonadati > Pseudomonadota > Betaproteobacteria > Burkholderiales > Oxalobacteraceae > Massilia > Massilia aerilata. The sequence goes on from NZ_JBHSMZ010000008.1 coordinate 46,706, forward strand.
CGTTCCGCCAGAATCGCACTTACCAGCCGCCGCCGCAGTACAACCCGCTGGCGGCCACCACCGATCCCCAGCACCCGACCGAGATGCCGGCAGGCGATTACGAGATCGCCGTGTTCGACAACCGCTTTCCCTCGCTGGCGCTGGAATCGCACGATCCGCCCACGCTGACGGTGCCGACCGCGCCCGCCAACGGCAAGTGCGAGGTGGTGGTGTTCACCCAGGATCCGCAGGCCGCGCTGAGCCGGCTGCCGCTGTCGCGCATCGAGCTGCTGCTGCAGGTGTGGGGCGACCGCACCACGCGCATCGGCGGCCAGCATCACATCCAGTACGTGCTGCCTTTCGAGAACCGCGGCGCCGAGGTCGGCGTGACCCTGCACCATCCGCACGGCCAGATCTACTGCTATCCCTTCGTGCCCGCGGTGCCGGCGCGCCAGCTGGCGCAGGAACGCGAGTACTACCTGCAGCACGGCTCCAGCCTGCTGTGCGACATGGCGCGCGACGAAGCCGCCGACGGCAAGCGCGTGCTCTACCACGACGAGCACGCGATCGCCTTCGTGCCGCCCTGCGCGCGCTACCCCTACGAAGTCTGGGTGATGCCGACCGGGCCCTGCAAGGACTTCGCGGCCCTGACCCCGCCGCAGCGCGCAAGCCTGGCGCGCGCCCTGAAGACGGTGCTGCTCAAGTACGACACCCTGTGGGACCGTCCCTTCCCCTACCTGATGGCCTGGTACCAGGCGCCCACCGACGGCGCCGAGCATCCGGAAACCCAGCTGCACTGCCAGTTCTATCCGCCTTACCGCACCCGCGACCGCCTCAAGTACCTGGCCGGCACCGAGCTGGCGGCCGGCATGTTCGCGATGGACGTGCTGCCCGAGACCACGGCCTACGAACTGCAGCAGGTCGAAATCGATCTGGAGGACCACGCATGAGCGTCACGGCCGACCCGCTGGCGCTGCGCGGCGCCGAGGCCGCGGCCAAGCTGGCATTACTGCGCGAGACGCTGGCCCAGGCCGGCGCCGGCGCGATCCGCCTGCGCGGCGAGGACTGGTTCGCCTGGGCGACCGCCGGCGGCCAGGTGCTGGCGCCGGGCGGCTGCGAGACCGGCAGCGTGGAATTGCTGGTGACGCTGGAGGAAGCCTGCGTCCTCACCGACGAGGTGGAGGCCGAGCGCCTGCGCCAGGAAGAGGTGCCGGCTGGCTTCACCTACCACATCGCGCCCTGGACCGACACCGAGCTGCACGAGACCTATGCGCTGGGCGCGGCCGGCGGGCGCGCGGTGCTGTCCGACCGCCCGCACAACGGCGACCTGCCCCTGCCGGCCAGCCTGAAGCTGCGCCGCATGGTGCTGGGCCAGGAAGAGCAGGAACGCTACCGCACGCTGGGCCGCGCCGCCGCCGAGGCGATCGGCGAAGCCTTGCGCGCGGCGCGCCCGGACTGGACCGAATACCAGCTGGCCGGGGAGGGCGCACGCGCCCTGCTGCGGCGCGGGATCCAGCCGGCCCTGATGCTGGCCGCGGGCGAGCGCCGCGCCGCGCAATGGCGCCGGCCGACGCCCTCGCACGAGCTGCTGGGCGCCCGCGCCACGCTGGCCTGCTGCGCACGCCGGCACGGCCTGGTGGCCAGGCTGTCGCGCTCGGTGAGCTTCGGCGCGGCGCCCGCCATCCAGCAGGAGCTGCTGCGCCTGGAAGCCACCGGGCTGGATGCGGTGCGTCCCGGGCAGTCGCTGGCGGCGGTCTACCACGCTTTCGACGCCGCCTATCGCCACGCCAATCAGCCGGATGCGATCCGCGAGCGGCGCCAGGGCGGCATCGCCGGCTACCAGGCCTGCGAGCTGGCCGCCAGCCCGAGCACCGCGACCGGGCTCGAGACCGGCATGGCCTTCGCCTTCAGCCCCGGCTTCGACGGCATCGGCATCGAAGATACCTTCCTGCTCGGCGACGCCGGGCTGGAGAACCTGACGCTGGACCCCTCGTGGCCGGCGGCGAACATCGGCGGCCGCGCAAGGCCGCTTTGGCTGGAGTTGACATGACGAGTGCAGAAACCTTCTTCGGCGGCGCCCCTGAGGCGTGCGCACAGGCGCCCGGCCGGGTCAACCTGCTGGGTGAACATACCGATTACAACGACGGCTTCATGCTGCCGGTCGCAACGCCGCAGGGCACGACGGTGGCGCTGGCGCGCAGCCAGGACGACCAGCACCACCTGTACTCGGGCACGCTGGACGGCAACGTCAGCTTTGCCGCGAAGGGCGGCAGCCCGGCGCAGGGCTTCGGCAGCTATATCGAAGGCTGCATCCGCCTGGTCGAAGCGACCGGGGTCGAGATCCCGCCGCTGCGCGTGTTCGTCACCACCACCCTGCCGGTCGGCTCCGGACTGTCCTCGTCCGCGGCGCTGGAAGTGGCGACCCTGCGTGCGCTGCGCCAGCTCCTCGGCTTCGAGCTCGACGACGTCAAGCTGGCGCAAATCGCCCAGCGCGCCGAGATCGACTACGCCCACGTCAACTGCGGGATCATGGACCAGATGGCGTCCAGCCTGTGCGACGAAAAGCACATGCTGTTCATCGACGCCCGCACGCTCGAGCACCGGCTGGTCGAGATGCCCGCCGGGACCGAGCTGATCGTGATCGATTCCGGCATGCCGCGCACCCTGGCCGCCAGCAAGTACAACGAGCGCCGCGCGGAGTGCGAGGAAGCCTCGCGCAAGCTGGGCGTGAAGGCGCTGCGCGACGTCACCGACCCGCAGCTGGTGGAACAGCTGCCCGAGCCGCTGCGCCGCCGCGCACGGCACGTCGTGCTGGAAGACCTGCGCGTGCTGGAAGCGGCAAAGGGCGTGTCCGCCGAGCGCTTCGGTGAGCTGATGAACGCCTCGCACGACAGCCTGCGCGATGATTACGAAGTATCGATCCCCGAGCTCGACAAGCTGGTGGCCGCGCTGCAGGCGGCGCCCGGCGTGCTCGGCGCACGCCTGACCGGCGCCGGCTTCGGTGGGGCCTGCGTGGCGCTGTGCCGCGCCGGCCAGGCCAGGGCCGCAGCAGAAAACGCACTCTCCAATTACAACAAAGAGGGACGCAAGGGACGAATATTGATCCCGGTCCCGCCCCAAGGAAAGGAAAACAATGAGCCAGTTTGAGTACCCCCGCCCCCAGCTGGTACGCGACAATTGGATCAACCTGAACGGCAAGTGGCGCTTCCGTTTCGACGATGAGGTGAGCTGCAGGATGCCGCAAGGCGTGACCGGCTGGACCCATGAGATCAACGTGCCGTTCGCACCCGAGACCGAGCTGTCCGGTATCCAGGACACCGGCTTCCACCGCTTCTGCTGGTACGAACGCGACTTCGAACTGCAGCCCTCCGAGCAGCGCACCATCCTGCACTTCGGCGCGGTCGACTACGCCGCCAAGGTGTGGGTCAACGGCCAACTGGTGGCCGAGCATGAGGGCGGCCACACGCCGTTCTCGGCCGACATCACCGAAGCCCTGAAGGCCGACGGCAAGCAGGTCGTGACCGTGTTCGTCGAGGACGACCCGGCCGATCTCGCCAAGCCGCGCGGCAAGCAGGACTGGCTGCTGGAGCCGCACTCGATCTGGTATCCGCGCACCACCGGCATCTGGCAGACCGTGTGGATCGAACAGGTCTCGCGCACCTTCATCCGTTCGCTGCGCTGGACCCCGATCTTCGAGACCTTCGAGATCGGCTGCGAGGTGTTCGCCGGCGGCGACATCCAGGAAAACATGTTCGTCGAGGTCAAGATCTGGCATGGCGAGACCCTGATGGCGGATGACCACTACAAGCTGCTGCAGGGCGAGGCGAACCGCAAGATCGCACTGTCCGACCCCGGCATCGACGATTCCCGCAACGAGCTGCTGTGGAGCCCCGAGCGTCCGACCCTGCTCGACGCCGAGGTGATCCTGCGCGTCGGCGACAAGGTGGTCGACCACATCAAGTCCTATACGGCCTTGCGCTCCTTCCACATCAACCGCGACCGCCTGCTGCTGAACGGCCGCCCGTATCCGCTGCGCCTGGTGCTGGACCAGGGCTACTGGAACGAATCCTTCATGACCGCACCAAGCGACGAGCACCTGAAGCGCGACGTCGAACTGGCCAAGCTGATGGGTTTCAACGGCGTGCGCAAGCACCAGAAGATCGAAGACCCGCGCTACCTGTACTGGGCGGACAAGCTCGGCCTGCTGGTGTGGGAAGAGATGCCTTCGGCCTACCGCTTCAGCCCGCATGCGATCAAGCGCATCGTCAAGGAATGGACCGAGGCGATCGAGCGCGACTACAGCCACCCCTGCATCATCGTGTGGGTGCCCTTCAACGAATCCTGGGGCGTGCCGAACCTGACGCTGACCCAGGCGCATCGCAATGCGGTCGAGGCCCTGTACCACCTGACGCGCACCCTCGACGCCACCCGCCCGGTGATCGGCAACGATGGCTGGGAAGCCTCGGCCACCGACATTCTCGGCATCCACGACTACGACAGCGATCCGGAAAAGATCAAGGCGCGCTACGAGGTCAGCGATCCGGTGCGCACCCTGTTCGACCAGCGCCGTCCCGGCGGCCGCATCCTGACGCTGGACGGCTTCCCGCACCGCGGCCAGCCCATCGTGCTGACCGAATTCGGCGGCATCGCCTACGATCCCAACGCCACCCCCGAGGACGGCACCTGGGGTTATACCCGTTCCCGGACAGCCGAGAGCTATCACGCGCTGTACGAAAGGCTGCTGAAAGTGGTCAACGAGACCTTCATGTTCAGCGGCTTCTGCTACACCCAGTTCGCCGACACCTTCCAGGAAGCCAACGGCCTGCTCAACGCCGACCGTACCCCCAAGCTGCCCTTCGAGGTGATCAGCGCCGCCACCCGCAACGTCCCGCTGCAGCGGCAAGATCCGGAAAAGGATGGGGAGGGACAAGGCGGAGCCTGAGTACTTTTACAAGGTAACAGGGGCCTCGATAACCGTCGCGAGCGGCCGCAGGAGTGGCCGAGAAGCGCAGCCGTACTTCGGTACGGCGAGCATCGCAGGGCTCGGCGCCCCCGCCGCCCCTGCAACGCGCAGCAGGTTAGCGAGGCTCCCACCAGAGGAGCCAACATGACTACGATCGTCGTATTCAGCCATCTGCGCTGGGATTTCGTCTTTCAGCGGCCGCAGCATCTGCTGTCGCGGCTGGCCCGGCATTATCCGGTCCTGTTCGTCGAGGAACCGGAGCACGATGACGGCGCCCCGTTCATGGAGCGGTCCCATCCCGCAACGAACGTGACCGTGTGCCGCGCGCACACCACCATCCATGCCACCGGCTTCCACGACGACCAGCTGCGCCTGCTGCAGCCCATGATCGCCCAGCTGGCGCCACCGGGCGAGCGCACCGTCGCCTGGTTCTACACGCCCATGGCCTTGCCCCTGCTGCAGTCGCTCCAGCCTTCGCTGGTGGTCTATGACTGCATGGACGAACTGGCATCCTTCAAGAATCCGCCGAAACAGCTGCTGCAGCGCGAGAGCGCGCTGCTGAACATCGCCGACCTGGTGTTCGCCGGCGGCCCCAGCCTGTATGAGGCAAAAAAGAACCGCCACCCGAACGTGCACTGCTTTTCCAGCAGCGTCGACGTGGTCCACTTCCAGCAGGCGCTGGACCGCAGCCGCGTCCATCCGCAGCAGCGCGACATTCCGCATCCGCGCCTTGGCTTCTACGGCGTGCTGGACGAACGCTTCGACCCGGAGCTGGTCGGCGAACTCGCCGACGCCCATCCGGAATGGCAGCTGGTGCTGGCCGGCCCGGTGGTCAAGATCGACGAGGCGCGCCTGCCGCGCCGCGCCAACATCCACTACCTCGGCCAGCAGCCGTATGCCGCCTTGCCCGACCTGCTGGCCGGCTGGGACGTCTGCCTGATGCCCTTCGCGATCAACGAAGCGACCAGGTTCATCAGCCCGACCAAGGTCCTCGAATACATGGCGGCCCAGTTGCCGATCGTGAGCACGCCGATCGCCGACGTCGCCAACCCTTACGGCCACGTAGTCGCCATTGCCAGCGGCGCGCGCGAATTCGTCGCCGCCTGCGAAGCGGCGCTGGCCCTCGGCCCGGAGCAGCGCGCGCACATGATCGCGGCCATGAACGCGGTGGTCGCCGCCACTTCCTGGGACAACACCGCCAGGCACATGCACGAGCTGCTGGACGCGACGCCCGCGCGCAGCGAAGGCAGGGCCGCGCAGCGCGCCGCCAGTCCGCAAGCCGCCGTGCAGCCGGCGTCCCAGCTTGCCGGGGCCGCGCCGAAAGTCAATGCGCTGCGCAGCCAGGGCGCGCGCCACGTCGGCACCGTCATCATCGGCGGCGGCCCGACCGGGCTGTCGGCCGCCTACCACCTCGGCGCCGACACCCTGCTGCTGGACCGTAACGAGACGGTCGGCGGCTGGTGCCGCTCGATCGAGGACAAGGGCTTCACCTTCGACTACGCCGGCCACATCATGTTCTCGAACGACCCCTATGTGCTCAAGATGTACGAGCTGCTGCTGGGCGATAACGTGCACTGGCAGAACCGCGAAGCCTGGGTCTGGAGCAAGGGCGTGTACACCCGCTATCCCTTCCAGGGCGCGCTGTACGGCTTGCCGCCCAAGGTCATCACCGAATGCGTGATGGGGGCGATCGAGGCGCGCTATGGGACCAGTGTTGCGCAGGTATCGAATGACGCGAAGGCAGTCGAAGACTGCTGCGCCGACGGCACCACGGACGTCTGCAATACCGACCGCGCAGTGCGCGGCGAAGTAAAGAATTTCGAGCAGTTCATCTACAAGGTCTGGGGCAAGGGCATCGCGAAGCATTTCGCCATTCCCTACAACCGCAAGCTCTGGACCGTGCCGCCGTCCGAGATGGAAACGTCCTGGCTGGGCGGGCGCGTGCCGCTGCCGAACCTGGAAGAGATCGTCCAGGGGGCGCTGGAGCCGGCGCCGAAGCCGGTAGGGCCGAACGCGCGCTTCGGCTATCCGCGCAAGGGCGGCTTCCAGGCCCTGATGAACGGCTTCCTGCCGCATATCAAGGGCAAGGTCGAGCTGGGCGCGGAGGTGGTGCAGGTGCTGCCGCGCGAGCACATCGTCGCCCTTGCCGACGGCCGGCGTTTCCGCTACGACGACCTGATCTCGACCATGCCGCTGCCGGAGCTGATCAAGGCGGTCGGCGACGAAGCGCCGGAAGAGGTGAGGCGCGCCGCCAGGGGGCTGCGCCATGTATCCGTCCGTTGCGTCAACATCGGCCTGGGTGTCGACAATGGGCGCCTGGTCACCGACAAGCACTGGATCTACTATCCGGAAAACACGATCTTCCACCGCATCTTTGTGCAGGGGAACGCTTCGCCGCAATGCAATCCGCCGGGCGGCTTCGGCTTCACCTGCGAGATCTCGTATTCGCCCACCAAGCCGCTGCCGTTCGATGGCGAGGAGCTCATCGCGCGCGCGATCGAGGATTGCCGGCGGGTCGGCTTCATCCTGGACAGGGACCGGATCCTGGTGGCGAACCAGCTCGACCTGCCTTACGCCTACGTGCTGTACGACCACCAGCGCGCGCGCAATGTCGAGACCTGCAAGGCCTGGCTGAAGCAGTTCGACATCACCCTGGTCGGCCGCTACAGCGAATGGGAATACTACAACTCCGACCACGCCCTGCTGGCCGGCAAGCGCGGCGCCGAGGCCGTGCTGGCCAAGCGCAGCCGCGCGCAGAAAGTCGGCGCGGAGTAGGCCATGCTGCCGTCCGCCTGGCGCCGCCGGGCGGCGGAAAACTGCGCAGCGCTGTTGCTGGCACTGCTGGCGACGCTGCCCTGGGCCGGCGCGCGGGCAGGGGCGGCGGCGCCGGCGTCGGCCGAATACCTGCCTTACGGATCGGTGGCGGATAACCCACGCCCGGTGGCGGCGCCGCACCAGGGCGGGCTGTTCCGCGTCAGCCAGGGCGGCCGCGTGGCCTATCTGTTCGGCACCGTCCACGTGGGGACGCGCGGCTTCTATTCCTTGCCGCCCGAGGTGGAGCGCGCACTGGTCGGCGCCAACCGCATCGTCGTCGAACTGGACACGCGCGCCAACACGGCCTGGCTGCGCGCGCTGGCCCTGCACGGCAGCTATGCCCCGGGCGACAATATCCGCCGCCATTTGCCGCCACCCACCCTGCGCGCGCTGACGGACGTGCTGCACGCCCAGGGCATCAGCATGGCCAGCATGGCCGGCTATAAACCCTGGCTGGTCGCCAACCTGCTGCTCAGCATGGAGCTGGAACGCAAGGGCTACCGCCGTAGCCAGGGTGTCGAGCAGGCCCTCCTGAGCCAGGCGCGGCGCCATGGGCTGAAGGTGGCCCAGCTCGAAAGCGCCGAGTACCAGCTGGCCTTGTACGACACCATGGACGAGCTTGATGCGGCGCGCTACCTCGACGAGGTGCTCGGCGGGCTGGAGAACGGGCGTGCGCTGCGCACCGCCCAGGCCGTCATCGAAGCCTGGTCCTCGGGCGACGCGCGCGCCCTCGACGTGGTGCTGCAGGAAAGCACCACCGGCCCGGGCGTGGTGGCCGAGTTCACGCGCCGCGTGCTGCTGGGGCGGCGCAATCCCGACATGGCCAGCCAGATCGAGCGCCTGATGCGCGAGGACAGCGTGACCTTCGTCGGGGTCGGCTTGCTGCACCTGCTCGGCGCCAACGGCTTGCCCCAGCTGCTGGCACAGCGGGGCTATTTAGTGGAACGGGTGTACTAGAGAGCCTAACAAAGCGCCCATGGCGGCGTTGCATCGTCTCGCCGTACTCGCGTACTGTCTTCGCGCGTTCCGCTCAGTGCTGGATCATCCCGCCGGCCAGGTTGACCCGGTCCCCGCTGCGGAAGTCCGGCGTGGTTTCCTGGGTGATCACCTGGGTGCTGCCGTCGTCCATGCGCAGCGTGACGCGGTAGACGCGGTCGCTCGAGGCGCTGCCGGTGGCGCCGGTGGCGCCGCTGCCGCCCACTGCCGCCGCGCCGACCGCGCCTGCGCCGGCCACCCCGCCCGCGGTACGCGGTACGACTTCGACCGCCACGACCGTGGCGTTCGGGCTCGAGCTGGCCGCCGTCGAGGCGCCGGCGCTGGATGCGCCCATGGAACCCTGGCCGGTGGTGGCGCTGGCCGTGCCGCCGCTGGTGCCGGTGGTGCTGGTGCCCGTGCCGCTGCCGCTGTCCTGCGAGGTGCCGGAGCTGCCGGAGGTGCCCGAGCTGCCGCTGGTGCCACTGCTGCCCGAGGTGCCGGAGCTGCCCGAGCCGGACTGGTCGTAACCGGAGCCGGCGGCGCTGCCGGAGGTGCCCGAGCTGCCCGAGCTGCCCGAGCTGCCGGTGCCGCCCCAGCCGGCCGATCCGCTGCTGCCGCTGCTGCCGCTGCTGGTGGCGCTGCCGCTTTCCATGCTGCCTTTGTCGCCCTGCATGGATTTACACGCGGACAGTCCGAAAGCCAGCGCCAGCAAGCCTGTCAGGAGCACGCTCTGGTGTTTTAGCTTCATGATCAACTCCTTCTGATGGGATAGATATGTCAGGTATGTGCGTGACGATGCCGCGTGCCACTCGGGTAAGAGGGGCGTTTGGAAGCGACGTTCCAGCTGACTCGGGTTGGGCATGAGCCACGTCAAGGACGCGGCAAGCTCGGGGAATTTAGCGCCGTGCTTTCGGCACGGCGGCGCACAGGGCCAGCACGGCAAGGACCGCCGCCGTGCAGTCGACGGCCCAGTCGCGCACGTCGGCGCCGCGGTAGGGGAAGAAGCTCTGGATGAACTCGTCGCCGGCGCCCATCAGGGCGACCGCCAGCACTGCCTTGACGGCCCGCGCGGCCAGGCTGCCGGTGCTGCCCAGGAAGCACAGGGAGGCAAGCACGGCATAGGCGATGGAATGCAGCACGACGCCGGACGCAAAGTGGCCGATGTCCGCGCGTGCTCCCGGAATATTGCCCGCCACGACGATCAGGAGGTACATGAGGATGGCGCAGGCGATGCAGAAGGAACGCAGGCGGGGATGCAGCAGCAACTGGGACAGCATGGCGGTCATGGCAGGCGAGGGCGGAAAACGCACACCTTACCATGACACATGCCTGGGCGTTGTTGCAGCTGGGATGTTGCCCCTGCACCGGCGCGCCGTCTTGCGGAACGTCGGCCAAGGGCGGGAGCGCGTCAGATCGTGAGCGCGGGCGTCCCGTTGGGATAATGGGCGTCGTAACAGCTTTCGCAGTCGGCGCAGAAAAGATGGGCGACGCGTACGGTCTGCTGTCGCAAGACGAGTTTGAGCTGGTGTGTATGGCACTTCGGGCAGATCTCTCGGACGCTGCCGAAAGTCAGTACGTGAAGAGGCAGTTCTTCATCGTCGAGATGGTCGATGACCATGCGCGGATTCAGTTCGCTGAGGACCAGGTAGTCGTCGGCGCCGTGCTGTCGGCGGCGCGATGGCTGGGCGTGCTGCTGCGGGGTGGGCGACATCGTTTCAGGTAAAGTCATAAGGCATGGCTCCATGAAAAAACGCAAGCGCGAGATTCATCATAGCGAAATCCTCCACCGGATCAAGCGCCACGGTAAAAAAAAATGCCCGCCAACGGAGGACGGGCACAACCCAAGATAGGGCCAAGAGACGCAGAATCCGGTGCGGCGCACCGCTTTGCGGCACGCCTTTCTGCGATCACGCATATCGGTTGCGTGTATGCAGATGAACCCAGTATAGGAGTCGAATGTGACCTAGATATGACACGCCTCAAGCGAACGCCGGGTTGAAAGCGAACGATTGCGGCTGAGACTGGTCTATCGACGATGCGGACAAAAAAAAGCCCGCTTTCAGGGCGGGCTTCAAACTATTTTCTTGGAGGAGAATAGTGGAGACAGGTGAGATTATGCTGCGCTGCGATATATAGGTCCAATTTTGAATTCAGATAGCAGACATTCGCCGATCTGATAACTGGTGGGCTCGGATCATTCCTTCACCGGCACCGTGTAGTTGAGCGCCATCCGGCCGCCGTCCGCGTACAGGGTCTGGCCGGTCATGTAGGAAGCGTCGTCGCTGGCCAGGAAGGCCGCGATGCCGGCGATCTCTTCCGGTTCGCCGCAGCGTCCCAGCGGGGTGCGCGACAGGATGGTATGGCGCGCCTCGGGGCTGCCCATCACCGCATTCTTCGCCAGCTCGGTCAGGATGGTGCCGGGGCCGATCGCGTTGACGCGGATGCCATGTTCGGCCAGGGCAATCGCCGCCACGCGGGTCAGCTGGTTCACGCCGCCCTTCGAGACCACGTAGGGAATCTGGTTCGGGATGGCCAGTTCGGCGTTCACGCTCGACATGTTGATGATGCAGCCGCGCTTGTCCGTATCCGTGCGCTTGACCATTTCGCGCGCCACCGCCTGGCTGCACAGGAACATCGATTTCAAGTTGACGCGCAGGACGCGGTCGAAGTCTTCCTCGGCCAGTTCGAGGAAGCCGGCGGCATGGGTGACGCCGGCATTGTTGACCAGGATGTCGACCTGGCCGAAGGCCGCCAGGGTGGCCGCCAGCATGGCGTCGACGTCCGACTTCTGGCTGACGTCGGCGACCACGAAGCGGGCGTTGTCGCCCAATGCTTCGGCGGCGGCCGCGCCTTCCGGACGCACGTCGACCAGCATCACGCGCGCGCCTTCGCGCACCAGGCGCTCGGCGCAGGCATAGCCGATTCCGCGGCTGGCTCCGGTAACGATGGCGACTTTCTGGGCAAGTTTCATGGCAGGCTTTCCTGGATAGAGAAAGCGCCATTGTAACGGGGCCAGCCCCGGGCTACAGCATCAAAGGCTTGTCCGGCAACTCGTTCGGCCGCGCGCCGTTCGACGGGAAGTGCTGGCGCAGCAAGCCATTGACCTGCTGGACGGCGTCCAGGGTGGCGTCGTGGAAGCGGCCCTGGGCAAAGCCCGCCGTCATGGTGTTGCAGATCGCCTGCCAGGTGGCGGGTTCGATGCGGCGGTTGATGCCGCGGTCGGCCACGATGTCGACCTTGTGGTCGGCCAGGTTGACGTAGATGAGGATGCCACAGTTGTCCTCGGTGTCCCAGATGCCGTAGTCGGCAAACAGGGCCAGCGCGCGCTGGCGGTTGCTGATGGCATCCCATACCGCCGACAGCGGCAGGGATTTCTCGACGATCAGGCGGACCTCGCCGCGGTGGGTCTGTTCGCCGGCCGTGATCGCTTCGGCGATGGCTTCCAGGGTCGCCGGCGGAAACAGGCGGGCGGCCTCGGTCCGCGTGCTGAGCAGGTGGCGCAGGCTGCGCTTCAAGCGGCCGGGATTGTTCTGTGCCGTGTCCATTACCAGTCTCCCGAGGCGCCGCCGCCGTCGAAGCTGCCGCCGCCGCCGCCGGAAAAGCCGCCGCCATCCGAAAAGCCGCCGCCGCCCGAGAATCCACCGCCGCCGCCGCGGTTGTTCAGGTTACTGAGGATGCTGCCGAGGATGAAGCCGGTGGCGCCACTGTTCCAGCCATTGTCGAAGCGGCGTCCGATACCCGGCTGGGACAGCCGCGAGCGGCGCGGGCTGAACAGCGAGCGCAGCACCGTCAGGCCGATGACGATCAGGAAGATGCTCATCACGATGCCCGGACCGCCGTCCTCGTCCTGCGCCTGCTGTTGCGCCTGGCCCTGCTGGGCCTGGGGCGCGGGGAATTTTTCCTGGTTGAGCAGGGCGGAAATCGCACCGACCCCGGCGACCAGGCCGCCGTAGTAATCGTTCTGGCGGAAGTGCGGGGCGATCGTGTCCTGCAGGATGCGTTTCGACTGGGCGTCGGTCAGCACGCCCTGGACGCCGCGCCCGGCCTCGATGCGCAGGCGCCGCAGCGAGGCGGGATTGTCGCGCGCGACCAGCAGCAGCACGCCGTCGTCGACGCCCTCGCGGCCCAGTTTCCAGGCCTCGGCCACACGGATGCCGTACTGCTCGATGACCTCGGGCTCGGTCGATTTCACCAGCAGCACGGCGATCTGGCTGCCGGTCCGGGTTTCATGGTCGGCCAGCACGCGTTCCAGGTTCTGGCGCTGCTCGGCGGTGAGCATGCCGGCCTGGTCGGTGACGCGCGCCGTGTACGCGGGCACCTCCTTGAGCTGTGCCTGCGCCTGCCCGCTCAGCAACAAGGCAAGCGCGAAGACCCACAGCAGGCGCAGCAGCGGCTTCATCGTCGGCATCCGCTTACTTGCCGAAGTCGACCTTGGGCGCGGTCGAGATCGAACGCTCGTTCTCGACCGTGAACGAAGGCTTGGGCGCGTAGCCGAACATCTTGGCGGTGAGGTTGGTCGGGAAGCTGCGCGCCAACACGTTGTAGTCCTGGACCGCGGCGATGTAGCGCTGGCGCGCCACCGTGATGCGGTTCTCGGTGCCTTCCAGCTGCGATTGCAGGTCGCGGAACTGGGTATCGGCCTTCAGGTTTGGATACGCCTCCGACACCGCCATCAGGCGCGACAGCGCGCTCGACAGCTCGCCCTGGACCTGCTGGAACTTCTGGAAGGCTTCCGGGTTATTCAGGACTTCCGGCGTGATCTGGAAGCTGGTCGCGGCGGCGCGCGCACGGGTGACGGCTTCCAGGGTTTCGCGTTCGTGGGTGGCATAGCCCTTGACGACATTGACCAGGTTCGGGATCAGGTCGGCGCGGCGCTGGTACTGGTTGACCACTTCGCCCCAGGCGGCCTTGGTCGCCTCGTCCTTGGCCTGGAACTGGTTGTAGCCGCAGCCGGACAGCAGGGCGCTGGCCAGGACCGCGGACAGCAGCAGGGCGGCCCAGCGCGTGAACAGGGAAGGCGCCGCAGATGATTTCTTCATGATGAAGTCCGTCGCGAGTTGTCGAATAACTAAAAATATACCTGAATTGGCCGTGCGGCGGCGTCCGGCCGAAACGTCGGGCGGCCGGACCGTACGCCGGGGCGGCCGGGGCTGGTTTTTGCGCGGTACAATAGAGGGTTTGCAACAAGTGACCAAGGGCCTGCCATGAACTTCATCGACAAGCTGAACGCCGCCTGGCGCAGCAACGATTCCCTGCTGTGCGTGGGACTCGACCCGGACATCGAGCGCTTCCCCGCGCACCTGCGCGATCACCCGGAAGGCATCGCCGAATTCTGCAAGGCCATCATCGATGCGACCGCCGACCTGGCCTGTTCCTTCAAGCCGCAGATCGCCTACTTCGCGGCGCTGGGCGCGGAAGACCAGCTGCAGACGGTCTGCGACTACCTGAAACAGCGCTATCCGCACATCCCGCTGATCCTGGACGCCAAGCGCGGCGACATCGGCGCCACCGCGCGCCAGTACGCGCGCGAAGCCTTCGACCGCTACGGCGCGGACGCCGTCACCGTCAACCCCTACATGGGCTTCGATTCGGTGGAACCCTATATGGCGTGGGCCGACCGCGGCGTGATCGTGCTGTGCCGCACTTCGAACGCGGGCGGCTCGGACCTGCAGTTCCTCGACGTCGGCGGGCGCCCGCTGTACCAGCATGTGGCGCAACTGGTGGCCGAGAAGTGGAACAGGAACGGCCAGTGCGCGCTGGTGGTCGGCGCCACCTTCCCGGAAGAACTAGCCCAGGTCCGCGCCATCGTCGGCGACATGCCGCTGCTGGTGCCGGGCATCGGCGCCCAGGGCGGCGACATTGCGGCGACCGTGCGCTCGGGCCGTACGGTGAACGGCGCCGGGATGATGATCAATTCCTCGCGCGCGATTTTGTACGCGCAGCCGCAGGGGGATGAGGATTTCGCCGCCGCGGCAAGGCGGGTGGCGATGGAGACGCGCGACGCGATCAACCAGCACCGCGCGTAATCGGTAGGGCGGGCACCCCGTGCCCGCGTTCACAATCAATACCGTTGTGGCGCAATCGACTCCGCATAATCGTACAACGCGCCGAGAATCTGTTCGGCCCGCTCATCCGCCGTCTCCGACAAGGCATCGATCTCGGCAAACAACTGGTCGATCGTCCTCGCTCCGCCAGCGCCCTCGAACAGCCGCGCCGCGCGGTGCGCTTCCCAGCTTTCCACTTCCTGCTCATGCAAGGTATGCGGGAAGTTGCGGCAGCGGTAGCGGAACAGGATCTCGGACAGCCGCTCGTCCTCGAAGCTCGGCTGCCGGTCCACCAGGCGGGCAGGGGGCTCGGCCCGCAGCGATTCCAGCTGGCGCCGGTCGCCCTGCGAGACGAAGCCGTTGTACAGGCCCTCGTCGACGTCGGTATCGGCGCCGGAGCCGCCGTCGCGCTGGAACACCTTCTGCCACACCGCGCTCATGTCCGGCCCATCGGCCGCGATGCGCGCATGCGCCATGCACTGCTCGATATCGAGCTGCCATTTCGCCGCCAGCTTCGGGTCCAGCGTGCGCAGGTTCCCGACCAGCATCGGCGATTTATTCAGGTGCACGCTCTTGATCGGCAGGCGGGATACCCCTTCCGGCATCTCGGCGGCGCGCGTGAACAGGCGCTCGCGGATCGTCTCCACGCTCAGGGCGAACAGCTCGGACGGGTCGTGGCGGCAGTCCCAGACCAGCACCTCGTTCTTGTTGGTCGGGTGCGAGGCCAGGGGATAGACCAGGCCCAGGCAGCCGCGTTCGGCCGGGAACATGCCGGACACGTGCAGGAAGGGCTTGCGCTGGCCGCGCTCCAGGTGCAGGCCCATTTCGCTGGCCACCTTGTCCTTGCGGCGCAGCTCCAGGCAGAAATCGAACAGCTTGGGCTGCTTGCTGCGGATCAGGCGCGCCATCGCGATGGTCGCACGCACGTCGGACAGCGCGTCGTGCGCGGCCTCGTGCACCAGGCCGTTGGCGCGGGTCAGGTCCTCCAGGCGGAAGCTGGGCTTGCCGTCCGGCCGCATCGGCCAGTGGATGCCGTCCGGGCGCAGTGCATAGGTCATGCGCACCACGTCCAGCAGGTCCCAGCGGCCGCAGCCGTTCTGCCATTCGCGCGCATACGGGTCGATCATGTTGCGCCAGAAGAGGAAGCGGGTGACTTCGTCGTCGAAGCGGATGGTGTTGTAGCCGACCCCGATGGTGCCCGGCTCGCTGAACACTTCGCACACGCGTTTCGCGAACTCGTGCTCCGGCACGCCGTGCTCCAGGCAGTGCTGGGGGGTGATGCCGGTGATCAGGCAGGCCTGCGGATCCGGCAGATAGTCGGGCGCCGGCTGGCAGTAGAGCATGACCGGCTCGCCGATCTCGTTCAGCTCGGCGTCCGTGCGGATTGCGGCGAACTGGGCCGGGCGATCGCGACGCGGCACCGCGCCGAAGGTTTCGTAGTCGTGCCAGAGAAAGGTGTGGTTGCTCACGGAGAGGCTGCTCAAGAATTACGATGGGCCATTCTAACTTGCCGCTCCAACCATGCCCAGCCCGGCCGCAAGCGGTGAAACGGAACCTTCACACGTGAATGCGGTCCCGTCCGGCCTCCTTGGCGCGGTACAGGGCGGCATCGGCGGCCTCGACCAGGCTGCGTTCGTCCTGCTCCGCCCCCAGGCTGGCCACGCCGAAGGAACCCGTCAAGTGGGGCAGGGCGATGCGCATGTCGTCGAACACGACCGCCTCGCGCATCCGTGCGCACAGGCGCTCGGCCACCATCACGGCCAGCGTGCGGTTGGTGTTCGGCAGGATCGCCATCAGTTCCTCGCCGCCATAGCGCACCGCAAAGTCCGAGGGACGCAGGGCGCTGCGGATCACGGCGGCCGCGGTGGCGAGCGCCGTGTCGCCGGCCATGTGGCCGTGGGTGTCGTTGAAGCGCTTGAAGTGGTCGAGATCGATCATCACAAGCGACAACGGGCTACGGTCCATGCGGCTTCGCGCCACCAGCTTGGGCAGCATGTCGTTCAGCCAGGCGCGGTTGTAGAGGCCGGTCAGGCCGTCGTTCATCGACAGCTGGCGGTAGAACTCGCCCAGCTTCTGGCGCCGCCGCAGCAGGGCATTGGCGGCGCGGATGCGGAAGGACAGCAGGCGCAGCAGGTTGCGGGCGACGCCGTTGCCTTCGTCGATCAGGCGCCAGACCAGGGCCGGCTCGATTACCAGCAGCTCGCTGTCGTCCAGCGCCGTGATGGCGTCCAGGTTGGCCGCATCGTCCAGCACCGACTGCTCGCCCACGCTCTCGCCGGGCAGGACGCGCTGGATCTCGCCTTCGCCGGCGGCCGTCGCCGGCTGCACGCCGAGCGAGCCGGACAGCACGACGTAGAGGCGTGCGCGCAGGCCGTCCTCGACCGGTTCGCCCTTCGCCACCTTCACCACCGGGCAGGCGGCCAGCAGCGCCGCCACGGCCGGGGTGTCGGCGTCGCGGAACAGCTCCAGCTCGCGGATGGTGTAGCGGGACGCGCCGAAGGCGCCGATGATCTTCAATGCAACCCCAGGTAGATGACGAATATTGACGAGCTCGAAATCATACCGCATTGCAACTTCTAATCGTCACTTGGCGTCCGATAAACAACAGTGTGTTTCAATAGCGGCCATGAATACAGAGATAACTTTCACCGACGCGCTCGGCCAGCGCCACGCACCGGCCCCGGACGCCCGCATCGTCTGCCTGGTGCCCTCGATTACCGAACTGCTGTGCGAACTGGGCCTGGCCGATCGGCTGGTCGGACGCACCGGCTTCTGCATCCACCCGCGGGAGCTGGTGGCCGCCATCCCCAAGGTGGGCGGCACCAAGGACGTCAACATCGACAAGATCCGCAAGCTGGCGCCGACCCACGTGGTGGTCAACATCGACGAGAACGAGAAGCCGACCGTCGACCGCCTGGCCGAGTTCGTGCCGCACGTGGTGGTCACGCACCCGAACGCGCCGCGCGACAACCTGGATCTGGCGCGCCTGATGGGCGGGATCTTCGGCGCGGGGGACGCGGCCGAACGCTGGTGCGCCGAATTCGAGAAGGAATACGCCGCCCTGAAAGCGCTGCCGCCGGGGCCGCCAAGGACGGTCCTGTACTGCATCTGGCAGGACCCGTGGATGATGGTGTCGGGCGAGACCTATATCGCCAGTATGCTGGCCGAGCTGGGCTGGCAGGTGCCGCAACTGGGGACGGGGGAGCGCTATCCGCGTTTCGACTGGTCGCAGGCGCTGGTGGACGGGCTGGATGTGGTGCTGTTGTCGACCGAGCCCTACCGCTTCACGGAAGAACATGCCGACGCGCTGGAAAAGCAGCTCGGGATTCCGGTATTCCTGGTCGATGGGGAAATGATGTCCTGGTACGGCAGCCGCGCCCTCGAAGGCCTGCGCTATCTGCGCAGGCTGAGGGCAATGATGGAAACTTACTGATTATCGGTCAGACCCTTGAAGGACTCGGCAGGGATCTCGTCGTCGTCGACGTCGGCGATGGCGCCAACCGGCATCGGTTCGCGTTTGGCCTTGTCGTTCAGGCGGCCTAGGGCGCTGTCCAGAGCGCGCTTGAGCTTGCTGGCGGCGCCCGAAATCGACAGGTGCAGGTTCTCGGCGTGGGCATGCACGACCACCGCGTCGTAGCCGGCCACGCGCGCTTCCATCATGCAGTAATTGTCGCCGTCCGCATGTTTCTGGCCGTTCTGGTTGCTCAGGTGGACGTCCACGCGGCGGACTTGCTCGAAACGGCCGACGCTGGATTCGACGGCTTCGCGCACGCGTTCGTCGAGGCCCTGGTGGCGGTCGATGGTGTTGTCGGTATTAACGTTGATTTCCATAAATCGCTCCAATAGTTGACACTGTTGAAACGATCTTACACCGTCCGGCGCATTTCCCGCGTTTCGATTGGCGCCATCAAGTGTTCACCAGGCTGGCGGCGATGTTGATCGACAGGCCGAGGATGGCCAGGTTGAAGAAGAAAGCCAGCACCGACTGGCCCAGCACCAGCTTGCGCATGGGACGCGACATCACCGTCACGTCCGAGGTCTGGACCGCCACCGCGATGGTGAAGGAAAAGTAGAGGAAGTCCCAGTAGTTCGGCTCGAGGCGCGCGCCTTCCTGGTCCTGTTCCGGGAAGCGCAGCGGGCGCCGGTCCTGCGGCGCGCGATAGTACAAATGGGCATAGTGGAAGCAGAACAGCACCCCGACCAGCAGCCAGGAGCCGATCACGGTCAGCGCCGTGAAGGCATAGCGCAGCGCGACCTGGTCGGACGGCATGTGGTCCATGCGGGTCAGCTCGGAGACGATGGCGTACAGGCTCAGCACCGCGCCGGCGACCAGGGTGAACAGCACCGTGCCGGCGTTCTCGTCCTGCCGGCTCGCGATCTCGCGCACCTTGCGATGGTCGGCGCGCGACATCAGCCAGGCCATGCCGAACAAATAGATCCAGACCCCGGCATTCCAGCCGATCAGGGCGCGCTGCTGCCAGAGATGCGAATCCGGCCAGGCCAGGCCGACCACCGCGCCGAATGCGATGGCCAGCGTCAGGTGCGGGCGCGAACGGATGAAGTGGTGCAGCAGAAGTTTGTCCATCATCCCGCCTTCCGCGCGGCTTCCTCGGCCTCGTGGTGCGGGAAGCGGTCCATGCGTGAGAGCACCGGGAACAGCTTCATCCAGGCGCCGGTGACCACCAGGGTGGCGGCGCCGCCGAGCAGGATCGCGCGCACCAGGCCGAACCAGCTGGCGGTAAGGCCCGATTCGAACTCGCCCAGTTCATTCGAGGCGCCGATGAAGACGGAATTCACGGCGCTGACGCGGCCGCGGATCTCGTCCGGGGTCTCGTACTGTACCAGCAGGTGGCGCACGTAGACGCTGACCATGTCGCCGGCACCCAGCAGGAACAGGGCGGCCAGCGCGATGGCGAAGCTGCCGGTCAGGCCCATCGTCACCGTGGCCAGGCCGAACAGCGCGACGCCGCCGAACATCCAGGCCCCGACCTTGCGGCGGATCGGGAAGAAGGCCAGCAGGATCGAGCACAGCGCGGCGCCGGCGCCGGGCGCGGTCCGCAGCAGGCCCAGGCCGGTGGGGCCGGCCGCCAGCACGTCGTGCGCATAGGCGGGCAGCAAGGCGGTCGCGCCGCCGAACAGCACCGCGAACAGGTCCAGCGAGATCGCGCCCAGCACGATCGGGCGCGACCACACGAAGCGCAGGCCCTCCAGCAGCGTGTGCCAGCTGACCGGGGCCTTGTTCATGACCTGTGGCGCGCTTTTCGTGGCGGCCATCAGCAGCACCGACAGCGCCAGCAGCACGCTCGATACCGTGTAGACGACGTTCGGCCCGAACACATACAGCAGGCCGCCCAGCACCGGGCCGGCGATCACCGCCACGTGAAAGGTCGAGGAGCTGAGCGCCACCGCCTGCGAGAAGTCCTCGATCGGCACGAGGTTGCGCAGCACGGCCTGCGAGGCCGGCATCATGAAGGCGCGCGCGCTGCCATACAGGACCAGGATCGCGAACACCGGCCACACGACATGGCTGCCGGACAGGGTGAAGCCCACCAGCAGCAGGCTGCACAGCAGCTGGGTGCACATGCACAGCAGGATGATGGTGCGGCGGTTGTGGGTGTCGGCCACGTGGCCGGCCCACAGGATCAGGGCCAGGAAGGGCGCGAACTGCGCCAGGCCGATCAGGCCGAGGTCGAACAGGCTTTGGGTGATCTGGTAGACCTGCCAGCCGACCGCCACGCTCTGCATCTGGACGGCCAGGGTGCCCAGGAAGCGGGCGGAAAGATAAAACGAGAGATTACGGTTGCGCAGGACGCCTAGGCTGCCCGTGGGGGAATTCAGTGACATGAGATGGAAAGAGGGTGCTGGCAGGGATGCCAACGCTCATTGTGCCTGATGTCGGATGAGTGTGCAGTCAATACGGTCGAACGCTGGGCACTGGACGCTCGCACGTCGTTCCCGCGCAGGCGGGAACCCAAGTTGGTCGCGCTAAGGCAACGCCTGCAAACTTGGGTCCCCGCCTTCGCGGGGACGACGAGTTAACTCGCGGGGACGACGCGTTAACTCGTGGGGACGACGCGTTAACTACTTCTTGAATCGGACAGCAAACTTGTCGTCCGGCTTATCCATCTTGAAAAAAGGCTGCTCCCGCGGATCCGACGCCACGTGCAGGTAGTCGCCGCGCCCGTCGACCTTGAAGCCGGCCGCGGTGACTTCCTCGACCAGGGTCTCCTCGTCGATGCGGTGCAGGGTCTTGGTGGCGGACAGGCCCGCCCCCTTCTTGGCCGCGTTGTCGACGATGACGAGCAGCCCGCCCGGCTTCAGGGCTTCGTACAGGCGCTTGTTCATCGCCGCGCGGTCGGCGGGGGTGTTGGCGATGTCGTGGTAGGACATGTTGATGGTGATGAGGTCCAGCGGCGGCGTGCCTTTCGGGACCGGGTCGTTGAAGTCCGCCACCACCGCGTGCAGGTTGGGCAGGGTCGCATTGCCCACGCGTTCCTGCAGCTTGGCGTTCGGCTTCGCGTTCTGGGCCCACACTTCGCCTTTCGGTCCCACCGCCGCGGTCAGCAGGGCCGCGGTGGCGCCGCCGCCCGACGAGACGTCGAGCGCCTTCATGCCGGGCTTGACCTGGGCGAAGGACAGGAACTCGGCCGGCTTGCGCTTGGCGTCGTCCTTGTGGTCGTCGGCGGTGCGGATCGGGCTGGCGACCGCGGCCTGGTAGCTGGAGGCGTTTGCCTGCCCGGCGGCATGGGCGGGCAGGCCGGCCAGCAGGGCGGCGGAGATGGCGGAGAAGACGAGGGCGGAACGGAGCGAAGTACGCATGGAGTAGCCTTTCATCGAATGAGAAAGCAATCAGGACTGCGCGAGGTCGGCCTCCGTCGTGAATGCGTCCGCGTAGAATTCCTCGGCCGGCAAGCCGCACTGCGCCACGTAGTCGGATCTGGCCGAATCGACCATCACCGGCGCACCGCAAGCATACACCTGGTAGCCCGACAGATCGGGGATATCCTGCATCACCGCGGCGTGCACGTAACCTGCACGGCCGGTCCACGCATCTTCCGGCAGCGCGTCCGAGATCACCGGCACGTAGCGGAAGTGCGGCAGCTCGCGCGCCCACTGTTCGCACAGCGCGTGCATGTACAGGTCCTGCGGGCGGCGGCCGCCCCAGTACAGGTGGACCGGGCGTTCGGACTTCAGGTGCATCATGTGCTCGACCAGGGCCTTGACCGGCGCGAAGCCGGTGCCCGAGGCCAGCAGGACGATCGGCTTGTTCGATTCTTCGCGCAGGAAGAAGGTGCCGAGCGGGCCTTCGAAGCGCAGGATGTCGCGCTCCTTCATGGTCGAGAACACGTGGTCGGTGAACAGGCCGCCCGGCAGATGGCGGATATGCAGTTCCAGCGGGCCGCTGAACGAGGGCGCATTGGCGATGCTGTAGGCGCGGCGCTTGCCGTCTTTCAGCAGGAACTCGACGTACTGGCCGGCGCGGTAGGCCAGGGCCTCGTTGGCCGGCAGCTGCAGGCTGAGGATGGCGACGTCGGGCGCGGCGCGGCGGATGCCGGTCACGCGGGTCGGCATCTTGCGCACCGGGTAGTCGGTGCTGCCGCCCACTTCGCGGGCCTCGATCGTGACGTCGCCTTCGGGCACGGCGCAGCACATCAGCGCGTAGCCCTGCAGCTTTTCCTGCTCGGACAGGGCGCGCGGCTGGTGCGGCTTGTGGTGGATCGTGCCTTCGACGACCTTGCCCTTGCAGGAGCCGCAGGCGCCGTTCTTGCAGCCGTAGGGCAGTCCGATGCCCGAGCGGATCGCCGCCGCGAGCACGGTTTCGTCCTGCTCGCATTCGTAATGGTGGCCGCTGGGCTGAACGGTAATCTGGAACGTCATACAATCCTCGGAATGAATACTCAAAATAAGATCAGATTCGATAAGCCGCGCCTGCTGATCGTCGGCTGCGGCGATGTCGGCATGCGCCTGCTGCCGCTCGTGGCGAAGCGCTTCCGCGTGTTCGCCGTCACCAGCCAGCCGGCGCGTTGCGCGGAGCTGCGGGCGGCGGGCGCGGTCCCCATCGTGGCCGACCTCGACCGGCCGGCCAGCTTGACACGCCTGGCGCGGCTGGCGCCACGTGTGGTGCACCTGGCGCCGCCGCCGCGGCAGGGCGCACTGGACCTGCGCACGCGAAATTTGACCGCCATTCTACCCGAGGGCACCCATGTCGTTTATATCAGCACATCCGGTGTCTACGGCGACCGCAAAGGCGCCCTGATCGACGAGACCGCGCCGCGCGCCGCGCGCAACGCCCGCGCGCAGCGCAGGGTCGACGCCGAGCAGGTGCTGCGCGCCTGGGCCGTCGGCGCCGGCGGCAAGGTATCGATCCTGCGCGCGCCCGGCATCTATGCGAAGGACCGCCTGCCGCTCGAACGCCTGCGCCAGGGCACGCCGGCGCTGGCGCCGCAGGACGACGTCTACACGAATCACATCCACGCCGACGACCTGGCCCGGCTTGCATTGCTGGCGCTATTCCGTGCGCGCCCGGGCCGCGCCTACAACGCCAGCGACGACACGCACATGAAGATGGGCGAGTACTTCGACCTGGTGGCCGACGCCTTCGGGCTGCCGCGCCCGCCGCGCCTGGCGCGCGCCGATCTGGAACAGGTGGTGTCGCCCATGCTGCTGTCCTTCATGTCGGAGTCGCGCCGGCTCGACAACCGCCGCCTCAAGCGCGAGCTGCGCGCCGGCCTGCGTTATCCGCGGGTCGAGCAGGCGGTGGCGGACATGGCGAAATAAGGCGGTCTTAAGCAAAAGATAATGGGTCCGTGTATCATTCGGGGTTGCTGCTCTGCGGCCATATAAATACTACAAATACCCCAAAACTAGCTTATTTTTCACGATCCCACGAGGGAAGTGAAGAATATCCCACGGACTGTCATTTTCGAAGGAAGACCATGCCTATTAGAAGGATACCGGCAGGTGGCGTCTACGACCCCAACCGGGTTCTCGACGCCATCATCACCAAACTCAGGCTGAAGAACGATGCCGCGCTGTCGCGCGTGCTGGAAGTCGCGCCGCCGGTGATCAGCAAGATCCGCCACAACACGCTGCCGATCGGCGCCACCATCTTGCTGCGCATGCACGAGGTGTCCGATTACAGCATCCGCGAATTGCGCGCGCTGATGGTGCGTGCGGATGCGGATGCGGGCCTGGGTCTGGGCCTGGCCTGAACGGCCAAAAAAAATCCGTCCCGGCGAGGGGACGGACCAGGGATACGCCTGCCGGCGCTTGCTTCAGGCTGCGAGCGCTTCTCGGGCTTCGCGGCGTGTGGCCGTGCTGATCGCCGCGCCGCAGTAGGCGGTCGAGGCCTTCACGGCAGCGCCGCAGTACGCGCTTGCCGCCTTGACCGCCGCGCCGCAGTAAGCGACGTCGGTCCTGGTCGCCGCTCCGCAGTAGGCGGTCCGGGCCTTGATGGCCGCTCCGCAATAGGCGGTCGCCGCTTTCACTGCGGCGCCGCAATAGGCCGTCTCTGCCTTCACAGCCGCACCGCAGTAGGCCGTCTGCGCCTTGACCGCAGCGCCGCAGTAGGCGGTTTCGGCTTTTACGGCCGCGCCGCAGTAGGCCGTTTCGGCCTTCACCGCGGCGCCGCAGTAGGCCGTTTCGGCTTTCACAGCAGCGCCGCAGTAAGCGGCAGCCTGGCCGGCGACGTCCGCGCGCAGTGCCGGATAGGTGTCGCCGAAGGTCCGCTCATACAGCTCGCGCATGCGCTCGCCGCTGTCGACACGCACCTGCTCGTCGGCTTCCCCACCCAGGCCGACGTAGGGATAGTGATGCAGGAAGTAGCCGAAAGCCTTTTCGCAGTCGGTGGCGTATTTCATGGTGTCGAGAATGTGGTAGTGCCAGAAGGTGTCGACGTCGGCCAGCGGGGCCGTATCTTCATGAGGATACTTTTTCATGAGGCACAAGAAACGGCGGTATTCCTTTTCAACGGCATTGGCCTGTTCCAGGCTCCAGCCTTCACCGGATTCGACATGCATGAGCTTTACCTTGATCGGTTCCAGATCGAGTTCCATTACTGCTTTGAATTGGTCGTTCGCATTCATGGCCATCCTCATTTTTCGAATGATTTTATGGAATTGCAGTTCCTAGTTTCGGTTGTCGACGTGCTGAATGGGTGAGCCCTCTCTTTCTGCTGTCAGCCAGCAAATGGGATGCTTGTCCTTGAGCTGCGTTGCAGGAATTCAATGTAGTAGAGCAAAAACTTGGGACGTTTGTGCCGGCGCAAATTTTGCCAAGTTGATTCCTAAACGTTGCGAAATCGGCCTACACGCAAAAGAATTGGTTTGAAAGCGTGCAACCGGAATATTCTTATTGACTACTTGCAAAAAAAGGGCGGCTAGACGATGGCGGGGCTTGGTAAGGGTGCCTCCTGGGGCACCGCCGCCGTGTCCTGCACATGGTTGATCGGCACCGAGACACGGACCACCGTGCCGCCTTCCGCGCCGCTGTAGATGGCGCAACTGCCGCCCAGAATGTGGACGCGTTCTTCGATGCCCACCAGGCCGAATGAGCCGTGCTTGTTGCGTCCGCCGGGCGGCAGGCCGCAGCCGTTGTCGCTGATCTTGAGGGTCAGCAGGCCGTTCTTCACCTCGAGCTCGACCGCAGCCTCGGTGGCGTGCGCGTGCCGCACGATATTCGTCAGCGATTCCTGGAGGATGCGGAAGACCGCCGTCGCGCAGTGGTCGCTCAGGGCGATTTCCTTGTGGTCGTCGCGCAGCGTGCATGCGATGTCCGTGCGCCGCTGGAACTGGTTGACCTGCCATTCGACCGCGGCGGACAGCCCGAGGTCCAGCACGGTCGGGCGCAAGTCGTTGATGATCTGGCGTACGCTCTTGATCGTGGTGTCGATCTGCTGCACGGTCGTGTGGGCGCGCTTGTGCAGGTGCGGATGATTGGCCCTGGTGCGCTCGGCCAGCATCTCAGCCTCGATCCGCAGTGCGAGCAGGTTCTGACCCAGGTCGTCGTGGATTTCACGGGCGATCCGCTTGCGTTCGAGTTCCTTGATCTGGTACGCGTGATCGGCCAGGCGCCGCAGCCTTTGGTGCGACAACTGCAGCTTGTGCTGGCTCTCCCTGAGCTCCCGCGTCATTTCCTTGGCGATGCTCAAGGCCGCCCGCCGCGACGAAGCCAGCGTGTACAGCAGCGCGTACAGCAGGACCGAGCCGATGAAGCCGAAGCCCATCATGAATTTCGGAGAGTAGGTGTCCAGACCGGAGTACAGGGCCGACTTGCGTACGCTGTAGGTGGTCTTCCAGGGCCGGCCGATGAAGTCCAGCGGCAGGGTGATGGAGAAGGCGTCGTCGCCGGTGTCGAGCGGCGGCGAGGGGTTCGCGTGGGTCCCCTTGCTGTCGAAAAGGATGCGTGGACTGAAGCGCGCCGCGTCCTGCGTGGCGTCGGCGCGCGGGCCGGTGTCGAACAGGGTCATGCGCACGCCGGGAATCGGCGTTTCATCGAGCACGCCATGCAGCAGCCTGGGCAGGCTGAAGGCGATGCCGATCGATCCCTGGTAGAACTCACGGCGCTGTTCAAGCGTGTCGAGCGGCGCGCCATGGCGGTAGATCGGCATGCGGATGCCGAGGAAGATGTTGTTCGGGCCAGACAGTGCGGCGATCGGCGTGCCGGAAGCCTGCATCCTGCCCGAATCGCGCGAAGCCAGGATCTGCCCTGCCACCCACTGGTTGGCCATCAGGTCGATCCCGTAATGCTCCGTCGTCCTCGGTACAGGTTCGATGAACAGCGTCGCCAGGTAGTGCTCGCGTATGCCGGGAGGCTTGACGACGCCCCGCATCGGACGGCCCATCAGGTCGGTCATCACTTTGGTCAGACGGGCTTCGAAAGCGGGGCGCTGAGCCTCGTCGAGGTAGACGCCATAGTTGAGCGTCTCGACCGCGGGATAATGCCGGTCCAGGTGCAGCCGCTGCACATAGTCGTGGAACTGGCGATAGTCGACCTGGTCGGCGCTTCCCAGCATGCTGCCCGCGTTGCGCAGGAGATCGCTGTACGACTTGATGCGTACATTGATGATGTTCTGGGCTTGCCTGGCGTGGTTGGCGAACCGTTCTTCCGCATCGCTTTCGATTGAGCGCTGGGTCACCTCGTACAGCAGGCCGCCAATCAAGGAAGAAAGGAGTATCCCGCTCCAGAACGAAAACTTGATGCCCGAGAACCTGTCTCCCAGTACCTTCATGACTGAACTCCCTGGTAACGTCCCGGCAAGCACTGCCGCAGTCCGCGTTTCCTAAAATTACGGAATTCAGGAGTTCTTGCCAGCCTATCAGTTTGGAGGGTTGTAAAACGTTTTTGTCAGCGATGGCTAGTTGATTTTTGTCAACTTTGTGTCATGCTGTATAGAATTAAATTTGCGTTCCCCGCATGCAGGCAATAAAAAGCCCGGTTCGTAAACCGGGCTCCTTCATCGATCCGTTTGGGCAGCCAATGCAGGCGGCTTATTTGGCCCAGCTGTCCTTCAGCGTCGTCACGCGGTTGAACACCGGCTTGCCCGGCTGCGAATCGACGCGGTCGGCCACGAAGTAGCCGTGGCGCTCGAACTGGAAGCGCTGCTCCGGTTCCGCCGCCTTCAGGCCCGGCTCCAGGTAGGCGGTGACGGTTTCCAGCGCGTTCGGGTTCAGCACTTCCCTGAAGTCCTTGCCGCCGGCGTCCGGGTTCGGGTCGCTGAACAGGCGGTCGTACAGGCGCACTTCCGCTTCCAGGGCCTGCGCGGCGCTGACCCAGGTGATGTTGCCCTTGACCTTGTAGTTGTCGGCGCCCGGCGTGCCCGATTTCGAGTCCTCGAAATAGTTCACGTGGACCGCGGTGACCTTGCCGTTTTCGTCCTTGTCGTAGCCGGTGCACTCGACCACGAAGCCGTACTTCAGGCGCACGCGCGCGCCCGGCTTGTCGGCGGTCGGCGGGGTGAAGCGATGGTAGCCCTTGCTCGGGACTTCCATGAAGTCTTCCTGCTCGATCCACAGCTCCTTCGTGAACGGGAAGGAGCGCTGGCCCATTTCCGGATGGTGCGGGTGGACCGGGGCGCTGCACTCGACCACTTCGCCTTCCGGGAAGTTGTCGACGATCAGCTTCAGCGGACGCAGCACGGCGATCGCGCGCGGCGCCTTCGGATCGAGGTCGTCGCGCAGCGCGCCTTCCAGTGTGCTCATGTCGATCCAGCCGTCGGCCTTGCTGACGCCGATGCGCTCGGCGAACAGCTGGATCGATTCGGGCGTGTAGCCGCGGCGGCGCAGGCCGACGATGGTCGGCATGCGCGGGTCGTCCCAGCCGGTGACGATCTTGTCGTCGACCAGGGCGCGCAGCTTGCGCTTGGACATCACCACATAGGTGAGGTTGAGGCGCGAGAATTCATACTGGCGCGGCACCGGGCGCTGGACGAAGCCGCCTTCGGCCAGGGTCTCGACCAGCCAGTCGTAGAAGGGGCGGTGGTCCTGGAACTCGAGCGTGCACAGCGAGTGGGTGATGTTCTCCAGCGCATCCGAGATCGGGTGCGTGTAGTCGTACATCGGGTAGATGCACCACTTGTCGCCGGTGCGGTGGTGATGCGCGTGGCGGATGCGGTACAGGGCCGGGTCGCGGTTGGTCATGATGGGGGAAGACATCGCGTCTTCGCTCATTTTCGCGCGCAGGATGTGCTCGCCGTCCTTGTACTTGCCGGCCTTCATGTCGCGGAAGATCTGCAGCGATTCCTCGGCCGGGCGGTTACGGAAGGGCGAGTTGGTGCCCGGCGTGCCGAAATTGCCGCGGTTGCGCGACATGTCCTCGGCGCTCTGGCTGTCGACGTAGGCATAGCCCTTCTCGATCAGGTACTCGGCCATCGCGTACAGCTGGTCGAAATAATCGCTGGCGTAGTGCAGGTGTTCCTGGCCGCCTTGCTCCCAGGAAAAGCCCAGCCACTTGACGCTGTCCATGATGGTGTCGACGTATTCCTGGTCTTCCTTTTCCGGATTGGTATCGTCGAAGCGCAGGTTGCAGCGGCCCTGGTAGTCGCGCGCCAGGCCGAAGTTCAGGCAGATCGATTTTGCGTGGCCCACGTGCAGGTAGCCGTTCGGCTCCGGCGGGAAGCGGGTGATGACCGAAGGCATGCCTTCGCGCTTGTGGGTGCCTGCCGCGAGGTCGGATTCGACGATCGCGCGAACGAAATTCGACGACGGCGCGGGCGTTGCCGCAGCCGCGGCGTTCTTATCAATGCTCATGAAAAAGGTGTTTGGATGGGTTAGATGACAGGCATTTTACCGTAGCTATGTGGTCAAGCGCACGGTTTGCAAGGGACGCCTCTGGGCATACTTGGGAATATTGTCTCTCACCACAAGGCTAACCATGCAAACGCCTTCCTCTCACCGGGACCTCGTCACCGCTTATCTGCTGGCCCTGGCAGGCTTGCCGTTCACGCTGCGCCGCGACGCCGCCGGCCGCCTGCAGCCGCTGCCTTTGCCGGTCCAGCCGCTGCGCCGGCGCTAAGCGGCCATGACGTCGCCGCGCCGGCAAGCGCCTGGCCTGCCTGTCAAGTTGGCGTTTTCTATAGCATAATCGCGGATTATTGTTTTTTTCGCGCACCAGCCGGAGACTTCCAAGTGGAAAATTTATACGCGATCCTCGGCGTCGCGCCGAATGCGACGGATGACGAGATCAAGAAAGTCTACCGTTCGCTCGCGATGCGCTACCACCCGGACCGCAACCAGGCGCCGGGTGCGGAGGCGCGTTTCAAGGCCGTGACCAAGGCCTATGAGGTGCTGTCCGACCCGGCCAGGCGCGCCGAATACAACCAGAGCGTCAACCACCGCATCGTCCTCGACGCCGAAGGCGAGGCCTTCGAATTGTGGCGCTCTTTGTTCGCCCTGAATGGCGTGAACCTCCCGCATTGATGGCGGCATTAACAGACAGAGATTGAAGCAACCATGAAAAAAGTACATCCGGAATTCGCTTTCCAGTCGCGCGAACTCGAAGGCCAGATCGACGGCACCCTCGGCGATCCGCCCAACCGCAAGAACTACGACATGATGGTGCAGGCCCTGGTGTCGGAGTACGGCAATGGCGACGGCCTCGACGACGTCAACATGATGGCCTTCGCGCTGGTCGACCGCATCCGCTTCAGCGACCCGAAAGGCCTGGTCCGCGAAGCCATGGATTATGAAAGCGACGACCCGGCCAAGGTGTTCGCGATGGCGAATTGCGACGGCGACGACGAAGGCAAGGCCATGTACGCATCCATCTGCGAAAATCATCCGGAGCTGGCGCGCCAGGCGATCGTCACCGCCTTCCTGTACAAGAACCAGGCGCGCTGGGAAGACGACGACCAGTCGCTCGACCAGCTGGCGCGCGGCGACGAAGGCGACGACGACGAGCTGGACGACACCTCGGCCGGCGACGACTTCACCCAACTCTTCGACCAGGACGGAGGTGACCGCGAATGAGCGACGAATCCAAATCCAGCGAATCCAACTCGAATTTGCCGGCGCTGACCAGGCAGGTCAATGAACTGGTGCTGGCCGGCTCCCTGCAGCACGCCGAGGAAGCCCTGTCCAAGGCCGCCGACGAGCACGGCGACTATGCCGTGGCCGAGGTGCTGGCTACCCTGCCGCCGCAGGTGACGGCCCTGCACCTGGCCGGCTTCGACGGCGCCAAGACCTCGGTCGCGACCCTGCTGGTGCCGCCGAAAGCCTGGGCCGAGAGCCTGGCCTACCTGGCCGCCACCTGGCCGGACGACATGATCGAGGACGATCCCGAGCGCATCGCCGAGAACCTGTTCAACCACATGCACGGCGTGGTCTACGCCACCGACGACGAAGAGCGCCGCCACGAGCTGCTGAGCGAAGCCTCGTCCTCGGACTGGGGCGCGACCGCGTTCGCGATCGTCTGGTCGCTGGCGCCGAAAGAAATCCTGGAAGTGGCGGGCGAGATCGGCAGCAAGGGCCGCTACGTGACCGGCCAGACCAGCGCCGACAGCGACATCGTGCCGCTGGCGATCGACCTGGCCAAGGCCAGCGAGGACGGCTGGGAACGTTCGCTGCTGGAGCTGTTCCCGGAATTCCGCAACGCCGCCGACCTGGCCGACGTCGAGCTGCCGGAAGACGAGGACGAAGAGTCCGAGTTCCCGCACCGTAGCACCCGCGAACTGCTGTACCGCCTGCGCAAGCAGGTGCCGTCGGTGCGCAGCGCGCCCAAGCGCAGCAGCCGCCGCAGCATCGGCACGGACATCTTCTCGTGAGCGGCGTGTCTGCATCCATGCTCCCTGCAATCGTCATCGAGAAGCTGCCGCGCCTGATCCGCGCGATCCGGCATCTGGCGCAAACCGCCAGTCCCGACGAAGCCGCCGGCCTGGCCGACGAGCTGGCCGGGATCACGGCGATGGTGGCCGAGAAGTTCACCAACGACCGCACCGCCGAAGGGATCCAGCGCGCGCTGCTCTTGAGCGTCGGCGGCATGTCGCTGGGCCTGGAATACCTGCTCGAAGACGAGACCGACGACGAGGTCGGCGACAAGGCCGCGGCCTCGCTGCTGATCTCGGAAGGCGCGGAACTCGTGTTCCAGCAAGGCTTCCGCCTGGTCCGCGAACTGGCCGCGCTGCCGGAAGACAGCCTGGTGGGCGAGTACGACACCGACCCGGTCTACGCCCAGCGCCGCTTGAAGGAACTGTTCGTCGACCTCTGCACCGCCGACCCGGGCGAGAGCTGGACCGGCTACGAACGCTACCAGGCCCAGCTCAAGCAGCGCAAGAGCGTGCAGGCGATCGTGCGGGCGGCCCAGTGGCTGCGCCGCCATCACTACGAAGGCGCGGTGCAGGACCCGGACCTCAACGCCGAGGGTGTGATCGCGCTGGCGATTGTGTTCGGCATCGAAGGGGCAGGGCGCATCGTCGCGCGTACCAACCACAGGGAGTTCGAGACCCTGGTCAAGACGGTGCGCAAGCGCAAACCTGACTTCCAGGCCGGCTGGGCAAAGCTGCTGGAGAACGTCCCGGCGCCGCACCACGCGGTCATCGCCGAGCGCATCGCCCTCTACCGCAACAGCGACATCCTGCGCGACATCGCGGGGGCCGCGCCGATGAAGCAGCTGTTCGTCGAGCTGGAAAACTTTGCCGGGTCGGAGCTGGACGCCGAGTATCCGTGATTGTTGGCGTGGGCACGGCGTGCCCACCCTACGTTTGTCGCAATGCCGTAGGGTGGGGTCTTGAGGCCGGGGGCCTCAAGACGAACGAGCCCACCGCCGTATTGACATGGCTGCCGACGTTTGCGGCTAAGATAGCCGCATGTCCCACACCCCCATCGCCGCCGGCAGCCACGAATTCAGGCGCATCAACCGCGCCATGGTCTTCGGCGGCTTCTCCACCTTCGCCCTCCTGTATTGCGTGCAGCCGCTGATGCCGCTGCTGGCCCACGATTTCCAGCTGACCCCCGCGCAGAGCAGCCTGGCGCTGTCCGTCGCCACCGGCACCCTGGCGGTGTCGCTGCTCGCATCGAGCGTGCTGTCCGAGCGCTACGGCAGGAAGCCCCTGATGGCCGGCTCGATGTTTTGCGGCGGAGTCCTGACCCTGCTGGCCGCCTTCGCCCAGGGCTACGGCCAGCTGCTCCTGCTGCGCGCGCTGCTCGGCCTGCTGCTGGGCGGGATGCCGGCCCTGGCCATGGCCTACCTCAGCGAGGAAATCGCCGGCCCCTCGCTGGGCCACTCGATGGGCCTGTACATCGGCGGCAGCGCCTTCGGCGGCATGACCGGGCGGGTGCTGGCCTCCGTCATCAGCGACTTCTACGACTGGCGCATCGCCGTCGGCGCGATGGGCGCGATGGGCCTGTACGCGGCCTGGGAATTCAATCGCAGCCTGCCGGCATCAACCAACTTCCGCGGCGGCCAGGGCGGCTGGCGCGCGCTGTTCAGCGGCACGGCAAAGCACGTGCGCGACGCCGGGCTGCCCTGGCTGTTCTCGCTGTCCTTCCTGCTAATGGGCGTGTTTGTCAGCATGTACAACTACATCGGCTACCGCCTGCTGGCCCCATCCTTCGGCCTGCGCCAGAGCGCGGTCGGGGCGCTGTCCATCCTTTATTTGCTCGGCATCTTCAGCTCGGTCTGGGCCGGCAAGCTGGCCGATCGTCTGGGCCGCCGCAACGTGCTGTGGATGGTGATGCTGGTGATGCTGGGCGGGCTGCTGCTGACCCTGTCCAATATGGTCGTGCTGATCGTCGCCGGCATGGGCCTGTTCACCTTCGGCTTCTTCGCCTCGCACTCGGTGTGCAGCAGCTGGGTCGGCCGGCGTGCAAGGCCGCCGCAGGCGCTGGCCTCGGCCTTGTACCTGTTCTTCTACTACCTGGGTTCGAGCGTGGTCGGCTGGGTGTCCGGCATCGTCTGGGCCTGGGCCGGCTGGGCCGGGGTGGTGAGCATGCTGGGGGCGGTGCTGCTGGCGGCGATGGCGGTGGCGCTGCGGCTGCGGGGTCTGGCGCCGCTGGAACCGGCCACGACGGCTTAGCTGCCGTCGAGCCTGCGCCAGCAGGAAGGCAAGCCGCGGATCGGCCCTGTTCGGCGAGACTTCCAGGATCTTCGCCATGAGCCTGCTTGACTGATTGTTACTTGAATCCGACAAATATCTCTTTAAAAACAGCGGCATGGCGGCGAGTGATGCTCAAATCCGGCAAATTTCGCCATCCCAGCCATACCGTTCGTGCGCCGCCAACTCGCCAACGGGTCTACCATTTAGCTCCTGTTTCAACCACTGCAAGGAGCACGTCATGTTGCAAGCAAACGAAATCCAGCAGCGTTTTACCCACATCCAGCAAACGATCAAGGAAGCCGAGCAAGCCTGCCGTTCGGGCGATGCCCCGGACGACCTGAAGGATTGCATCGAAAAAATGGCCCGCGAATCCCAGCAGGCCCAGCAGGTGATGCAGTCGCAGGACCAGCAGCGCATGGTCCAGGCCGTTGATGACCTGGAATCGATGGGCGACGAAGCCAAGCGCATCAGCCGTTCATCGAGCATGTCGCCGCAGCTGGAGTCGGCGGTCAGCAAGGTGCATGCTGAACTGTCCCAGCTCAAGCACCAGCTGCATTAAAGGCTCGCAAACCTACTGCGCGGCTGCGGTGACGGTCTGCGATGCTCACCGTACTTTCGTACGGTTGTGCTTCTCGGCCGCCACCGCAGTCGCTCGCTACGGTTTTCGAAGCCTTTAATTAAAGAACCTGAATCGTGGGCACGGAGTGCCCACCCTACAGATTAAAGAACCTTCTTTTCCCTCAGAGCGGCGATCGCATCAAAGCTCATGCCCAGGATCTCGGCCAGCACCTCTTCGGTATGCTGGCCGAGCAGCGGCGGCGCCTTGGAGCTGGTGGCTGGCGTCGCCGACATCCGCATCGGGCTGCGTACCAGTTTCACTTCGCCCGCTGTCGGATGGGGCAGGGCGATCTCGATGCCGCGCGCCTTGACCTGCTCGTTGGCGAAGACCTCGTCCAGGTTGTTGATCGGGCCGCAGGGCACGCCTTTCTCTTCCAGCATCGCAATCCACTCGTCGCGGCCGCGCGTGGCAACCATTTCGGCCAGCAGCGGCACCAGCACCTCGCGGTTTTTCACGCGCTGCGGATTGGTGGCGAAGCGCTCGTCCTCCGCCAGCTCGGGCCGGCCGCCGGCTTCCACGAATTTCCGGTACTGGCCGTCGTTGCCGGCGGCGACGATGATGTGGCCGTCCGCGCAGGCGAAGGTCTGGTAGGGCACGATGTTGGCGTGGGCATTGCCCCAGCGCCTGGGGCGCTTGCCGCTGTTGAGGTAATTGCTGCCGACGTTGGCCAGCATCGCCACCTGGGTGTCGAGCAGGGACATGTCGATGTACTGGCCTTCGCCGCTGCGGTCGCGGTGGGTCAGCGCGGCCAGCACGGCGATGGTCGCGTACATGCCGGTCATCAGGTCGGTCAGGGCCACGCCGGCCTTCTGCGGGCCGCCGCCCGGCAGCTCGTCGCGCTCGCCGGTCACGGACATCAGGCCGCCCATGCCCTGGATCAGGAAGTCGTAGCCGGCGCGGTGGGCGTAGGGGCCGTCCTGGCCGAAGCCGGTGATCGAGCAGTAGACGATGTCCGGTTTCACCGCCTTCAGCGATTCGTAGTCCAGGCCATAGCGCTTCAGCTGGCCGACCTTGAAGTTCTCCAGCACCACGTCGCAGTGTTTCGCCAGTTCGCGCAGCAGGGCTTGGCCGTCCGGGCTGGCGATATCGACCGTCACCGAGCGCTTGCCGCGGTTGGCGGACAGGTAGTAGGCGGCTTCGCCGGTCGCCTTGCCGTCGGCGTCGGGCGCGTAGGGCGGGCCCCAGGCGCGGGTGTCGTCGCCGCTGTCCGGGCGCTCGATCTTGATCACGTCGGCGCCGAGGTCGGCCAGGTTCTGCGAGCACCAGGGGCCGGCCAGCACGCGCGAAAGGTCCAGCACGCGGATGTGGCTCAGCGCGCCGGGCAGGGTGTTCGTCTCGGATGCCATCTTGTCCTCAATGGATGCGTTATCGTCGGGCAGGATTATACGGCGCTGCCCGGGGCCGTCAGCGCCTGCGCGAACCGGTCGCGTTCGCGGTCGACGATGCCGTCCACCAGGCGTTCGTCCAGGCCCATCGCTTCCAGCACGAAGGCGGACAGCTGCAGGCTGGCTTCCAGGGTCTCCGGCACCACCACGCTGGCGCCGGCGAGTTTCAAGGCCCGCGCATGCTTCTCGTCGCGCGAGCGGGCGAACAGGCGCGCGTGCGGGAATTCACGGCGGATTCCGCGCACCGCATGCAGCGCCGAACTCGGATGGTCCATGGTCAGCACGATGGCGGGCGCCTCGTCGGCATGCACGCGGCGCAGCAGTTCGGGGCGCGAGGCGTTGCCGAAGTAGACCGGCACGCCCTTGGCATGCAGCTCGGACACCAGCTTGGCATTGTTCTCGAAGGCGACGTAGGGAATGCCCTGGCTTGCCAGCAGCTTGGCGAGCTGCTGGCCGACGCGGCCGAAGCCGGCGATCACCACGCGCCCGCGCGCATCTTCGAGTTCGCCCTGCGCCTGCTGCGTTTCCTGTTCGCGCGCCTGGCTTTCGGCGCGCTCGCCGATGCCCTTGCCGATGCGCGCCAGCAGCGGCGTCAGGAACAGCGACAGGCCCACCGCCAGCATCACGCGCCCGCCCAGGCCGGGCTCGAGCAGCTTCGAGCTGATCGCATAGCCGATCACGATGAAGGCGAATTCGCCGCCCTGGCCCAGCAGCAGGGCGCCCTCGACGGCGCGGCCCCAGGACAGGCCGCCGAGGCGCATCACCGGCGCGATCACGATGGCTTTCAACAGCACCAGCAGGGCCACCGCGCAGGCCAGCCACAGCGGCGCATGGAGGATCTGCAGCGGGTCCATGCCCATCCCGACCGTCATGAAGAACAGGCCCATGAGCAGGCCCTTGAAGGGCTCGACCATCAGCTCGACCTCGTGCTTGAACTCGGTCTCGGCCAGCAGCAGGCCGGCAATCAGGGCGCCCAGCGCCATCGACAGCCCGGCCATGGCCGACAGGCCGGCAATGCCGAAGGTGCTCAACAGGATCAGCGCCATGAACACGTCCGGCTGGCGGTGCCGGGCGAAGGCGCGGAACAGCGGGTGGACGACTCTTCCGCCGATCAGGTAGATGAGGGCGATCGCCAGCGCCGCCTTGGCCATCGCCAGCAGCGCGATCAAGGCCACGTTGTCATTCGCGCCGCTGCCGCCGCCCAATGCGCCGATCAAAATCAGGATCGGCACCACCGCCAGGTCCTGCAGCATCAGCACCGCGAACGCGGCCTGGCCCAGCGGCGTGCCGGTGGTATGGCGCTCGCTCAGCAGCTGCATCACCACCGCGGTGGACGAGAGCGACAGCACCAGGCCCAGCACCAGCGAGGCTTCCATGGACTGGCCCAGCAGCAGCCAGACGGCGCCGCCGAGCAGCAGGGCGCACAGCAGCACCTGCGCGCTGCCGGCCCCGAACACCCAGCGCCGCATCGCCCACAGGCGCGCCGCCGACAGTTCCAGGCCGATCATGAACATCAGGAACAGCACCCCGAGTTCGGCCAGCATGGCGATGTCCTCGTTGTTCGGGAAGGTGAACCAGGCCAGCCAGGGCTGGTCGGCGGCCATGCGCCCCAGGCCGAAAGGCCCGAACAAGGCGCCGACCGCCAGGAAACCCAGCACCTGGTTGATGCGCAGGCGCTGCAGGGTAGGGATCAGGATGCCGGCGAGGCTGAGGAACAGCAGGATTTCCCGGAGGAAGGGGAAGGGGTGTTGCTCTTGCACTGGGTACGGCCTTTCAGTAAAAATATTTCAACATATACATAAATGATAATATGGACGGTTTTACAAGGTCCAGCATTGGCGTCCGATGAAAACCCGCACCTATCTGTTACTGATGCTGGTGGCCATCATCGTTCCGGTCGCCTTCCTGGCCATACTGGGCCTGTCGATGCTGCTGCGCTTCGAGCGCGAAGCGCGCATCCACGGCATCGAGGAAGTGGCGCGTTCCACCTCGCTGCTGATCGACAGCGAAATCGCCATCGCCGAAGCCTCCATCAACAATATCGCGAATTCGCAGGACATTGCGACCGATAATTTCGAGCGCCTGCACCGGCTGCTGTCCGCCACCCGCAAATCACCGCTGAGCTGGACCCTGATCGCCGATTACGAAGGCAACGGCCTGATGAACACCTATGTGCCCTACGGGACGCCGCTCGCCAGGAAATCGGGTGCCTGGGCCGCCGAAATCTACGACGGCCAGAAGACCAAAGTGAGCGGCTATTTCGTCGGCGCCAGTTCGAAGCGCGGCGTGGTGTCGGTGAGCGTCCCCTTGCCCCTATCGGCGGGGAAGAAATACGTGGTCACCCAGATCTTCGATCCGGATTATTTCAACAAGGTCTTCAAGCGCAGCACCATGCCGGCGAGCTGGATCGTCGGCGTGTCCGGCGCCAGGGGCATCACCATCGCGCGCAGCAGGAATGCGGCGCGCTTCGTCGGCACGCCGGTGCGCCCGGAACTGCGCGCCGCGTCGCAAGCTTCGCTCAGCGGCGTGCTGCGGCACCCGACCCGGGAGGGCGTCGAGGTCTACGACGTGTTCGTGCGTTCCGAATTGACTGGATGGACCGTGGCGATCGGCGTGCCGGTCGCGGAAATCGAATCGGCCTCGCGCCTGGCCGCCTGGTCCGCGGCGATGGCGCTGCTGGCGGTGCTGGGCGGCGCGGTCGGCATCGCCTTCCTGTTCGGCCGCCGGATCGACAAGTCGCTCCGGTCTGCGACCCTGGCCGCCCATGCCCTGGCGCGCGGAGAAGTCACGCCGGTCACGCGCTCGCAGCTGAAGGAGGCGGACGTGCTGCTGGGCGAACTGCACCGCGCCAGCGTCGCCCTGTCGCAGGAAAGCGCCGCGCGCATGGCGCTCGAAGGCGAGCGCGAACGGCTGCTGGACAGCGAGCGCGCCGCGCGCCGGCAGGCGGAGGCGCAAAGCGACGCCAAGGACACCTTCATCTCGATGCTCAGCCACGAGCTGCGCAACCCGCTGGCGGCGATCAGCGGCGCCATCGCCGTGATCCGCCTGCCGGACATGGCGCCGGCCAGGCTGGATAAGGCCTGGGAGATCGCGCTGCGCCAGCTGCGCCACCTGACGCGGATGGTGGACGACCTGCTCGACGTGCGGCGTGTCCTGTCCGGCAAGGTCACGCTGGAGAAGGAGCGGGTCGACATCGGCAAGCTGCTGCGTTTCTGCTGCGATTCGCGCCGCATCGCCGAGACCAGGCGCCATCACTGGCAGGTGCAGACCGTGGAGGCCTGGGTGCTGGGCGACCGCACCCGCCTGGAACAGGTGGTCGACAACCTGCTGGTGAATGCGATCAAGTACACGCCCGAAGGCGGCAGCATCACGGTGCATAACGCGATCGAGGACGGCATGGTCGTGCTCGAGGTGCTCGATACCGGCGTCGGCATCGATGCCGATGTGCTGCCGACGATCTTCGATTCCCTGGTCCAAGGGCCGACCACCATCGACCGCTCCCAGGGCGGCCTCGGGCTCGGCCTGTCGATCGCGAAGGGGCTGGTCGACATGCATGGCGGCGCCATCGCGGCCGCAAGCGGGGGCCTGGGCAAGGGCAGCGCGTTCAGCGTGCGCCTGCCGCTGGCCGCCGGCAGCCTCAATAGCTGACGGTCAGCGACAGGTTGAAGGGCACCACGCCGGGGCAGGGCTGGCCGCCGCACCGCGCCGGCTTGTACTTGAGCAGGCCCGCGGCAGCGCCGATCGCACGCTTGATGTCCGGCGCCAGCTTGCCGAAGGTGCTGACGGAGCTGACCTTGCCGTTCGCATCCACCGCCACGTACAGCAGGAGGTCGTCGTGCAGGTTGAGGCGGCCGGCCAGCTTGGCGAGGGCGGTGTACAGCTCCTGCGCGCCCTTGGCGGGGTAGGGCGGATCGTCGCCGACGTCGAGCGCCGGGTAGTAGGAGCGCACGAAGCGCTGCTGGTCGGCGGTCAGCTCGTCGAAGCCCTTGTCCAGCGGCAGCGAGCCGTAAGCCACCTTGTTGGGCAGGTGGGAGCCGGTGGGCGTGTTGCCCGCCAGCGAAAAGGTGGCCGACTTCGTGGCCGCGGATGGGCGCTCCACCGGCACGTCGACCCGCTGGCCGTTTTCGAAGCGCACCTCGGCGCTGCGGCCGCTGCCGGCAAAGGTCATGACGCCCTTGCCGTGGCGGCGGCCCTGCTTCCACTCGCCCTCGTAGGCGCCGCCCAGCATGTAAGTCATCTTGCCGGCGCCGTCGGGCAGCCCATCCTTCCATTCACCCCGGTAGCGGTCGCCCTTCGGCGACAGGGCCTCGGCGATGCCGGTGCGGCGCCCCATGTGGACTTCGCCTTCGTACTGCGTGCCGTCCGGGTCCTGGAAATAGCCCTTGCCGTCGGGGACGCCGTTGGTGACGGTGCCGATGTAGGTGGCGCCGTTGGGCAGCTTGAGCTGGACTTCGCCTGGCGCCATGGCCGGCGCCGGTGCGGGCGCCTGGGCGAAGGCGGCGGATGGGCCCAGGGCCAGGAAGAGGGCGAACAGCAGCGGTACGGTTTTCACGAATGGGGCGGTCACTTTTTAGTAGAGGGTGCGCAGCTTCAGGTTGAAAGGCACGACGCCGGCGCAGGGCTGGCCGCCGCATTGCGCCGGCTTGTACTTGAGCAGGCCGGTGCCCAGGGAGATCAGGTCCTTGTACCTGGTGTCGATGCTGCTGATTGTCGTTACCGAGGTCACATTCGCCTCCGCATCCACCGCCACGTAGACCAGGATGTCATCCATGATTTCCAGATGGCGTACCAGGGCCACCAGCAGCCGGTACAGTTCCTTCCCGCCCTTGAGCGGATAGGGCGGTGCGTCGCCGGCATCCAGCGCCGGGTAGGAGGAGCGGACCAGGCGCTGCTGGTCGGGCGTCAGCTCGTCGTAGCCCAGGTCCAGCGGCAGGCTCGCATAGACCACCTTGTTCCGGATGTGCGAACCGGTCGGCTCTTCGCCCGACCGCAGCCAGAACCTGGCCGCGGCCGTGGCGGCGGACGGATGCTCCTCCGTCACGTCGACCCTGTGGCCGTCCACGAAGCGCACTTCGGCGCGGCGCTCGCTGCCGGCAAAGCGCATCACGCCCTTGCCGTC
Source organism: Massilia aerilata (assembly GCF_042656905.1). Taxonomy (NCBI): domain Bacteria; kingdom Pseudomonadati; phylum Pseudomonadota; class Betaproteobacteria; order Burkholderiales; family Oxalobacteraceae; genus Massilia; species Massilia aerilata. Next base: position 87,133 of record NZ_JBHSMZ010000008.1, read on the forward strand.
GCGCTTGCCGTTCTTCCATTCGCCTTCATACGAGCCGCCCAGCATGTAGGTCATGGTACCGATACCGTCGGGCTTGCCGTTCTTCCATTCGCCCTCGTATAGGTCGCCGTTCGAAAAACGGCCCCTGGCCAGACCGTTGATGACCGGGCCGTGATAGGTGCCGCCGGCAGGCATCGCGAGCTGGATCTCGGGTTGGGATGGCTCGGTCGATTTCGCAAAGGGAGCGATGCATCCCAGCGCAAGGCCGAGGGCGGACAGGAACACGGCGGATCTCACGAAGAGCCTCCTCGCTATTGAAGATGCATTGATTTTCAGCCAATTTTTGACTGGCAGTCAACAATATCGACACAATGTGGCGCAGGCGCATCCAGGCGACGGGGTTGCTACATTCCGAGAGTTTTCGTGGGCACGAAACTGCTAAGCTTGCCGGTTGAACAAGCTGTAAACCGGAGAACAGCAAAGCGCATGAAAACAGTGCTATCGATCATCCTCGCCAGCCTGGCCTGCGTACCAATGCGGCCTTCAGGCGCAGCGGCCGCGGACACGCCCAAGCGCGTGACCGTCACCGGCGGCGCCGGGTACAAGACCTCGCTGAGAACGTGCAAATACTACGTGCCGGCCGCGACCGACGTCGGCGCCAATGCCGACATCGCTTTCAACGCCGAGCCCGACATCGTGGTACTGCAGTCGGTCTCGCGCGCCGAAAGCGGCTGCGCGCCCTGAGCGCTCAGGAGCGCTGCGCCTGGAAAGCCTCCACCGGCGTTTCCGCCATCTGGCGCCCCTCGCCGGCCACCGGCTGGCGGGTTTCCATCGCCCGGATCAGCTCTTCCATCTCCGGATCTTCCTGCTTGCGCAGCTCGAGGTAGCGGGCCAGCGCGTTGTCCAGCGCCGGCAGCAGGATGCCGCGCTCGCTGCTCATGGCCGTGTAGCCGGGGCGCGCGGCGACGAAGCCGCAGTGCGCGGCCGGCTTCGCTTCCAGGCGGCTGGCGTCGATGCCGGCCGCCTGCGCCGCCTTCAGGGCCAGCTCGGCCCAGCTGACGCCGCCCGCATTCGACAGGTGCCAGATGCCGGCCTCGCCGTCGATGGCGAGGTCCAGGCAGGCGTGCACCAGGTCGGGCACATAGGTCGGCGAGACCACCATGTCGCTGGCGGCCGTGAAGGGCTCGCCGCGCTCGAAGGCCTGCAGGGCAAGCGTCACGAAGTTGTGCTTGTCCCAGGGCCCGAAGAAAGCCGAGGTGCGCACCACCAGCGCGCCCGGATGCTTGTCCAGCACGCGCTGCTCGGCTTCCGCCTTGCTGCGGCCGTACACGTTCAGCGGCGCGACGGCGCTGCTCTCGAGGTACGGGCTGTCCTGCGCGCCGTCGAACACCAGGTCGCTCGAGAAAGTCGTCAAGTGGATGCCATGGCGGGCGCAGGCGGCGGCCAGGATCGCCGGGCCGATGGCGTTCTCGCGCATGCAGCGCTCGACGTCGTTCTCGGCCTCGTCCACGCGCACGTAGCCGGCGGTGTTGACCACCGCCCACGGCTGGTGATGGGCCAGCGCGCGTTCGACCGACTCGGCGTCGGTGATGTCCATGTCCTGGCGCGACAGCAGGCGGTAGGCCAGGTTGCGCTTGCGGCACAGGCGGGCGAAGGCGCGGCCCAGGGTGCCGCTGGCGCCGGTGATCAGGATCGGACGGCTGCCGGTGCCGACCACGGTGTGGCCGTCGGCGGTGATCGAGGTGAGGGCGGCCGGGGTCGCGACCGGCGGGCACAGGAAGCGGCCCGGACGGCGCCACCAGCCCTGGCCGCGCAGCACCGGGTGCGACAGCGGCTGGCTCGAGGCCAGCTCGCGCATCATGCGCGCCAGCGCGGTCGGACGCGGCTCGGGCGAGCGCACGTCGAAGGGACCGGGCTCGTAGTAGCCGCGGTTCTGGGTCACCAGGCTGTTCCAGTCGAAGGAGCCGAGCAGCGACCACACCGTCACCGCGCGCAGGTCGACCCCGTTGTGGCGCGATTCCTTGGCCGCTTCCCAGATCTCGAGCAGCCAGCGCAATTGGTCTTCGCGATTGGCGTCGATGTGGGCTTCGGTGATCGCCAGCGGGATGCGGTAGCGCTCCCAGATTTCCGACAGCAGCGGCGCGATGCCGGCGGTGGGCGTGGCCAGCGCGCGCGAGGCTTCGATATCGGCGCAGGGGATGCCGTCGGCCATGCCGCGATGGTGCGCCGGGTAGCGGTCCGGGCGGTGATCGAGCCAGCGCTCGCTGGTCACGTAGTAATTGACGCCGATGATGTCGGGCGGGCAGGGGTTCTCGCGGAACCACAGGAATTCGTCTTCGGCGATGCCGGTTTTGGTGAGATAGCTCCACAGCGGGTGCTCGGGACCGACCATGCCGCACAGCAGGTCCCAGGCCAGCCAGCGGCGCTCGTTGTAGAACTCGGCCACATGGGCCAGTTCCGGCGTGCTGTAGGTTTTACCGAGGTCGTCGGTCTGGACCAGCTTGGCGTTCGGGTTGACGGCGCGGATCGCGCGCATGGACAGCACCACCGCGCGGCACTGCACCAGCAGGGCTTCGATGAAAGTGCGGTCGTCGCGGCCGTGCGGGTACCAGACGCCGTACAGGCCGGCGAAACGTGCGGTGGTACAGGGTTCGTTGACCGGGGTGTAGTATTCCAGCCAGGGGTAGCGCGCGGCCACCGCGCCGGCATACTCGGCCAGCTGTTCGGCGAAGGCCGGGTCGACCAGGCTGGTGTGGCGCGGTCCGCTGCCGTGGTGCACCAGGCCGGCGATCGGCGTGACGCCGGCTTCGCGCAGGGCGTTCAGGCGCTCGTCCGGCCAGGACCAGTCGGCTTGATCGACGCCATCCGGCGCGGTGCGTTCCCAGATGATGGGGTAGCGGATCGCGCGGATGCCGAGCGAGGCGAAACGCTCGATGTCGGCCGGGCGGGTGGCGTGGCCGTTGCGGTCGAGCTGGTGGAAGTAGTCGTCGCGGACGCGGTTGACGGTGCATTCGAGACCGCCCCAGAGCTGGAGCGGGTGTGGATCGTGGCTGTTCGTGCTCTTCGTGGAATTCATATTACACCAATCTTAGTTAATTTTATAGCAACAAAAAAATCATGGCGGTCCCTGCCAGTCCATATGTCTGGGATCGACGGCGCGCATTGACGGTTGACAGCGATGCGGCAACCTGCAACCATGCCATCCATGAATTTTTCGAATACACATTCCGTCCTCGTTTCCTGGTGGCGCCGCTGACAGCGCGCGGCCAGAGAGTTGAATGTGAATCAATGAACGCCGCCTCGATTCAAGGTGGCGTTTTTGTTGGCGCGGCAGGATCGGGGCAAGGATAAAAAAGGAACCCCGATGAGTCTGCAAACCCCTGTCACTCCCGCTTCGCCCAACAGTGCTGTCATCCTCACCGGCGACCGTCCTACCGGGCCGCTGCACCTCGGCCACTTCGTCGGCAGCCTGCGCAATCGCGTCACTTATCAGGACCAATATCGCCAATTCATCATGCTCGCGGACGCCCAGGCGCTCACCGACAACATGGATGACATAGGTAAGGTACACCGGAACGTGATCGAAGTGGCGCTCGATTACCTTGCCGTAGGGATCGACCCGAGCAAGTCGACCATCCTGATCCAGTCGCAGATTCCGGAACTGGCCGAGTTGACCTTCTATTACCTGAACCTTGTCACCGTCGCGCGCCTCGAGCGTAATCCGACCGTGAAGGCGGAGATCGTCCAGCGTGGCTTCGAGCGCGACATCCCGGCCGGCTTCCTGACCTACCCGGCCAGCCAGGCCGCCGACATCACCGCCTTCAAGGCCGGCATCGTGCCGGTGGGCGACGACCAGATCCCGATGATCGAGCAGTGCAACGAGATCGTGCGCAAGTTCAACCGCACCTACGGCCAGGGCAAGGACATCCTGGTCGAGGCCAAGGCCATCGTGCCGGAAGTCGGCCGCCTGCCGGGCACCGACGGCCGCGCCAAGATGAGCAAGTCGCTCGGCAACACCATTAACCTGGGCGCCAGCGCCGACGAGATCCGCGCCGCCGTCAAGGGGGTCTACACCGACCCGCTGCACCTGAAGGTGTCCGACCCGGGCCACCTGGAAGGCAACGTCGCCTTCATCTACCTGGACGCCTTCGACACCGACAAGGCAGGCCTGGCCGACATGAAAGCCCACTACACCCGCGGCGGCCTGGGCGACTCCATCGTCAAGAAGCGCCTGGAAGGCATCCTCCAGGACATGCTGGCGCCGATCCGCGAACGCCGCGAGGAGTTCGCCAAGGACAAGGGCCAGGTCATGCAGATCCTGAAGGAGGGCACCTTCAAGGCGCGTGAAGTGGCGGCGCAGACGATGGATGAGGTGCGCAAGGCCTTGGGGCTGTCGTACTTCTAATGTATGCAGGGTTTGAACAGTTCGTGAGGAACCTACTTGTTCTGACGAAGTCTTATTCAGTATGAGCAAGTCCGTTCCCATCAGTGTTGCCGCTCGCGATGTGAAGGCGGCTAAGAACCTGAGGAATCTGGCGGTCAGTTCGACCGCGACGGCCTGTGGAGGGGATGGCTCTGGCCCGGTGTACATACACTGGGCGAAACCGGTCCAGCGAAGCAGGAATCCAATGGCGAGGCAGCTTCAAGAAACAATGGCTTGCTTCGCGTAAGTTTGGAAGAACGGTAGCGCGATACGGGACCTGCGGTAGCGCAAACTGCCTGGTTTGCGCTTTCTGATAGCACCCTGCTGTCATCGGTGGCAACCTGCGGTTTTTAAACCGACGGAGGCTCCGATGAACAAAGGTTTGCGCCTGACCGAGGCATGGATGCGGCGGGCCTTGTGGCTGGTTGCGTTCGTGTTTGCCTGGTTCCTGATCGGCCTGGGCAGCCAGGTCGTCGATAATCTGGCCTACCTTGGCCCGCCGCCGCCGGAAGACGCCTTCGTCGATCCGGACAAGGCCGCGCCGCTCAAGGGCGCGATCGAGCAGGCAGGCCGGACGCGCGTGGCTGCCGGCGAGGCTCTGGAGCAGGCACAGCATAAGCATGAGGTTGCGGAGGCGAAGACGCGCAGTGCGCGCCAGGCCTTCGACAACTGGATCGCTACGCGCCAGACCACCGCGCGGCCGGACCAGGACGGCGAATTGATCGCGCGCACCCGCGAGCTCGACAGGCTTGTGGCAACCGAGCACGATGCTCTCCAGGCCGTCGAGGCGCAACAGCAGATTCTTCTCGATGCGAAGCAGGCCGAGAGCCGGGCCGACGACGCCTATGAAGCCTTGCTGCAGCCTTCGCGCAAGCTGGCCTATGAACAAGCGAAGCGCGAAGCGCGCAAAGTCTTCCTGTTGCGGATCGGCGTGACGCTGCCTTTACTGGGTATCGCCGGCTGGCTGTTCAGGCACAAGCGCAACGGTACTTACTGGCCGTTCACCTGGGGCTTCATCTTCTTTGCGCTGTTTGCCTTTTTTGTCGAACTGGTGCCTTACCTGCCGAGCTATGGCGGCTACGTGCGCTATGGCGTCGGGATCGTCCTGACCGTCGTCGTGGGACGCTACGCGGTCCGTTGGCTCCAGGCCTGGCTGGAGCGCCAGAAGGCGGCGGAAGCTCTGCCCGAGCAGGAGCGGCGCACGACCATGCGCTACGACCTTGCTTTGGAAAGGATGGGCAAGAGCCTGTGCCCGTCCTGCGAACGGCCAAGCAACTTCAAGGACAAGACGCTGGCCCACTGTCCGCATTGCGGCATCGGCCTGTTCGATCGCTGCCAGGCCTGCCGCACGCGCAAGAATGCGTTTGCACGCTTCTGCTTTTCCTGCGGCACGCCGGCCGAAGTCAGCCTTGCGGATTGAACTCGCGCCCGTCGATCGGGATGTCGAGGGTGAAGGTGGTGCCGGCCTGTTCCGAGCTGTCGAGCACCACGGTGCCGCCGTGGCGCTTGGCGACTTCCTGGACGAAGGGCAGGCCGATGCCCCAGCCGGTCTTGTCCGATTCTTCGCCGCGGTTCAGGTATTCGAAGATGTCCTTGCGGCGCTCGTCCGGGATCGGATTGCCGAAGTTGTGGACCGAGATGATCACGCGGCCGTGGGTCTGGGCGACGTTCAGGCTGACCTGCTTGCCGTCGCCGTACTTGGCCGCGTTCAGGGCCAGGTTTTCGAGCGCGCGCCGCATCGCGCTTTCGTTCCACCAGCCGACCACGGCCTCGCCGCTGACCTCGCAGTGCGCCGGCGTCGTGTCGTTCACGTGCTCGCCGACCTTGACCGCCAGCGCCAGCGCATCGACCTGGGCCAGCGCCAGCGGCGCGGCCTGCGCCGTCGGCTGGCTGAGGGCGTCGAGCTGTTCCTGGAACATGCGCTCCAGGCGCAGGCCGTTGTCGAGGATCTTCCGGACGATCTTGTCCGACTTGCCGGGATGCGCCGCCAGCAGCAGTTCCGCGCCCGAGATGATGACCGACAGCGGGCTGCGCATGTCGTGCGTGAGCGAGGCCGCGACCCGTTGGCGGAAGGCCCGCTGCAGGGCCGTGAATTCTTCGATGGCGTCGCGGATCGCCTGGTCGAAGGAGGAGCCGATGATGCGCAGTTCTTCATCGCTGAAGCGGATGCCGCGCGCATGCGCGACCTCCAGCAGGGCGTCGCGCAGCAACTGGTATTCGTAGACGATTTCGACCGCCTTGTACTCGGTCGTGCGGGCCCGCTCGCTGCCATGGCCGGTGGCGGCGCTCGAATCCGCGGCGGCGTTCTCCCGGTCGAAGCCGGGGCTCAGCGCTTCCGCGATGTTCCCGTAGAACAGGGGCAGGGTGTCGAGCAACACCGGATGGCTGACCTCGTCCGCGCCCGGGATCAGGCTGCGCACACGTTTTTCCCATTCGGCAAAAACTTCGTCGCGGATGGCCAGTACTTTCCTGGACTGTTCGGATAGCTTGCTGCTGCTGGATTGTTGGTTTGTCGAAAGCATTTTCACCTTAAGGCTGCGGCGGGGGCGCCGCCGCAGCCCTTGCCTTAATCCTGCAGGTCGGCCGGCACCTTGCCGCCGTTTTGCGCGAGCTTGGTCATGACCTGCTTGTGCAGCCAGATGTTCATGCTGGCCGAGTCGTTGGTGTCGCCGCTGTAGTGCAGTTCGGCCGCCAGGTCCTTGCGCGCCTGCAGGCTGCTGTCCAGGTTCAGCAGTTTCAGCAGGTCGACGATCGAGGTGCGCCAGTTGAGCTGCTGGCCGGACTGCGCCTGCATGTTGGTCAGGACCTGCTCGACGTCTACCTGCTGGGCGGCGGGAGCGGCCGCAGCGCCGCCGGCTGGCGCCTGGGCTTGGGGCGCCGGCGCCGGTGCGGCTTGTGGAGCACTTGGCGCCGGAGCGGCAGTGCCGCCGGCTGGTGCTTGCGTATTGGCCGGATGGTGGCCGGGGAAGATTTTGTGGAAGATGTCGCCGAGGATACCCATTGTGTTCTCCTTTTTACGTTAGTGACGTTGCATGCCTTGCGCCATGTGGCCCAGCGCGATCGCCAGCGCGGCGCCGCCCAGGGCTTTTACCAGGGTCGGATGGTCCGAGTAGAAATTGCCCATCTGATCGACGATGCCCGGATCCTGCTTTTCCGCGTGGGCGGCGATGTCCTGCACCTGTTCAGGCGAGAGCTGGGACGCCTGTTCCGGCGTCACGCGGTTCTGGCCGCCACCGAGGAGATTGCCGAGCACACCGCCGGCCGCGCCGGACAGCAGTTGCGGGCCGAGGCTGGCGATCAGCTGGTTGAGCATGCCGGCGCGCTGGTTCGGGTCGCTGTGGCCGAACAGCTGGCCGACCATCTGCGGGAACGGCGGCGTCTGGTCCGAGCGCAGCGCCTGGGTCACGCCGCGCGCCACTTCTTCGCGTGGGGCCTGCTGCGCCACGCGGTCGAAATCGTCGCTGGCCTGTGCCTGGTTGGCATTGGCGGCGCCGCCCAGGTACTGGTTCAGCAGGTTGCCTAGATCAAAACCCATGATTTCCTCCTGTATTAGGACAGTCGAAGGAGGAGAGTAGGCGCATCAAAGGATTTGCTCCGTACGTTCATTAACGGACAGTGCGGACAGTGCGAACAGGCGGGCCGCTTCGCCGGCGCACAGATCGTCTTTATAATTGCGTAATTACAACAACAACGGGCTCCGACGATCATGCGTTGCGCGACACTCCTTACCGTTTTGCTGGCTGCGCTTGCCTGCCTGCCCTCCGCCCAGGCGGCTTCTACAACCGGCGCCATGCAGGCCGGCGAACACCAGGCTGTCGTCAACGATGTGCGTCTGTGGTACAAGGTCGCCGGCCATGCCGCCGCCGGCACGCCGCCGCTGCTGTTCCTGCACGGCGGTCCCGGCTACAACAGCTACAGCTTCGAGGCCCAGGCCGGCAAGGCGCTGGAAAGCAGCCTGCAGCTGGTCTACCTGGACCAGCGCGGCAGCGGCCGGTCCGAACGTCCATGGACCGGCGCCTATTCCATTCCCGCCATGGTCGAGGACGTCGAAGCGCTGCGCAAGCAGCTCGGCGTCCCGAAGCTGGCCCTGATGGGCCATTCCTTCGGCGGCGCCCTGGCGCTGGAATACGCCGCCGCTTATCCGCAGCACGTCAGCAAACTGGTGCTGGTCAGCGCCGCCTCCGATATCCCGTCTGCCTGCGCGGCCCGCGTCGCCTTCCTCGACAAGCGCTATCCGGCCGATCTCGCCAGGGCGCGCGCTGCTGCCACGGAACGCAAGGAAACGCCGGACAACTGCTTCTTCGCCTTCAACTCGGTGGCCGACGACATCCGCGAACGCGTCAACGACGAAACGATGTTCCCGGACATGAAGCAGGCCGCTGAGCAGCGCGCCGTCGATGCGAAGAGCGGGCTGCGCAATACCGGCGAGCTGGGCGGGGCGCTGTGGAACAAGGGCTTCCTGTCCTACCGCTTCAGCCGCTTCGATCGCTTGAGCATGCCGGTGCTGGTGCTGGCCGGGCAAGAAGATCATGCGATCGGCCTGCCGGCCCAGCGCGCGCTGCAGCAGTCGCTACGCCAGGGCAGGCTGGTCGAGTACGCCGGCGCCGGCCACTTCCCCTACCTGGATGCACCGCAGCGCTTTACCCGGGATGTGGTCGACTTCCTGAAGAAATAGCTCAGCGAACCAGGGCGGCCTGCGCTGCCGCCCGTGCCGCTGCGTAGCTGCGTGCGTTTGCAGCCGGCATCGCGATATCCGGCCGCACGCCGGCGCCTTCCCAGTTGGCGTGGGTGATCGGACTGATGGTCTCCGCAACAGGTATCAGCGCAAGAAAATACGGGCTCAGGCGAAATGGCGCCATCGGATGGGCGCCGCCTCGCGTGGTTTCGCCGACCACGATCGCCCGTTTCCGGGTCTGCATCGCATAAGCAAAATCTTCGCCGGCGGAGAAGGTGGCATGGCTGGTCAGGATATAGACGGGCCGGGCCGAACCATAATGCGCGCCCTCGACCTTCCCGCGTGTCCACATCTGCAGGCGCTCCCCGCTGCGCGGCGCCACCACGTCGCTGAGGTGGGTCGGCTGGTCGAAAAAGTAGCTGGCCAGAAGTGCCACGCCATCCCGGTTGCCGCCGCTGTTGTTGCGCAAATCGATGATCAGCGCCCTGGAGCCGGCAAGGCGATCCATGGCCGCCGCAAATTTTTCGGCCGACCGATGCGGCCGTTCGAAACCGTCGATGCGGAGGTAAGCGATGCCAGCCTCCGACTGCGTCGCTTCTTCGACACCAAACTTCGCCATGTAGCGGCCGAGACGATCCACCAGCCACGCCGGCAGCGGTTGCTCGTCCTTGTATGGCGGAGGGAAGTTACGCTCTTCCAATACGGGCACGCCCTCGGGCGCGAAGATGACCTGCATATGCCGGTCATCGCTCAGCCGCTGTAATTCGCTTGTCAGCAAGCGGGCAAACTGGCCTGGAGAGCTGATGCCGTCGTATTCCTTGTCACGTTCGGCCTGCCTCAAGGCAGCGGCGACACCTGCCGCCTTTGCGGCGTCGAGATAGCGCCGCGACACTTTGTCCGCCAGGGATTCGACCAGTTCGGCACGCATCGCCGGCGTCACGTCGAGTCTGCCTGCCGTATGCGCCTCCTGCCAGGTCGCCAGGGTGCTCGGAAGGATGACGGCAAGGGTCAGGTAGGCGATGGCCAGGAAGGCGATGCCTTTCGCCAGCCGGTAGGGATCGGAAAATTCGCGTCTCAGGCGCGCTGCCAGCATGTCTGTCCTAGGTTGGTAAAATATTTACTTTAATGTAGCAATTAAAAATTCCCTTGGCTAGCATTTCATGCCGGCGGCCTGCAAGACCACCTTGAACCGGTTTGCTCGGTGGACACCTGGAGCGGCTGCGCGTAAGCTGCCGCCATGACGCCCTACCTGCCCATCTTCGTATTCGCGCTGCTGTACGGCGGCGCCACTGTCGCCTGGCAGCTGCCGCCGCTGGTGGGCGCCGCCTACCTGGCGATGAGCCTGGTTTGCTTCTGCAGCTACGCGCTGGACAAGTCGGCGGCGCGCAAGAACGAGCGGCGCACGCCGGAAAGCACCCTGCTGATGCTGGGCCTGTTCGGCGGCTGGCCCGGCGCGCTGCTGGCCCAGCAATGGCTGCGCCACAAGACGGTCAAGCAGCCCTTCCGCCAGATGTTCTGGTTCACGGTGGCGGCGAATATCGTGCTCTTCCTGTGGCTGTCGAAGAGCTAAGACCATGTGGCGATACCCGCAAGTCCTGGCCCACCGCGGCGGCGGCACCCTGGCCCCCGAAAACACCATGGCAGGCCTCCTGCGCGGCATGCGCGCGGGCTTTCGCGCCATCGAATACGACGTGATGCTGGCGCGCGACGGCGTGCCGGTGGTGATGCACGATCCCTTCCTGGGCCGCACGGTGCCCGGCTCCGGCCATGTTTTCGATTACGATGCGCTGGAGTTGGCCGCCATGGACGCCGGCGGCTGGTTCGGCCGCGAATACGAGGGCGAGACCGTGCCCCTGTTCGTCGAGTTCGCGCAGTTCTGCAAGTCCCACGGCGTGTGGATGAACATCGAACTCAAGCCGGCGCCGGGCCACGATATCGAGACCGGCGGGACGGTGGCGCGGATCGCCGCCGCCATGTTCGCCGGCGAACTGGAGCGGGCGCCGCTGCTGTCCTCGTTCAGCATGGACGCCCTGCTGGCGGCCTACGAAGTCGCGCCGCAACTCCCGCGCGCCTGCCTGGTGAACGAACTGCCGCCCGACTGGGAGCGCTGCGCGCGCGCGGTGGACGCCGTCGCCATCCACGTCAACCACCGCCACTTGACGCCGGCGCAGGCGCGCGCCGTGAAAGCGGCAGGATTCGGACTGTTTTGCTATACCGTCAATGAGCCCGCGCGCGCCGCGGAACTGCTGGGCTGGGGCGTGGACGCCTTCTGCACCGACCGGATCGATCTGATCGGTCCGGAATTTGCAACCCGCGTTAAGTAAATGCTATTGCACCCTTCAGATTTATAAGACTTGTCGTTAAGTCATGGACCGCTCGATGAACATGCAGTCGCTGCCGAAATGGTTCACGGAAGGCAGGGCGGCGCTGATCCAGGGCGCGGACGAGCGCCTTCGTCGATCAACCTGGCATCGTCGCAAAGCCGGATCCAGGACGTCGACTACGCCAGCACCACGGCCAAGCTGACCCGCTCGCAGATCCTGCAGCAGGCGGCGTCGGCGATGCTGAGGCAGGCGAACGGGCAGCCTGGCGCGGTGCTGGCTCGTTTACGCTGATTGAACCGTGGGCACAGGGTGCCCACCCTACCATTCGCTGTAGGGTCGGCACCCGTGCCCACGGCAATTGTTGCATTTAGTGCAATTCCTCGATTCAGCGCCTGCAATTCCTTCCGACAGCTACGCTATAATCATTTTCTTTATATAGCATGCTGCCCTCACACGCCCCTACGACATGAAATCCACCGAAATACGCGAAAAGTTCCTCAAATTCTTCGAGTCCAAAGGTCATACCATTGTCCGCTCGAGCCCGCTCGTGCCGGGCAACGACCCGACGATGTTGTTGACCAACAGCGGCATGGTGCAGTTCAAGGACGTGTTCCTGGGCCTGGATTCGCGTCCGTACAAGCGCGCCACCACCGTGCAGCGCTGCGTGCGCGCCGGCGGCAAGCACAACGACCTGGAAAACGTCGGCTACACCGCGCGCCACCACACCTTCTTCGAAATGCTGGGTAACTTCAGCTTCGGCGACTACTTCAAGCGCGACGCCATCAACTTCGCCTGGGAGCTGCTGACCAAGGTCTACGCGCTGCCGGCCGAGAAGCTGACCATCACCGTCTACTTCGAAGACGACGAAGCCTACGACATCTGGGCCAATGAAATCGGTGTGCCGAAAGAGCGCATCATCCGCATCGGCGACAACAAGGGCGCGCGCTACGCCTCCGACAACTTCTGGCAGATGGCCGACACCGGCCCTTGCGGCCCCTGCACCGAGATCTTCTACGACCACGGCGCCGACATCTGGGGCGGTCCTCCGGGCTCGCCCGAGGAAGACGGCGACCGCTTCATCGAGATCTGGAACCTGGTGTTCATGCAGTTCAACCGCGACGAGTCCGGCGTCCTGACCCCGCTGCCGAAACCCTCGATCGACACCGGCATGGGCCTCGAGCGCCTGGCCGCGGTGCTGCAGCACGTCCACTCGAACTACGAGATCGACCTGTTCCAGGCACTGATCAAGGCCGCCGCCCGCGAAACCGGCGCGACCGACCTCGAGTCGAAGTCGCTGCGCGTGATCGCGGACCACATCCGCGCCGCATCCTTCCTGATCGTCGACGGCATCATCCCGAGCAGCGAAGGCCACGGCTACGTCCTGCGCCGCATCATCCGCCGCGCGCTGCGCCACGGCCACAAGCTGGGCCAGACCAAGCCCTTCTTCTTCAAGCTGGTCGAAGACCTCGACATCGAGATGGGCGGCGCCTATCCGGAACTGCGCGAAGCCAAGGCCCGCGTGATGCAGGTGCTGAAGGCCGAGGAAGAGCGTTTCGGCGAGACCCTGGAAAACGGCATGAAGATCCTGGAAGCGCAGCTGGCCAAGGATCCGCAGAACCTGGACGGCGCCACCGCCTTCACCCTGTACGACACCTACGGCTTCCCGCTCGACCTGACCGCAGACATCTGCCGCGAGCGCAACGTCACGCTGGACGAGGCAGGCTTCGCCGCCGCCATGGAGCAGCAGAAGAAGACGGCGCGCGCCGCCGGCAAGTTCAAGATGGCCGCCAACGTCGAATACGCGGGCGAGAAGAACAAGTTCGTCGGCTATGACGCGCTGGTGCACGACAGCCACGTGGTCGCGCTGTACGCCGACGGCGTGAAAGTAGAAGAACTGAAGGCCGGCCAGGACGGCATCGTGGTGCTGGACACCACGCCGTTCTACGCCGAATCCGGCGGCCAGGTCGGCGACAAGGGCCTGATCAAGGCAAGCGCCGGCGTGTTCGAAGTCGAAGACACCCTGAAGATCCAGGCCGACGTCTTCGGCCACCACGGCGTCCTGCAATCGGGTTCGCTGAAAGTGGGCGACACGGTCGATGCGCAAGTCGATGAAGCCAAGCGCGCGCGCACCATCCGCAACCACTCGGCCACCCACCTGATGCACAAGGCGCTGCGCGAAGTGCTCGGCTCCCACGTCCAGCAGAAAGGCTCGCTGGTCGATCCGGACAAGACCCGCTTCGACTTCGCCCACAACGCCCCGGTCACCGCCGAGGAAATCGCGAAGGTCGAGCAGATCGTCAACGCCGAGATCCTGCAGAACCACCCGACCCAGTCGCACCACATGTCGATGGACGACGCCATCAAGCACGGCGCGATGGCCCTGTTCGGCGAGAAGTACGGCGACACCGTGCGCGTGCTGGACATCGGTTCCTCGAAAGAGCTGTGCGGCGGCGTGCACGTCACCCGCACCGGCGACATCGGCCTCTTCAAGATCGTCTCGGAAGGCGGCGTCGCCGCCGGCATCCGCCGCATCGAGGCGGTGACGGGCGAGGGCGCGCTGGCCTGGGTGCAGGCGACCGCTCGCCGCCTGCAAGAAGCAGCGGCCAGCCTGAAGACCGGCCCGGACGAACTGCCGTCGCGTATCAATCAGGTACAGGACCAGGTCAAGGCGCTGGAGAAGGAAGTCAACGCGCTGAAGTCGAAGCTGGCCGCCGGCCAGGGCGACGAACTGGCCGGCCAGGCCGTCGACATCAACGGCGTCAAGGTGCTGGCCGCGACCATGGAAGGCGCGGACGTCAACGCCCTGCGCGAAACCATGGACAAGCTGAAGGACAAGCTGAAGACCGCTGCCATCGTGCTGGCCTCGGTGGCGGACGGCAAGGTCAGCCTGATCGCCGGCGTCACCAAGGACGCCACCGGCAAGGTCAAGGCCGGCGAGCTGGTCAACTTTGTCGCCCAGCAGGTGGGCGGCAAGGGCGGCGGCCGCCCGGACATGGCCCAGGCCGGCGGCACCGACGCCGCTGCGCTGCCGCAGGCGCTGGCCGGGGTGGCTGGCTGGGTCGGTGAGCGCGTTTAAGCAATAAGTCAGCTTTTAAACCGTAGTTAGCAGTAAAACCGTCGTCCCCGCGCAGGCGGGGATCCAAGTTCTCTTTGCGTCACGTTAGCGCAGGCAAACTTGGGTCCCCGCCTGCGCGGGGACGACGTCCATATAAAGGAGCCGCATGAGCAGCCTGCCCCCGCATTGCGACCGCGCCCTCGCCGAAGGCAAGCCCGACGCGGCCCGCGCCGCGCATCCGAACCTGGTGCTGGCGACGTCCATCCTGTCGAGCAGCCTGGCCTTCATCGACGGCTCGGTGGTCAATGTCGGCCTGTCGGCGATCGGCAAGAACCTGGCCGGGACCGGGGCCGACCTGTCCTGGGTCGTCAGCGGCTATCTGCTGCCGCTCAGTTCCCTATTGCTGCTGGGCGGCGCGCTGGGCGACCGTTATGGCCGCAGGCGCATCCTGCTGACCGGCATCACGATTTTCGGGCTGGCTTCCCTGCTGTGCGCGTTCGCCATCAACCTGTGGATGCTGGTCGGCGGCCGCGCCTTGCAAGGCATCGGCGCGGCCTTGCTGCTGCCGAACAGCCTGGCGGTCCTGGGCGCGACCTTCGAGGGCAAGGCGCGCGGGCGCGCGATCGGTATCTGGGCCGCGGCCGGCGCGGCGGCAGGGGCGGTCGGGCCGCTGATCGGCGGCTGGCTGATCGACGCGGTCGGCTGGCGCGCGATCTTCTATATCAACCTGCCGGTGGCGGCGCTGGCGATCTTCATGGGCTGGCGTTTCGTCCACGTGAAGACCAGCGACAAGCCGGTCGCGCTCGATCCGCTCGGCGCGCTGCTGGCCAGCCTGGGCCTCGGCTGCGTGACCTGGGGCCTGGCCGCCGCCTCCGCCGAAAAGCGGATGACGGCGGCGTCCGGCATCGCCCTCGCGGCCGGCGTGCTGATCCTGCTGGTGTTCCTGTGGATCGAGCATCGCGCCGGCGAACGCGCGATGCTGCCGCTGAAGCTGTTCGGCGCCAGCAGTTTCTCGGGCCTCAACCTGATGACCTTCCTGCTCTACGGCGCACTGGGCGCGCTGATGCTGCTGGTGCCCTACGTGATGATCGAGTCGCTGCATTACTCGGCCAGGGAGGCCGGCGCCGCACTGCTGCCGTTTCCGATCGTGCTGGCGATCGGCTCGCCGCTGATGGGGAAGTTCGCCGGCAGCCACGGCTCGCGCCTGCCGCTGGGGATCGGCGCCATGATCGTGGCCGGCGGATTCCTGCTCGGCACGCGCATCGGTTCGGGGTCCTACCTGGCGACGGTGTTGCCGGCGATGGTGTTGATCTCGCTCGGCATGGCCTGCGTGGCGGCGCCCCTGACCACGGCCGTGCTGTCCTCGGTGGACGCCAGCCATACCGGCATTGCGTCCGGTTTCAACAGCGCGGTGGCGCGCGGCGGCGGCCTGATCGCCACCGCCTTGCTGGGCATGGTGCTGACCGTACGGGGCAGGGCGCTGCTGGCGCCGTTCCACGCGGCGATGGTCGTCTGCGCCGTCGCCGCGGCGCTGGCCGGCGTATGCGCCTTTGTGTGGGTGAAAGGAAACAACCGGCAGCAAATGTAAAGCGCCTGTTCCTCGGATGTTCCATGAACTATAATAGTCGTTGTTAAAATGCAACGGCTGGGTGCGTCTTTTGGTGCGGTGCGTCATAATCCCGCAATTGGAGTACTATCCGGGAATCTGCCCAACTTACGCAGGCATATCGATGAGCGAAACCATACTTGATACCGGCACCATCGAGGTCCAGAAAGACCTCGATGCGCGTGGCTTGAACTGCCCGCTGCCTATCCTGAAGGCCAAGAAGGCCCTCGCCGAACTGACGAGCGGCGAAGTCCTGCGCATCGTCGCGACCGACACCGGTTCCGTGCGCGACTTCCAGGCCTTTGCCAAGCAGACCGGCAACGCGCTGCTGGCCCACACCCACATCAACGGCGAATTCACCTTCTGGCTGCGCCGCAAGTAAGCGCGCACCTTACCGAACGGGGCAGGGCGGCAGCGGCCCCGTATGACATCAGATTGAACAGACAAGCTTCCCGTAAAATTAGGGGATTTCTTCTACCTGAAAAACGCACGATCGTGCTTTAATTCTGTGTTGAAGCCCTTTTGCTCTTATAATTCGGATCATTTTTCGCTTTAGTCCTCATTCCATTTTCCAAAGGCCCACTATGAAAGTCCTGGTACCCGTCAAACGCGTGGTCGACTACAACGTCAAGGTCCGCGTCAAGTCCGACGGCAGCGGCGTCGATATCGCCAACGTCAAAATGTCGATGAACCCGTTCGACGAGATCGCGCTGGAAGAGGCGACCCGCCTGAAGGAAGCGGGCAAGGTTACCGAGATCGTGGCGGTGACCTGCGGCGTGACCCAGGCCCAGGAAACCCTGCGTACCGGCATGGCCATCGGCGCCGACCGCGGCATCCTGGTCGAGACCGGCCCCGAGATCGAGCCGCTGGGCGTGGCCAAGGTGCTGAAGGCGCTGGCCGACAAGGAGCAGCCGCAGCTGATCATCCTGGGCAAGCAGGCAATCGACGACGACTCGAACCAGACCGGCCAGATGCTGGCGGCCCTGCTGGGCTGGCCGCAAGCGACCTTCGCCTCGAAGGTCGTGCTGGAAGACGGCAAAGTGACCGTGACCCGCGAAGTGGACGGCGGCCTGGAAACCGTGGCCCTGACCCTGCCGGCCATCGTCACCACCGACCTGCGCCTGAACGAGCCGCGCTACGTGACGCTGCCGAACATCATGAAGGCCAAGAAGAAGCCGCTCGAGACCATCAAGCCGGAAGACCTGGGCGTCGACGTGACCCCGCGCCTGAAGACGCTGAAAGTGTCGGAGCCGGCCAAGCGCTCGGCCGGCATCAAGGTCCCGGACGTGGCGACCCTGGTGCAGAAGCTGCGTACCGAAGCCAAAGTCATCTAATTTAGGATAAGAAAATCATGGTCGCACTCGTTATTGCAGAACACGACAACGCCTCGCTGAAGGGCGCCACCCTGAACACCGTGACCGCGGCCGCCCAGTGCGGCGGCGAGGTGCACGTGCTGGTCGCCGGCGCCGGCTGCGGCGCCGTCGCCGAGCAGGCCGCGAAGATCGCGGGCGTCTCGAAAGTGCTGGTCGCCGACGCGCCGCACTTCGCCGACGGCCTGGCCGAGAACGTCGCCGAGCAGATCCTGGCGGTCGCCGGCAGCTACTCGCACATCCTGGCCCCGGCCACCGCCTACGGCAAGAACATCCTGCCGCGCGTGGCCGCCAAGCTGGACGTGGCCCAGATCTCGGAAATCACCAAGGTCGACGCCCCGGACACCTTCGAGCGTCCGATCTACGCCGGTAACGCCATCGCCATCGTGCAATCGGGCGACAAGGTCAAGGTCATCACCGTGCGCAGCACCGGCTTCGACGCCGCCGCCGCCGAAGGTGGTGCGGCAAGCGTCGAAAGCATCGCGGCCGTCGCCGATTCGGGCAAGTCCTCCTTCGTCGGCCGCGAACTGGCCAAGTCGGACCGTCCGGAACTGACCGGCGCCAAGATCGTCGTCTCCGGTGGCCGCGGCATGGGTTCGGGCGACAACTTCAAGCTGCTGGAGCCGCTGGCCGACAAGCTGGGCGCCGCCATGGGCGCCTCGCGCGCCGCCGTCGACGCCGGCTACGTGCCGAACGACTGGCAGGTCGGCCAGACCGGCAAGATCGTCGCCCCGACCCTGTACATCGCGGTCGGCATCTCGGGCGCCATCCAGCACCTGGCCGGCATGAAGGACTCGAAGACCATCGTCGCCATCAACAAGGATCCGGAAGCGCCGATCTTCTCGGTGGCCGACTACGGCATCGTGGGCGACCTGTTCGAGGTCGTGCCGGCGCTGGTCAAGGAACTGGGCTAATAGTTATACCGTCGTTCCCGCGCAGGCGGGAACCCAAGTTCGTCGTGTACCACTAGCGTGTGACGCTACCGCTGCACAAATAAACTTGGGTTCCCGCCTCCGCGGGAACGACGCATTTAAGGAGACCACGGTGAGCTACAACGCCCCCCTGAAAGACATGCTGTTCGTCGTGAACGAACTGGCCAACCTGGCCGCGATCAACCAGCTCCCCGGTTGCGAAGACGCGACTCCGGACACCGTCGAGGCGGTGCTGGAAGAAAGCGCGAAATTCTGCGGCGGCGTGGTCGCTCCGCTGAACCATGCCGGCGACAAGGAGCCGAGCTTCTGGCACGACGGCCAGGTCACCACCACCAAGGGCTTCAAGGAAGCCTTCCGCGGCTTCGCCGAAGCCGGCTGGCAGGGTGTCCAGCACCCGGCCGAATTCGGCGGCCAGGGCCTGCCCAAGCTGGTCGCCACGCCCTGCGTGGAGATGCTGCACGGCGCCAACCTGGCGTTCGCGCTCGTGGCGCTCCTGACCGACGGCGCCATCGAAGCCCTGCTGACCGCCGGCACCGACGAGCAGAAGGCGCGCTTCATCGAGCCGCTCATCTCCGGCAAGTGGACCGGCACCATGAACCTGACCGAGCCGCAGGCCGGCTCCGACCTGGCCGCCGTGCGCACCCGCGCCGTGCCGCAGGGCGACGGCACCTTCAAGATCTTCGGCACCAAGATCTTCATCACCTACGGCGAGCACGACATGGCCGAGAACATCATCCACCTGGTCCTGGCGCGCACGCCGGACGCGCCCCCGGGCGTGAAGGGGATCTCGCTGTTCATCGTGCCGAAGTTCCTGGTCAACGAAGACGGTTCGCTGGGCGAGCGCAACGACGCCCATTGCGTTTCGATCGAACACAAGCTGGGCATCAAGGCCAGTCCGACCGCGGTCCTGCAGTTCGGCGACAACGGCGGCGCCATCGGCACCCTGGTCGGCGAAGAGAACCGCGGCCTCGAATACATGTTCATCATGATGAACGCGGCGCGCTTCGGCGTCGGCATGCAGGGCGTCGGCCTGGCCGAACACGCCTACCAGCAGGCGGTCGCCTTTGCAAAAGACCGCGTGCAGTCGCGCGCCGTCGAAGGGTCGAGCGGCCCGGTCGCCATCATCAACCACCCGGACGTGCGCCGCATGCTGATGTCGATGCGCTCGCAGACCGAGGCGGCGCGCGCGCTGGCCTACGTGGGCGCGGCCTACAGCGACCTGGCGCACAGCCATCCTGACGAAGCCACCCGCAAGGCCAATCTCGCGATCTACGAATACCTGGTCCCGGTGATCAAGGGCTGGTCGACCGAGATGTCCGAGAACGTCGCCCGCGACGGCGTGCAGGTGCATGGCGGCATGGGCTTCATCGAAGAAACCGGCGCGGCCCAGCACTACCGCGACGCCAAGATCCTGACCATCTACGAGGGCACGACCGCGATCCAGGCCAACGACCTGGTCGGCCGCAAGACCGTCCGCGACGGCGGTGCTGTGGCGAAGTCCATCATCGCCCAGGTCCGCGCCACCGAGGCCGCATTGGCCGAGAAGCAGGGCGCCGATTTCGCCGCCATCCGTGAACAGCTGGCGGCCGGCAGCGCGGCGCTGGAGCAGGTGGTCGACTTCGTGGTCGCGGCTACCCGCGCGGATCCGCGCGCCGTGTTCGCCGGCAGCGTGCTCTACCTGAAGCTGGCCGGCATCGTGCTGGGCGGCTGGCAGATGGCGCGTGCGGCTTTGGTCGCGCAGCAGAAGCTGGATGCGGGCGAGGGCGACGCCGCCTTCTACCGCGCCAAGATCGGCACGGCGCGCTTCTTCGCCGACCACGTGCTGTCGGGCGCGGCCGGCCTGCGCCACGCGATCGTCGACGGCAGCGCCGGCGTGCTGGCGCTGGAGGTCGAGCAGTTCTGATTCGGCAGGCTGCGTAGGCGCTGCATTCTCGATACAAGGGCAGCCCGCGGGCTGCCCTTTTTCATTGCTTCGCCGCGCACTTGAGTTTTCTTAAACTTCCGGCTGAACCGGGCCGCATAGAATCAGCTCATCCGCATTCACCTGAGGAGCGAGCATGATTTCCATGAAGCCGAGACGTGTGTTGCAGATGACGATGCACCTGGCGATGCTGTCCGCCCTTGCCGCCTGCGGCGGCGGCGGCGATTCGTCGTATACGCCTGTCCCCGATCCGCAGACCCCGACCTCGCCCACCCCGCCGACACAGCCGATACCCCCGACGGGGCCGACCACGCCCACCAATCCGCCGCCGACCGACCCGGCGCCGCCCGACGAGATCGTCGTGACCCTTGCCGATGCCTGGTCGGACATCGGCCTGACTGTCAGTACCAGCGTGCGGACCTGGCCCGACTGGGTCGGCACCGGCCAGCCGGTGGACGGCGTCGGCTGCGCCAGGAACGAGGATTACCACATCCACACGCTGCTCACGATCTACCGCGACCGCGCCCGGCTGGCGATGCCGGACATGATAGGCCGCAGCGGCTGCACCTACGAGCTGCACACCCACGATGCCTCGGGCGTCATCCACATCGAGACCGACGTACCCAAGAAATTCATGCTGAGCCAGTACTTCTCGCTATGGCGCCAGCCCTATACCGGCACCAATATCGCCGGGCTGAGCGGACCTTTCCGCTTCTACCTGATCGAGGGCGGCAAGCTCACGCGCTACGTCGGTGACCCGATGGCGATCGAGCTGAAGGCCTACCGCGAGATCGTGATCCTGAGCGGAAAGAACCCGCCGCCGGTGTTGCCGAAGTACCGGTGGACACCGGGTCTATAAGCTTTGGCAAGGCTGTAATTCAGCCGTAGGCGCCGCCGGTCCACAGCAGGTCGAACAGGCGCGACAGCGTTGCAATGACGCTGGTCGCGCCGACCAGCATGGTCAGCACCAGCAGCACCGCCAGGATCCAGTGCGAGTCCGATTTGCGGCCCGGGGATGGGTTGAACTTCGCGTCCCATTTCTCGTCCGGCGTCAGGCCGATGACCAGCGCCTCGATGAAGCCGACGATGCAGGAAATGAAGATCGGCAGCAGGGTCCAGAAGGGATTCGGCGCGTGTCCGAGGCCGTAGATCATCCCGGCCACCGGCAAACTGCAGACGTGCAGCAGGCCGAGGCGGTCGACGCTGCCCCTGAGGTAGAAGCGGTGGACGCTGAGGCCGCCGAGGGCGAAGGCGAGGGCGGTGGCGAGGGTCTTGTTCTTGTGGTTCGACATCAAGGCTGGGACAGCGGCGTGTCTTTGCTAAAAGGAAAGATCGCAGTATGGTCGAAAACGGCTGGCGGAGCAGCATTTTTCGTGGTTTTCAACGGCATGCACGGGGCGGCGAAGCGCCGTCACTGTGGCGTTGTTGGGAAAAATAGGCGATAATGCTGGATTCGGCCGGTCTGCGCGCCGGGTTTTTTGTTTTTTGACAAATGCTTGCTGAGGCACGGCGCGGCGCGCTATAATCGTCGGCTTTCTCCGTCCAGCACAATTTTTTGGAAATATTATGGTCGTTATTCGTTTAGCTCGTGGTGGTGCCAAGAAGCGCCCGTTCTACAACATCGTTGCAACCGATTCGCGCAACCGTCGCGATGGCCGTTTCATCGAGCGCATCGGCTTCTACAACCCGATGGCATCGGGCAAGGAAGTTGGCCTGAACATCACCGCTGACCGTCTGGCCTACTGGCAAGGCGTTGGCGCACAACTGTCGCCGACCGTTGCTCGCCTGGTCGCTGGTCAGAAAGTCGCCGCTTAATCATTAAGCGAAAGTATTACTGGTTTGACCGATTCAGCAGCAATTCCTGACGACCTGGTACAGGTCGGACACATCACCGGCGCCTACGGGCTCCGGGGCGGCATCCGCGTCACGCCCTATTCGGCCGACGCCGATGCGCTGCTGAGCGTGAAAACCTGGTGGCTCGACAAGCCGGCGCTGCATCCCGTCAAGGTGCGCAGCGCGAAGTACCATAGTGGCGATGTTACTGCCACCCTGGTGGATGTCACCGACCGCAACGTGGCCGAGGCGCTCAAGGGCGCAACGGTGCAGGTGTCGCGGGCGGAATTTCCGGCGCTGCCGGAAGATGAATACTACTGGTCCGACCTGATCGGGCTGGATGCCGTGAACCTGCAGGGCGAAGCCCTCGGCAAGGTCGCCGACATGATGAGCAACGGTCCGCAATCGATCCTGCGCATCGTGCCTGTTCCCGACGCCAGTGCGCCCGAGGCGAAGCTCGAGGAGCGCCTGGTGCCGTTCGTGGACCAGTTCGTCAAGACCGTCGACCTCGAGGCAAAGCTGATTACCCTGGACTGGGGCCTGGATTTTTAACGCGATGCAGTTCGACGTCGTGAGCTTGTTTCCGGAGATGTTCGCCGCGCTGACGCAGTCGGGCGTGACCCGCCGCGCGCACGAGCAGGGCCTGTGGAAGCTGTCGATCTGGAATCCGCGCGATTTCACCCAGGACCGCCACCGCACCGTGGACGATCGCCCGTATGGCGGCGGCCCAGGCATGGTGATGCTGGCGAAACCCCTGGAAGCGACGATTGCCGCGGCCAGGCAGCGCCAGGTCGACCTGGGTTTGCCGCCGCCGCGCGTGGTGTTCATGTCGCCGCAAGGCAAGCCGCTGACGCATGAGCGTGTGATGGCGCTGAAGGACGAGCCCGGCCTGGTCCTGCTGTGCGGCCGCTACGAAGCGGTCGACCAGCGCCTTCTTGACCGCTGCGTCGACGAGGAGATTTCCCTCGGCGACTTCGTGCTGTCCGGCGGCGAACTGCCGGCGATGGCGCTGATGGACGCCGTGGTGCGTAACCTGCCCGGCGCGTTGGGCGACGAAGCCTCGGCAGTCGAGGACAGCTTCGTCAACGGACTGCTGGATTCGCCGCATTACACGCGTCCGGAAGTCTACGAAGACGTGGCCGTGCCACCCGTGCTGATGGGCGGCAACCATGCAGAAATCATGAAGTGGCGCCGCCGGCAGCAGCTGGAAGCGACCGCGAAGAAACGGCCCGATCTGCTGGACAAGGCGCGCAGCGCCGGTCAGCTGAGCAAGGCCGATGAAAAGTTTCTGGCAGAGCTGGACAAGCCTGCTACTTAGGATTTGCGCCATGTTGGCGTGAAGACGGGCATCACACCCCGTATGTTTTAATCCCATCCTCTACTGGGCAATAGTACAGCGCCAGCACGATGGTTATTGGAGTCACAAAATGAATCTGATTCAGCAACTCGAGCAAGAAGAGATTGCGCGCCTCGGCCGCAACATCCCTGATTTCGCACCCGGCGACACCGTTGTCGTCAGCGTCAACGTCGTCGAAGGCAACCGCAAGCGCGCCCAGGCATACGAAGGCGTGGTCATCTCGCGTCGTAACCGCGGCCTGAACTCGAACTTCATCGTTCGTAAGATCTCGTCGGGCGAAGGCGTCGAGCGTACCTTCCAGCTGTACTCGCCGCTGATCGCTTCGATCGAAGTGAAGCGTCGTGGTGATGTGCGCCGTGCGAAGCTGTACTACCTGCGTGAGCGTTCGGGCAAATCGGCACGTATCAAAGAGAAACTGCCGACCCGCAAGACCGCCGCTGCCGCTAAGTAATTGCGCCAGTAGCATGGAAAAGGCATCCGAACGGATGCCTTTTTCTTTTTGGAGCCCCTTTTGGCAAAACTGCATCTCGATCCCCAGCGTCTCCCCATCGACGCGATCGCCGGCGAAGCCGCGCTGCCGTCCGAGCGCCTGCAGGCGGCCTGGCTGCGCGAACGCCTGGCGCGCCCCAGTGCCTGGGAACCCGAGTTGCCGGAAGACTTGCGCGCGCGCTTTCCCAAACTGCGCCGCGCCGCCGTGCTGGTGCCCATCGTCCAGCGGCCCGAGGGCCTGACGGTCCTGCTGACCCAGCGCACCGCCCATCTGAACAATCACGCCGGCCAGATCAGCTTTCCCGGCGGCAGCGCCGAAGAGCTGGATTCCTCGTCCATCGAGACTGCGCTGCGCGAGACCGAGGAAGAAATCGGCCTGGCGCGCCGCCATCTCGAGGTCATCGGCGTGCTGCCCGAACATGTCACCGCCTCGGCCTATCTGGTGACGCCGGTGGTCGGCCTGGTCACGCCGCCCTTCGAGCTGATCGCCGAATCGAACGAAGTCGCCGAGATCTTCGAAGTGCCGCTGGCCTTCCTGATGAATGGCATGCACCACCAGCGCATGTCCTTCGAGCTGCCGGAAGGGGCAGGGCGGCGCAGCTTCTACGCCATGCCCTACGAGCGTTTCTTCATCTGGGGCGCCACCGCCGCCATGCTGCGCAACCTGTTCCATCTGCTGCGCGCCTGAAAAATCCACGGTCCTGTATTTGATTCATTCGGCCCACTGCGCTATCGTAGCGGGCAATGAAGTAAAGCAACACGAAGTTTGGAACAATAAGGGACCGCAATGACTTTCTTCTCCATCCTGTGCGCACTGCTCATCGAGCAGCTGAAGCCCCTGCGTGCAGATAACCAGATCTATGCCGAGATCAAGCGCTTCGCCATGCGTATCGAAGCCTGGTTCAACGCCGGCCAGGTGAGCCATGGCCGCCTCGGCTGGTTCCTGATGATGGGCTGCCTGATGGTTCCAACCGCCGCCATCTACTGGGTGCTGATGTACTACGGCTGGGTGTTCGCGGCCTTCGCCTGGAACATCCTGATCGTCTACCTGACCCTGGGCTTCCGCCACTACAGCCACTACTTCACCTCGATCCAGTTCGCGCTGAACGCCGGCGACGAGGCCACCGCGCGCGCCCTGCTGGCCGAGTGGACCAAAATCGACACGGTCGGCATGGACGGCGCCGAGATCGCCCGCCTGGCCGTCGAAAAGTCCCTGATCACCACCCACCGCAACGTGTTCGGCGTGTTCTTCTGGTTCCTGATGCCGCTCGGCCCGGCCTGCGCGGTGATGTACCGCGTGTCGGAATACCTGGCGCGCGCCTGGAACGAACCCGACCATATGCGCAACGAAGCCTTCGGCCAGTTCGCCGCACGTGCTTTCTACTGGATCGACTGGATCCCGGTGCGCCTGACGGCGATCGCTTTTGCCGTGGTCGGCAATTTCGAGGACGCCATCTACGCCTGGCGCAATTTCGCCGGCCGCTGGGCCGACGAGTCCAGGGGCATCATCCTCGCGGCCGGCGGCGGCGCCATGGGCGTGCGCCTCGGCTCGCCGATCGAGACCGCGCCGCGCATCGTGCCGATGGACGCGGCCACCGTCGACCTGTCGGACAGCGAGGCCGATGTGCTGCCGGGGGAGGAACCGAACGTGCGCGCACTCCAGAGCACCGTCGGCCTGGTCTGGCGCGCGCTGTTATTATGGATGCTGCTCCTGCTTCTGCTTTCCGGCGCGGTATTGCTTGGTTGAACACTCCCGGATGGGACGCGCTGTTAAGGCTCGTCCGCAGGTCTTCTATAAGATATAATACTGGGGTTGTTCTCATCCACGCCTCATGTTTCAGTAAGCAGCACTATGGCCGATTTACCGCAAACCGGGAAAGAACACGCCGACGAATTCTTCATTCTCGGCGTTACAAGCAAGGGCCGGCAGTTCCGTCCGAGTGACTGGGCCGAGCGTCTGTGCGGTGTCATGTCGTGCTTCCGTCCGGAGGGTAGCGGCGGCCGCAATGCCCACTTGCAGTTTTCGCCTTACGTGCACCCGACCGTCGTCAACGGCGTCAAGTCCGTCGTCGTCAACAATGCCCTCAAACGCGTCGAACCCCTGGCTTACCACTTCGTGGTGAATTTCGCCAAGGACAATGACTTGCAGGTAGTCGACGCCTGCTACGTGCCTCCTCCCGGCGAGACGAAGCCGTCCGCCTGATCGCTCCCACGGCTTTGATCCATGTCAAAGCCGTTTTGCTTTCCAGCGTTAGCGTAACTCCTTGACCACGGGGAGGCGGCCATGGAAGTCGGCAAGCTCAGCACCACAGACACCATCTGCTGCGCGCGCGACGAAAGCGTGCAGGGCGCAGCCTTACTCATGCGCAAGCACCACGTCGGCGACCTCGTCGTGGTCGAGGAGCCGGACGGCGAGCGCATTCCCATCGGCATCGTCACCGACCGCGACATCGTCGTGTCCGTCATTGCGCTGGGCCTCGATCCGCTCGGCCTGCAGGTGGGCGACATCATGACCGACGACCTGCTGACGGCCGGCGAGAACGACGACATCTACGCCACCATCGAACGCATGCGCCTGCGCGGCATCCGGCGCGTGCCGGTCGTGACCGACAGCGGGGCGCTGGCCGGCATCGTCAGCGCCGACGACCTGCTGACTTTCCTGGCCGAGGAGATGGAAGAACTGTCGCGCATCAGTCCCTACCAGCAGCAGCACGAAAAGCGGGCGAGGCAGTAGTGGGCGGCGACACCCTGCCAGGCTCGCTGAATTGCAACTAACCGACAGTGGACGCAAGACAGGCCAAACCGGTAAGCCAGGCCTAAGCCCGGCTCTGTTACCATGCTGTGCCGCCACGCAACACCTGCGTGGCATCACACAGACATACGGGGTGACATGAGCACGAGCTTCCTGCAGCGCGGCGCGGCCGCATACATCATTGCCGGCGGCCTGGCCCTGGCGGCCAGCGGCCCGGCATGGTCCCAGAAAGCGCCGGCCGCCGCCTTGCCGCCAGGCGTGGTGCAGGGCCCGTCGGCCGAGGGCATCACCGAATACCGCCTGCCGAACGGCCTGAAGGTGCTGCTGTTCCCGGATTCCTCGCGCCCGACGGTGACCGTCAACGTGACTTACCTGGTCGGCTCGCGCCACGAGAACTACGGCGAGACCGGCATGGCGCACCTGCTCGAACACCTGATGTTCAAGGGCGCGACCAGGCATCGCGACATCGTGACCCAGTTCGCCGACCGCGGCATGCAGTACAACGGCACCACCTCGCTGGACCGCACCAATTACTACGAGGTGTTCCAGGCGTCGCCGGAGAATCTGCAATGGGCGCTGGAGATGGAAGCCGACCGCATGACCCATTCCTTCATCGCCAGGAAGGACCTGGATTCCGAGATGACAGTGGTGCGCAACGAATACGAGAACGGCGAGAACTCGCCCGCTTCCGTGCTCATGAAACGCATGCAGAGCGTCGCCTACGACTGGCACGCTTATGGCCGCTCGACCATCGGCAACAAGAGCGATATCGAGAACGTCCGGATCAAGAATCTGCAGGACTTCTATCACACCTATTACCAGCCGGATAACGCCGTGCTGCTGGTGGCCGGCAAGTTCGATCCGAACCAGACCCTGCGCTCGATCAGCAAGCTGTTCGGCGCGATTCCCAAGCCCAAGCGCACGCTGCCCGAGTTCTGGACCGTCGAGCCCACCCAGGACGGCGAGCGCAGCTTCACGGTGCGGCGCCAGGGCGACGTCCAGATCGTGGCGGTGGCCTACCACGTGCCGTCCGGCCTGCACGACGACAGCGACGTGCTGAGCTTCTCCTCGAGCATCCTCGGCGACGTGCCGACCGGCCGCCTGCACAAGCTGCTGGTCGACTCCGGCAAGGCCAGCCAGGTGTTTTCCTTCGGCCAGACCGGCTATGCGCCCGGCCTGCAATTCTTCGGCGCCGTGGTCAAGAAAGGCGAGCCGCTCGAGCCCGTGCGCGCCGCGCTGACCGAGGCGGTGGAAGATTTCGCCAAACATCCGCCCACCGCGGAAGAGATGGAGCGCACCAAGCGCAGCTACCTGAACAGCATCGAGCGCAGCCTCAACGATCCGCAGCAGGTGGGGGTGGCGCTGTCCGAAACCATCGCGCTTGGCGACTGGCGCCTGTTCTTCGTCGGCCGCGACAAGGTCGAGAAGATCACGGCGCAAGAAGTGGCCGACGCCTCGGGCCGCTACTTCAGGCGCGACAACCGCATCACCGGCAGCTTCCTGCCCGAGGACGATCCGCAGCGCGCGGTGGTGCCCCCGGCGCCCAGCGTCGAAAGCCTGCTGAAGGACTTCAAGCCGCAAGCCTCGAACCTGAGCGCCGAGGACTTCGAGCCCAGCCAGGCCAACATCATGAAACGCACCACGCTCACCACGGCCGGCGGCGTCAAGCTGGCCCTGCTGCCGAAAAAGAACCGCGGCCAGACCGTCACGGTGGACCTGCGCCAGCACTTCGGCGACGAGCAGAACCTGTTCGGCAAGGGCGCTCTGCCGGGGCTGGCCGCAGCCATGCTGACGCGCGGCACCACGCAATACGACCGCGTGCAGCTGGCCGACGCCTTCGATAAGCTGAAGATGGCCGGCGGCCCGACGCACTTCCAGACCACGCGCGAGAACCTGCCGGCGGCGCTGAAGCTGGCCGCGCACATGCTGAAGGAGCCGGGCTTTTCGGCAGCCGAATTCGAGCAGCTGCGCAAGCAGTCGCTGGTGGCGCTGGAAGCCGGTCGCGCCGAACCGTCCAGCCTCGCTTCGCGCGCACTGAACGAGTATTTCGACATCTACCCGAAGGGCGATATCCGCCACGAAACCACGCTGGACGAGGACATCGCCGACATCACGAGCGCCACCCTGGACCAGGTCAAGGCCTTCCACCGCGACTTCTACGGCGCCAATCCGGCCGAGCTGGCCATCGTCGGCGACTTCGATGCGAAAGAGATCCTGCCCCTGGTCGATCAGCTGTTCGGCCAGTGGAAGGCGCCGATGCACGTCGCGCCGGTCCTGCGCAAGAACGGCGACATCCAGCCCATACATCAGACGTTGAACACGCCGGATAAAGAGAACGGGTTCTACGCCGCGCGTATGAATCTCGACCTGAACGTCGACGATCCCGACTATCCGGCGCTGATGCTTGCCGACTATATCTTCGGCGGCGGCGGCGGATTGAAGTCGCGCCTGATGGATCGCATCCGGCAGAAAGAGGGCCTGTCCTATGGCGGCGGCACGCAGCTGTCGGCGGGCGAGCTTGACCGTGCCGGCATGTTCGGCATCAGCGCCATCGCCGCGCCGCAGAACCTGGCCAAGGTCGACGTCGCCGTGCGCGAGGAACTGGCGCGCGCGCTCAAGGATGGTTTCACGGCGGCGGAACTCGCCGGCGCCAAATCCGGTCTCATGCAGCAGAGGGTGCAGAATCGCACCGACGACGGCACGCTGGCGGCCGGCTGGACCTCCTACCTGTACCGCGACAAGACCTACGAGTGGTCGGCCGATTTCGAGAAACGCATGATGGCGGTCACGCTGCCGCAACTGAACGCGGCCTTCCGCAAGGCCATCGACCCGGCCATGCTGTCGGTCGTGATGGCCGGCGACCAGGCGAAAGCGAAGCCGGCGCGATAGGAAACGCACGAATGCAACACTCAGCCGTTCAAATTTTCAGGAAAACGGCTGAGAAACTTGGACGATGCCCGGCGCGGGCGCTATGATGTTGCCTGCTAGAAGTGTTTCTAGCAGGCAGCAAACATTGCGTCTGGATATTGCAAAGGAAGCATCATGAAGGGCATGACCAAACAAGCACCGAGCGGGATTTCTTATGCCGGCAAGGTTGTTCTGGTGACGGGCGCCGCAAGCGGCATCGGACGCGCGATAGCACTGGCATTCGGGCGCGCGGGCGCCTGCGTCGTCGTTGCCGATGTGTCGGTCGACGGCGGCCACATGACCGCCGCGTTGATCGTCGAAGCCGGCGGCAAGGCGCTGTTCGTTAAAACAAATGTAACTGTCGTCGCCGAGGTCGAGGCACTGGTCGACAAGGCGGTTTC
Source organism: Massilia aerilata (assembly GCF_042656905.1). Classification (NCBI taxonomy): domain Bacteria; kingdom Pseudomonadati; phylum Pseudomonadota; class Betaproteobacteria; order Burkholderiales; family Oxalobacteraceae; genus Massilia; species Massilia aerilata. Next base: position 117,157 of record NZ_JBHSMZ010000008.1, read on the forward strand.
GCATTACGGCCGCATCGACGTCGCGGTCAACGGCGCCGGCACCGAGGAAGAATCGCTGCCGCTGGCCGAAGGCGAGGACGAACAGTTCGACCGCATCATGAACGTCAACGTCAAAGGCGTCTGGCTGTGCATGAAGAGCCAGCTGCGCCAGATGCTGAAGCAGGAAGGCGGCGGCACGATCTGCAACGTGGCCGATGCCGGCGGCCTGGTGGCGGCGCCGAACCGCGCCATCTATGCCGCTTCCAAGCATGCCGTGGTGGGCCTGACCAGGACCGCGGCGGTCGAATACGCCAAGTCGGGCATCCGCGTGAACAGCCTGTGCCCTGGCGCCGTGAAGACCCCGATGCTGGCGCGCATGCTCGAACGCGAGCCGGGCCGCGACAAGAAGCTGAAGGCGGCGCACCCGATGGGCCGGATTGCCGAGCCGGCGGAAGTGGCCAGCGCGGCGCTGTGGCTGTGCTCGGAGCAGGCTTCGTTCGTGACCGGTCACCAGCTGGCGATCGATGGCGGTTTGACCGCGATGTAATTTTACGTCGCGCTTAATTCGGCCACGAAATCGTACATATCGCCGCGGAAATACGACCGGCAAAACTCCACCGCCTGCCCATCCGGCAAAAAGCCCAGCCGCTCCACGCACAGCCCGGCATCGCCTTCCTTCGACTGCAGCAGCTTTGCCTGCTCGGCGTTCAGCAGCAGCGCCGACAGCCGCTGCAGCGCGCGCACCGGGCGCTTGCCGGCCGCTTCCAGCGCTTCGTACATCGAGGTGTCGACGGCGTCCAGCGAGGGCAGGGCGGAGGCGGCAATGGTCGCGTATTCCAGGCACATCGGCATGTCGTCGGCGTAGCGGATGCGGTTGAAGCGGTACACCGCGGCGCCCGGCGACAGGTTCAGACGCATCGCCTCGTCCGGCGTCACCAGTCCCTCCGAGCGCTTGAGCCAGACGCTGCGCGGCGTGCGTCCGCGCGAGCGCATGTCCTCCGAGAACGAGGTCAGCTTGGCGAAGTTCTTTTCGATGCGCGTGTTGATGAAGTTGCCCGAGCCGGGGCGGCGCACCAGCAGGCCTTCTTCCACCAGCCCGTCGATCGCCTTTCGCACCGTGATGCGCGAGATGTCCAGCTCGGACGCCAGCTGGCGCTCGGCCGGCAGGGCTTCGGCCGGCCCGTAGACGCCGCGGTCGATCGCTTCGCGCAGGGCGCGCTGCAGCTGCTGGTACAGCGGCAGCTTGCTGGTGGTGGAGAGGTGGTGCATCAGCTGCGACAAAGAGGACATGCGGCGGGGTAATCTATGTGAATCCGTTGATAATACCAAAAACGGACCGCCTTATTGACCCCGTTATTTCGGCCGCGGATTCCCCAGACCCCGGTTCGGCTGGATCAGCTTGCCCGAGCGGATGTCGCGCACGGCGGCGCCCACCGCGCGCGCCACGTTGCGCACCTCTTCCTGGAAAGCGGTGTCCTTGTCCAGCGTCGCATGGCTGTCGGCGTAGGATTCGTAATAACCGACGTAGCGGTCGAGCTGGGAGGTCGGGCTGCTTGAAATCAGGCCCATCCAGTCCAGCCAGTCCGACAGGGAGCGGCGCATGCTCTCGATGCCGGCGACGTCGCCATGCACCACCAGGCCGTAGGCGCGGCCGGCCAGGTGCTTCGGATAGTCCCAGGTCTTCTCGAGTTCCTTGGCTTTTTCCGCGTCCTTGCCGTGGGTCGAGCTGGGGTCGGGGTTGCCGCCGTCGGCGCAGACCAGGCGGTCGATCATCAGCTTGAGCACGGACGGCGACTGGTACCAGTAGACCGGGGTCAGGATGATGACGCCGTGCGCCGCCACCCATTTCTCGTAGATCTCGTTCATCCAGTCGTTGTTCTGGTGCAGCGAGTGGTTCGGGTAGCAGCTGCAGGGCCAGTGGCACAGCGGCATCGCGGTCGAGACGCAAGCCTTGCAGGGGTGGATGTGGCGGTCGAAGTCGGAAATGATGCGCGAGAGGTCGAGCAGGTCGGTGTCGAAGCCCTCGGCCAGCAGCAGCTCTTCGCACATCTTGGCGAGGCGCCAGGTCTTCGAGATCTCGCCGGGGCAGCTGCCGTCGTTGCGCGCGGCGCCATTGATCAGGAGGATGCGGCTGAGCGTGCCGGGGTCTTTCTGCTTCGCCTCGGCCGCGAGCAGGCGGTCGTGCGCTTCCTTCCACTCGACCGAGAGCTCGTAGTCGGGATCGGCAAAGCCCGGTCCCGCTTTCACCGTCACCGGCGCCTTGTGCGAGCCGACATAGGCTTGCCAAGCAATTTCCTCGACGGCCGCCAGTTCATGGCCGACGTTTTCGTAGAGCGGATCGAAGAAGTTGCGCGAGAAGCGCAGGCGGAACTCATTACGGTTGAGCTTGGCGGGCGCCTGGCCCTTGCGTACGGTGGTCATGAGCGGCCTTATGGAAGATGTGCCGTCCGATTATGGAACAGCGGCATCGCATAAGCCGGTACGCCAGCTAACATAGACATGAAAAAGGCGGTGCGGCCCCGGGGACCGCACCGCCTTCAGGCGATTGAATCTGGCGAATCGCTTACTTGTTGTTGCCGCCCGGGTTAGGGTGGTTTGCCAGGATGATGCCGTACTTGGCGATGTCCGACAGGCCGCCGCCCGCTTTCACGGACTGGAAGGTCGAAATCGCCTTGTCCTTCTGGCCGGCGCGCAGGTAGGCCATGCCCAGGCGCACCTTGGCTTCGTCAGGCGCCTTCAGGCTGCCCTTGGCGATGCCCTGCTCGATGAAGCCGATGCCTTTGTCGAACTGGTCCATGGTCACATAGGCCCAGCCCAGGTTGACCAGGCCGGCGCCGGTCTTGGCCTTGGCGGCCGAGGCTTCGCCGGCGGCGATGTTCTTGGCGTCGTTGGCGGCTTCCTTGGTCGCGCGGTCGCGCAGCTTGCCGTGCGCGGCGGCCGAGCCGCCGGTGCCCAGGACGCCGGCCGCGAAGCCCGCATCCATGACCTTCTTGGCTTCGGTCGGGAAGCCGTCCTTCAGGGCCAGCTCGGCCAGCTCGGTGTACATCTCCGGGGTCAGGACCTTGACGGCGGCGAATTCGAGACGCAGGACGTCCGGATAGTTGGTTTCATTGAAGCCCGGCTTGCGCACGACGCCGCGGTAGATCGAATCCATCCAGACATCGTCGTTCGGATAGAAGGTGATCATCTGCTCGAGGCCGTACAGGTAGGCGTTGTCGTCCTTGAGCTTGTTGGCGGCCGACGCGTACAGGCGCAGGTCTTCCGAGGACGGGGTCTTGCCGGCCTTTTCGGCGGCTTCCAGTTGCGGACGCAGCAGTTTCGTCGCGTTCGCGTAGTCGTTGCTCAGGTAGTAGGCGCGGACCAGCGGTGCGTTCGCCGCGTCCGAGTTCGGGTTTTCAGCCTGGAAGCGCTTGAACCACTCGATTGCCTTCGGATAATTCTTGGCGTTGTAGTACATGCCGGCCAGGGCTTGCGTGAACTGCGGCTTGTCGCTTGCCGGCAGCTTGCCCGAGCCCAGGATGGCTTCCAGCGCGGCGATCGAGGCCTGGTCGTTGTTGGTGGCGGAGGCGTGCGACAGCTTGATGCGGTTCAGCACATATTCTTCATACGGCGTCTTGTTCGGGAAGGCTTCGGCCTGGGCGATGCGGTTCTGAACTTCGGTATAGTTCTTCGCGTCCATCAGCGGCTTGATCTGTGCCGAGTCGAGCAGCTTGAACAAATCCGGGCGGACCGTGTCCGGTTTCGGTTGAGCCGCGGCATCGGCCGGGGCGGCCTTGTCTTGCGCGGAGGCGCTGTGCATGAGAGCCGGTGCAGCGTTCAGGCCGATAGCGGCCAGCATCAGGGCAAGGCGGGCAAAACGGAATTGGGACATGAATAATCCTTCTCTTTGATTAACTCGGACAAAGCGTGCATTGTCCCACAAACGGCTTTGCGGGGCCGGACAATTGTGCCGCAGGCGGGCCTGCGGCAAACGCGTCGTTACAATGGGTTACGCTACCTGCATAAAAGAAATTATTCGAAGCCGGGCACCGGGCACACGCCCTCGGCGTCGATCTCGCCGGCGAGCCAGGCATTCACCGCCTCCAGCGCCGGCGGCGCGAAGCCGTAGGTCATCAGGGCCGGGGCGCCGAAGTCCAGCGCCTGGTAGGGGTTCCACAGCGCGATGTGCAGGTCGGGCCGCCAGTTGTCGCGGGCGTGCGGGCCGTAGCGGCGGCGCGAGGTCGAGGCCAGCATCGTGAAGCGGCCGTCCTGCGGCAGCGTGTTCCAGTCGAAGGCTTCGGGATCGGCAAAGGTCACCAGTTCCACGTCGTAGAGCTTGCCGAGCGAGGCCGCGATGTTGGCCGCCGGCACGCCGGCTTCCGAGACGCCGTCGCTGACCACGTCCTGGCGCGCCACCAGGCGGACCTTGCCGCCCGGCGCGGGACGCTGCGGCTTGCCGCGCGCGGTGAGGGCGCGGCGCCAGGCGCGCGCCATCAGGGCGCGGTCTTCGGCTTCGGTCGCATATGGGACACTGCCGGCCGGATGCGCCTGCGCCAGCTTGTCCAGCCTGGCCAGGCGCCGCTGCACGGACGCCATCGGCAAGGTGCCGTCTTCGATCGCGGCGGCAATCGCTTCCAGCGTCGCCTCCTGGGTCTCGCGGCTGCCGATCGCCATCACCATGTCGGCGCCGGCCACCAGCGCGTTGACGGCTGCTTCGCCGGCGCCGTAGCGGTGCGCGATCGCATGCATGTCCATGCCGTCGGTGATGATCACGCCTTCATAGCCCATCTTCACGCGCAGCAGGTCGGTCAGGATGGCGCGCGACATGGTGGCCGGATTGTGCGGATCGAGGGCCGGGTAGACGATGTGGGCGGTCATCACGGCCGGCGCGTGCGGGGCGGCGGCGCGGAAGGGCGCGAACTCGAAGCGTTCCAGCTCGGCCAGGTCTTTGTCGACGGTCGGCAGGTCGCGGTGCGAGTCGACGTGGGTGTCGCCGTGGCCGGGGAAGTGCTTGACGCAGCAGGCCACGCCCTCGGCATCGCTGCCGTCCATCCAGGCCATCGCCAGCGCGGCCGCGCGCTCCGGATCGGCGCCGAAGGAGCGCTCGGCGATCACCGGATTGCGCGGGTTGTTGTTCAGGTCCAGCACCGGCGCGAAGTTCCAGTTGAAGCCCATGGACTTCACGGCGCGCGCGACGGCGGCGCCGACTTCCTTGGCGAGTATCGTGTCGTCGGCGGCGCCCAGCGCCATCGCCGACGGCGGCGGCGGCACCCACAGCGAGCGCACCACGGCGCCGCCTTCCTGGTCGAGCGCGATCAGGGCGTTCTCGCCCATGGCGTCACGCAGGCCGGCGTTGAAGCGGGTCAGCTGGGCCGCATCGACCATGTTCTGGCGGAACAGGCAGGCGCCGCGGATTTTGTTCGCGCGGATGAAGGCGGCGGTCTCTGGATCGAGTTCGGTGCCGAACAGCCGGATCATGATCAGCTGGCCGGCGAGTGTCCTGTATTCGTTCATGTCTTAATTCGTCTTGGTGACTTTGCTCAGGTGGCGCGGCTGGTCCGGATTCATGCCGCGCGCCCTGGACAGCTGCGCCGCCATCACGTAGAAGGCCTGGATCGCGACGATGGGGTCGAGGTCGGGCGTACTTGCCACCGGCAGGTCGAGGTCGCGGCCAGCCACGTCCTGCGGCGCCGCCAGCAGCACGCGCGCGCCGCGGCCGCGCATCTCTTCGGCCAGCGCCACCAGGCCGGCCTGGGCCGGGCCGCGGGTCGCGAAGATCAGCAGCGGATAGCCTTCCTCGATCAGCGCCATCGGGCCGTGCTTGATCTCGGCGCCGGAGAAGGCTTCCGCCTGCAGGGCCGAGGTCTCCTTGAATTTCAGGGCCGATTCCAGCGCCACCGGGAAGCTGATGCCGCGGCCGACCACCATGATGTTCTGCGCCGGGGCCAGCACCTCGATCGCTTGCGACCAATCGGCATCAAGAGCGCGCTGCAGATCGTCGGGCAGGGCGCGCAGGCCGTCCTTCAACTCGTCGTCGCCCTGCCATTCGGCCACCAGGCGCGCGCCGGCCGTGAGGCTGGTGATGAAGCTCTTGGTCGCGGCCACCGATTTCTCTTTACCGGCGTGCAGCGGCATCGCCCATTCGGCGGCATGGGCCAGCGGCGAATCGATGTCGTTGACCAGCGCGACCGTGGTGGCGCCGCCGTCGCGGAAGTAGCGGATCGGCTCGACCACGTCCGGGCTCTGGCCGGACTGCGAGATCGACACCGCCAGCGTGCCCTGGGTCTGCAGCGGCGATTTATATAAGGTCACCAGCGACATCGGCAGCGAAGTCACCAGGCGGCCCAGGCGCGCCATGGTCAGGTAGGCGAAGTAGCTGGAGGCGTGGTCCGAGCTGCCGCGCGCCACCGTCACCACGTTATTGAAGCTGGCCGCGCGGAGATGGCGGCCGAGATCCGCGTAGCGCTCGACGTCGTTCGACAGTTGCAGGGCGACGCAATGGGCGGCGGACTTGGCTTCTTCGAGCATCAGCGAGGTGGCTTCAAGGCTCACAGACTTCTCCTTCGATATAAACGGCTTTGAGATTCAGGTTGCGGTCGAGGACGACCAGATCGGCGAAGCAGCCCGGCGCCAGGCGCCCGCGGCGACTTTCGCCAAGGTAGTCCGCGGCATTCGTGGACACGCGGCGCGAGGCGTCTTCAATGGAAAGGCCGATCGAGACCAGGTTGCGCAGCGCCTGGTCCATCGTGAGCGTGCTGCCGGCCAGGGTGCCGTCGGCCAGGCGCACGCCGCCCATGCACTTGTGGACTACCTGACGCCCCAGCATGTACTCGCCGTCCGGCATGCCGGCGGCGGCGGTCGAATCGGTCACGCAGTACAGCTTCGGGATGGCGCGCAGCGCGGCCTTGATCGCACCCGGATGCACGTGCAGCAGGTCGGGGATGATCTCGGCGTACTGCGCATGCGCCAGCGCGGCCCCGGCCATGCCGGGCTCGCGGTGGTGCAGGCCGGGCATCGCATTGAACAGGTGGGTAAAACTGGTGGCACCGTGTTCGAGGGCCTGGACCCCGTCTTCGTAGGAGCCGGTGGTATGCCCGATCTGCACGCGGATGCCGGCTTCGGCCATCTGCCGCAGCAGGGCCAGGTGCCCGTCGATCTCCGGCGCCACGGTAATCGCCCGCATCGGCGCCTGGCCGTTGAAGCGCTTCACTTCATCCATCGAGGCTTCGCGCGCGAAAGGCGGCTGGGCGCCCAGCTTGCCCGAGTTGATGTACGGGCCTTCCAGGTGCACGCCGAGGATGCGCGCTTCGTTCCTGCCGCGCTCCTTGCAGGCGCCGCCGATCGCGTCCAGCGCGCGCTCGATGTCCTCCACCGGCGCGGTCATGGTCGTGGCCAGCAGGCTGGTGGTGCCGTGCTTCGCGTGCAGGCACGCGATCACGTGCGGGGCGTCGCCGCCTTCCATCATGTCGCGGCCGGCGCCGCCGTGCACGTGCAGGTCGATGAAGCCGGGCAGGATGTAGTCGTCGCCGTTGTCCGTGGGGTCGCAGGCCTGGCCGTCGATGGCGGCGATGGTGTTCGGTTCGCTATCCGCCAGGCGGATTTCGCCGCGGATCCAGCCGTCGGGGGTGAGGATGTTGCCTCTCATTTGCTGTCCTTGAGTTGAAGCGCAATCATTTGCAGGGCGCCGGCCGCGGAATCGCCGCGCGGCGGCGTGGTGCGGGCCAGCAGGCCGGCGGGCAGGAAGTCGCGCAGTGCCGCGCCCAGGCCGCCGCACAGGGCCAGCGGCAATTTGCCGTCCGGATCGAGTGCATGGGCGATGGTCGCCACTTCCTGGCCGGCGTCGAGCAGGATGGCGCGCGCGACGGGGTTGCCGGCATGGTGGAGCACCAGCGGGGCGAGGCTGGCGTAAGCGGTCTGGCTGGCCTTGCCGAGCCAGGCCTGGATCGCGTCGCGCTTGTTGCTGCCGATGGCGCCGCAGGCTTCGATGAGCGCATCGGCGAAGGCGCTGCGTTCGCGGCGGCCGTCCAGCACCTGTTCGATGTGGCCGATGGCGCGCAGGCCGATCCAGCCGCCGCTGGCTTCGTCGCCGGCCGGGAAGCCCCAGCCGCCGACTTCGTGCCGGCTGCCGTCTTCGCGCAGCACTTCGCCGACGCTGCCGGTGCCGATCGCGACGATGGCGCCGGCCGCGCCGCCGTGGGCGCCCATCAGGGTCGTGAAGGCGTCGGTCTCGAGGCGGATGGCCCCATACCCGGGATTGGCGGCCACGAATTCGGCCGCCCACTGCTTGTTGTGGACGCCCGCCAGGCCGAGGCCGATGGCGATGTGTTCGAGTGGGGGCTGTTCGACGCCGGCCGCGGCGAAGGCCTGGCTGGCCGCCTGCCGGACCGAGGACCAGGCAGGTGCGATGCCCAGGCCGAGGCCGGAAGGGCCGCCGCTGCCCTGGGCGAGTTCGGCGCCATCGCGGCGCGCCAGGCGCACGCGGGTGCCGGTGCCGCCGCCGTCGACGCCGATGAGAAAGTCGATCATTGTTGTTCGTTGTGCCGGGAAAGTCAGGGCACTATAGGAGGGGCTGTCAAGCTTGTCAACAGGTATTTAATTGGTATTGTAAAGTGCCGCTGTGAATTAGACCGGGAATCGGCATTGTTGAACCTAAGTTGCTGATCCATAAGGAAGTATCTGGTATTGTGACTGGTATTGTCCGTTTTCCGTTTCGAGAAGCCTGACGAAAGACCTTTCCTGTCTGCCGATAAGCCTAGGCTGCGGTACGTCTACCTCATCAAGCCTGCTTTACAGATGTTGCCGGAGTTGTTCCCAAGCGCCGTGACAATGTGCGACCATCAGCCCTTATCGTTCTGGTAATTTGCCATCACCAAAAACCACGCTCATCGGAGACGCAAATGAGGCTCGTCATTCTCGCTGGACTGTTGTTGATCGCGCAGGCACACGCAGCAACGATTCCGGCCCGCGGCACCTACAGTCCCCCATAGGCGATTTCAAGTGCCGGGATTACCCTTTCGATGTGGATGTTGTTGAGGCGGTCGGGCCGCACGGCGGCACAATCCGTCTTCGGGACGGCGTGCGGGAAATACGATTCGACCTGGAAGCGTTCAATCCTGTGCTCGACAAGGGAACGCTGGCAGCAAATCGGGTGGCGTTGTATGAAGGCTATCTCGCGAAAAACACGCTTCCGCTATTGCAAGGCGTTAGCCCGGATGCAGAGCTGCTGGAGGCAAGATTTCTTGTTCTTGAGAAGCCGGATATGCATTTGCCTGTATATCAGTCTGCGGTACTGATGACCAAGGGCGAAGGTGTTCGCGGCCAGATTCAGTACAGCGACGGTCGTTTCATGTACACGATAAGTCATTTTGCGCGGGTTGAAAAAAACGCGTCGAGAGAGAGCCAGCTTCACGCAGCTTATGAGCAACTGCTGATTGGTCTGAGCTGGTGCCATTTCCCTGACCCGTCACGATGAATGCGCGGGCTGTCCACGATGGTGTCGAAGAAGCAGGCGCCAATAAACATCTCGCCGTTGCTAGAATCGATTGCCTCGAACGGAGGACACGATGGGACGCTTGACCTTCAGTATCAACCTCACCCTGGACGGCTGCCTCGACCACCAGGAGGGCATCGCCGACGACGAGACCCATGCCTTCTTCACCCGCCTCATGGACGAGAGCGGCGCGATGCTGTGGGGCCGCGTCACCTACGAACTGATGGAGAGCTACTGGCCGGCGGTCGCCAGCGGCGAGGTGGAGGCCCCGGCGGCGATGCGCGAGTGGGCGCGCAAGCTGGAGGACAAGCCGAAGTACGTGGTGTCCTCGGCGCGAACGGACTACCCCTGGACCAATAGCCGCCACATGGCCGGAGACCTGCTCGCGGGCGTACGGAAGCTCAAGGACGCGACGCCGAACGGGGTGCTGCTCGGCAGCGGCAAGCTGGCCAGGGAGCTGGACCGGCTGGGCCTGATCGACGAGTACAAATTCCTCGTCCACCCCAGGATCGCCGGCCACGGCCCGACCCTGTACGAAGGCGGGCTGCCCGCCACGCGGCGGCTCGCATTGGTCTCGGCGACGCCGCTCGGCAACGGCGCGGTCGCCATGCACTACCGGCGGGAAGTTTAAAGGTCGGCGGTCGTGTCGGGCGCGCCGGCGCGTTCCGGCGCATGGATCGACGCCGCGTGCTCGCCGCCGCGCAGCCAGCCGAACAAAATCGCCATCATGAAGGGGCCGACGAACAGGCCGATCACGCCCAGGGTCGAGACGCCCCCGAGCAGCCCGAACAGCACGGCCAGGAAGGGCAGGTTGACGCGGTGGCCGATCAGCTTGGGGCGGATGAATTTGTCGACCATGAACAGCTCGACGGCGCCCCAGCTGAACAGGCCCAGCGCCGCGCCCGAATGGCCCTGGCCCAGCAAGAGCAGCGACACCATGGTGAAGGACAGCGGCGCGCCGCCCGGCACCAGGGCCAGGTAGCCGGTGATCACGCCCAGCAGGGCCGGCGCAGGCGCGCCGGCGAGGGCATAGGCGATGCCGAGCACGATGCCTTCGAGGATGGCGACCGAGCACAGGCCCAGTGCCGTGCCGCGCACCGACAGCGGGAAGATCCGGCGCAGCGTGGCGTAGTGGGCCGGCAGCAGGCGGTCGCCGGCGCGGTCCATCAGGCGCACGACGGCGGGGCCGTGCAGGTAGAGCATGAAGAGGGTGAGCAGGGCCAGGAACAGGTACAGGGCATTGGCGAGGATGATCGAGCCCCAGGTGCGGGCGGCGCCGGTCAGGTGCGGCATCATGTCGCCGACGATGCTGCGCACCAGGCTGCTGATGCCGCCCGGCCGGGCCAGGTGCTCGTTCCACCACTTGACGGCCGGCTCGGCCACCATCGGCAGCCTTTCGAGCCAGGCCGGTACCGGCACGCCGGCTTCGTTGAGGTGGGCCAGCAGGCGCTGCACGCCGGCCAGCTCGCTGCTCAGGGCATTCACCAGCACGAAACCCGGACCGGCGAAGGCGGCCACCAGCAGCAGCACCAGGAACACGGCGCTGAGCGGCCGCGGCCAGCCGCGCCGGCCCAGGCGCTCATGCAGCGGCCAGGTGATCACCGCCAGCAGGCCGGCCCAGGCCAGGGAGCCCACGAAATGCTGCAGCACGAACGCGAGTCCGATCGCAAATAAAACGGGCAGCGCGGACTGCGCGAATGAATACCGCATGTGTTCCCTGGTCTCCTGGCTGGGCCTGTCTTACGCGCGCTGCAGGGCTGCGATGCGCTCTTCGCAGGACGGGTGGGTGCTGAACAGGGACAGCATACCACCGCCGGCGATGCCGGAGGCCGCCATGTTCTTCGGCAGCTCGCCCGCTTCCATGCCGCCCAGGCGGCGCAGCGCGGCGATCATCGGACGCGGGGTGCCCATGATCTGGGCCGAGCCGCGGTCGGCGCGGAACTCGCGCTGGCGCGAGAACCAGGCCACGATGATGCTGGCCAGCAGGCCGAACAGCAGGTCGCAGACGATCGAGGTGACGTAGAAGGCGATGCCCGGGCCGCTGGATTCCTCGTCCTTGCGGATGAAGCTGTCGACCGCGTAGGCGACCACGCGCGCCAGGAACACCACGAAGGTATTCACCACGCCCTGGATCAGGGTCAGGGTGACCATGTCGCCGTTGGCGACGTGGGCCACCTCGTGCGCCAGCACGCCCTCGATTTCTTCATGCGTCATCGATTGCAGCAGGCCGGTCGACACCGCCACCAGCGAAGCGTTTTTCGTGGCGCCGGTAGCGAAGGCGTTCGGCGCGCCTTCGTACACCGCCACTTCCGGCATCGCGATGCCGGCGCGCTGGGCCTGCTTGGCGACGGTATTCATCAGCCAGGCTTCGGTGGCGTTGGACGGCTGCTGGATCACGCGCGCGCCGGTCGACCACTTGGCGATCGGTTTCGACATCCACAGCGAGATGAAGGCGCCGCCGAAGCCCATCAGGGCCGCGAAGCCGAGCAGGGCGCCGAGGTTCAGGCCGTTCGCCGTCAGGTAGCGGTTGACGCCGAGCAGGCTGGCCGACACGCCCAGCACCAGCATGATGGCGATGTTCGTAGCGAGAAAAAGAAAGATGCGTTTCATGATTGCTTACCCCATGGAGGTTATATTTCCAGTGTGGAAGCATACGGCAGCGCGCCCTCTTGAAAAAGCGCAGTTTTCGGAAGAATGTCTTCGGAAAAATCTGAATGTATCAGCCTTGGTCTTTTGCTATAGTTTCAGCGTCTTTTCCCAACCATGGAGGCGGCAATGCGCGGAGCAGGCGGAACCAGCGGCGGTACCGGCCAGTTTTTCCTCGGCCTGATGATGATGTGCGGCGGCTTTTATCTCTTGCTCAACAGCGTGGTGGTCAGCTCGGCCTTCGGCTGGGGCACGCGCCTGTTCGGCTTCGGCAGTGCCGGTATTACGGGCGGCATCGTCCTGATCCCGCTGATCATCGGCGTGGCCATGATCTTCTATAACGCCCGCAGCGCGTTTGGCTGGCTGCTGGCGCTCGGCTCGCTGGCCGGCCTCGTGTTCGGCGTGATCGCCTCGCTCAGCATGAGCCTGCGCACCATGTCGGCCTTCGAACTCCTCTGCATCCTGGTGCTGGCCTTCGGCGGGCTGGGGTTGTTCCTGCGCTCGCTGCGCAGCCAGGCGCGCGAGGAGGCCGCGGAGGTCGCTTGATTAATGGATGCCGGCGTCCGATTCGTTGCGGAGCCGGGCGCGCCAGGCGCCCAGCGCCGACAGGGCCGAATGGAATTTGCGCTCGATCAGATCGGCCTCCGCCTCGGTGACCCTACCATCGATCAATGCGCTCGACACGGCTTCCGCCACCGCGCCCACTTCGCTCATGACGCGGCACACGGTCTGCGACAGGTCGTCCTGGCGCGCGGTGTCAGGCTGCGGCACCAGGAAGGCGGCCATCCCGTGGCGCACCAGCAGGGCATGCAGCGGCAGGTGGGCGTCGGGCACGCCGGCCGCGTGGCAGCATTCGACGATCAACGAGACTTCCTCGAACGAGGGGTAGTGCGAGGCGATCGTCGGCGCCAGCTTGTTGCGCAGGACGTTCACCGACATATCGAGCTCGCGCGCCAGCGCATCCAGTCCTCCGGGATACTTGCGCGCCACCGTGTAGAGGGCATCGTGCTGGTTCATGTCGAGGTAGCGTCGCGTCATGGTAATCCTTTGATATTTTTACCGGTGCATGTCAACATGCCCTTCGTTATCCTGATTCTAACTTTCGACGGCCCTCCTGACCATGCTGAAGACCTTTACGAAGTATGCACATGTCGCACTGGCGCTAAGCCTGGCCCTGTCCTTGGCCCCCGTGCCGGCGGACGCCAAGCCTTCGAGCTCCTCGTCCTTCAAGAGCGGGTTTTCGTCGCAGCGTTCGTCGTCCTCGTCGTCGAAGGGCGGCTTCGGCTCCTTCAGCAGCCGCTCGGCCTCGAAGCCGTCCGGTAGCGGCGACAGCGGCGCGGCCAGGAAGTCGGGCGGCGGCTTCGGCTCCTTCAGCTCGGGGCCGTCCGCGGCCTCGCGCAAGCCGGATTCGGCATTGTCGCGCAAGCTGGATAGGGAAAGCTCGGAAGCGAACGCCATGCGCACGCTGGATGAACGGCGTGCGGCGCAGGCGGCGCGCGACAATCCGCCCCCAAGGCCCAGCTACGAGCAGCGCGATGCGCGCACGCCGCCACCGCCGCAAGGCTATGGCTACGGCTACGGGAATGCGCCGGCGCCCGCGCAAGCGCCGGTCATCATCAACCAGGGCGGCGGCGGCGGACTCGGGCACGTGATCGCCGGCGCCGTCCTCGCCAACTCGGTCGCGAACGCGCATGCCCGCAACAACAACAATGCCAACAACAATGGCGGCGGCTACTACCCGGCCCCGAGCGGTTCCGCCGGCGGCCTGGCCAACCAGGCCGGCGCCGGCAGCGTGGGCGGCAGCACCGGTGCACCGGTTACCGCATCGCCGGGCGCACCGGCCCCCGCGGCGCCGGCAAAAGGCGGCTCGGTGTTCGGCACGATTGTGTGGCTTGCGGTGCTGGCGCTGATCGGCTGGGTCGTCTACCGCCTGTGGAAGCGCGCGAAGGCCCGCCGCGCCGCCGACAAACCGAATTATTCGTTCGAAAGGAATTAAGCAGATGGCCTGGAAGGATGTATTCAGCTACGTGCGCGGCATCGCCGAAAAGAAGGGCGTGGCGGAGGGCGAAGCGCGGATGGACGCAGGCGTGCCGCTGGACGCGCGCATCGGCAGCGTGGTGCAGATGCAGCACTCGCCCATCATCCGCGCGCAGGCCAACGGTTCGCTGATCGCCATGCCGGAAGCGGGCGACACGCGCATCCTGGCGGTCTCGCAGATGCGCCTGCAGCCCGACACCGAGCTGTATCGCCTCTACCTGGACAAGGGCGACGAGGACGCCAAGGAAAAATTCCTACAGGTGTTCTGCGGCGACGACGGCAAGGTGGCCGAGATCCTCTACTGCACCCAGCTGGCGCGCGTGATACCGGAAACCGCCGACGACCAGGACGCCTACACCGGCCAGGCCGGCTACGGCCTTGGCGACCCGGGCTACACGCTGTGGCGCGAGCAGCTGGCCGACACGCTGGACGGAGCGACCCTGGCCACGGCCTTCGGCGACGGCGAGCGCATCGACTACCAGCGCGACGCCGGCGGCGCGGCCAGCTTCGTCAAGCCCTTTACGGGCCGCGAGATCCGCATCGACGATGCCAAGGGCGTGCACGGCCTGCGCCAGGAAATGTATTTCATGCCCTATGTGCGCGAACTGGCGGGCGGCGGGCGCGAATATCTACTGATCACCACGGAGATCATCGAAAGCGTCGATGGCGATACTTCGAAGCGCGGCATCCATGTCGACTTCGTGATCGGCATCCCGATGGAGCAGGAACGTATCGTCATTCAATGACATCTTCACCCACGAAAGGAAAGACAATGAGCAACGCAAGCGGATGGGGCCTGACTGCACGACTGGTGTCGAAGCACTTCGGCGCACTGGGCGACCGGATCTCGGAGGCGATCGCCAACTTCGATCCCGAAACCGCGACCGAGGCCGACCGCGACCGCCTGGTCGACACCCTGCGCGACACCGCGCAACTGCTGGCGACCGCCCGCGCGTCCTTCGACAAGGAGCACAAGGACGTGGCCAACCTGCAGACCCTGATCGCCAGCGACGAGCGCGCCGCCGAGAAGCTGGCCGAGCGCC
The DNA here is from genome assembly GCF_042656905.1 of Massilia aerilata. Taxonomy (NCBI): domain Bacteria; kingdom Pseudomonadati; phylum Pseudomonadota; class Betaproteobacteria; order Burkholderiales; family Oxalobacteraceae; genus Massilia; species Massilia aerilata. The sequence goes on from NZ_JBHSMZ010000008.1 coordinate 132,331, forward strand.
TGGCGGCCGGCACCATCTCGGAAGCGACCGTGACCCTGTTCTGCGACGAATTGGAAGCCAATAAAACGCGCCTGCCGCAGGAAATCCAGGAAGAAGCGGACGCGAAGGCCTACATGGACGAGCTGCAGAAGATCGTCGACGCGCTGTCCACGCAGCTGGCCGAGTTCGACGCCCAGGCGCGCAAGGCGATCCAGCAGCTGGCCGCCGCCAAGGCCCAGAAGGAACTGCAGGAACTGCGCATGGAGCGCCAGAGCCAGCTGGCCGGCCTCACCAGCATGAAGGGCAATTCGACCGCGCTGAACGCGCTCACCAAGCGCGCGCAAGCCGTCAGCAACGAAGCGGCCGGCCTGCGCATCGTCGCCGACATCGGCCAGAAGCCGCTCGACCAGCAGGCCGAACTGGATGCGATCCGCAAGTCGGTGAGCCAGCCGGAGACGGCCGGGGAGAGTGCGCTGGAGCGCCTGAAGCGCTTGTCGGGCAAGACCGCGGCCTGATCTTTACGCCGAATCGCGCAGCCAGGACTTGCTGCTCGGCTTTGCGGGGACCGGAACGGCGGGAACGGCCGCCGACCGGACCCGCTGGTCGAACCTGGGGGCAAGCTTGGATTGCCTTGCCTTGTCTTGCCTTGGCCAGGCAGGATTCGACGCCCACCGTGCAGTGGAAAATTTGAAGCACGACTTCGAAGGCACCCTGGGCAAGCTGGCGGCGATGGGTTTTGAGGGCGTGGAATTCGCCGGTGGTTTCGGCCGCTACGCCAACGATCCCGCCGGCCTGCGCGCCTTCCTCGACAAGCTGAAGCTGGCATGCGCCGGCGCCCACCTCGATTTCGCCGCGCTATCCGATGCGCGCTTCCCCCAGACCACCGCCTTCTACCGGGACGTCGGCTGCCGCAACCTGGTCATCGCCTGGGACACGATCGCCGCCGGCACGCCCCAGCAATCGATCCTGCAGCAGGACATCGGCTGGACGGTCTTCGCCGGCAAGGACCCGGTGGCGCTGATCCGGCGCTACCCAGGCCGCACCGTCTCTTCCCACTTCAAGGCCAAGCTGGCGCAAGGCACGACCGGCAAGCCGCTCATCGGTCAGGATAACACCGACTGGCCCGCCGTCTACGCGGCGGCGCGTGGGCAGGGCGGTGCGGAGTGGATCGTGCTCGAGCAGGAAGAGTATCCGGACGGGATGCGGCCGCTGGAGGCAGTGGCGGCCTCGATGCGCGGGCTGCAGGGTTTCCTGAAGCGGCATTGAGGATGGCGATGCTGCGTTATCTCGGCATGGCCGCACTGGTTGCGGTCTGTTTCGCGGTGGATTATCTGTTTGGGCCCATCGGGACCAAGCGGCTGGTGGGCGCATTCTTCCTGCTGTTTGCCGCCATCGGCATCGGCGCTCCCGAGGTCGGGTTCGGCTTCAAGGGCTTCGAGGAATGGCCCCTGCGCGGCTGGAAGAAGGCCTTCGTGCTGGTTCCGGCCGCCGCCATCGGCATCGTCCTGCTGGTCTACGCCACCGAGATCACCTGTGCCAGCCATCGCTACAGGCACCTGTGTACTTGATAGCGATAAGCAAAAACCTTGAGGCGCACGATAGACAGCTTGTTTGACACCGAATAATCGTTGAGCAAGACTGCGATGATGTGTCACGTGGAGGTTGCTACATGGATATTCGGCGAGACAGTACCGACGTTCTCAAGGCAAGCGCAGCACACACGATCATCTACCGCCCCGACATCGACGGCCTGCGCGCCGTGGCCGTCGGCCTTGTCGTCCTGTTCCACGCCTGGCCCAAGTGGCTGCGCTCCGGCTTCATCGGCGTCGACGTCTTCTTCGTTATCTCCGGTTTCCTGATCACCTCGATCATCCTGAAGGACCTGAGGCAGCGCGCCTTCACCATCCGCGGCTTTTACGTGCGCCGCATCCGGCGCATCTTCCCGGCCTTGATTACCGTCGTGCTGGCGGTGCTGGCCTTCGGCTGGTACGTGCTGCTGCGGCAGGAGTTCGCCCAGCTGGGCAAGCACGTCGCGGCGGCGGCGGCTTTCGTGTCGAATCTGGTGCTGTGGAGCGAGGCCGGCTACTGGGACAACGAATCCGTCACCAAGCCGCTGCTGCATTTGTGGTCGCTGGGTGTGGAGGAGCAGTTCTACCTGGTGTGGCCGATTGCGATGGCGCTGTGCTTCCGCGTCCGCTTCGGCATCCTGGCCTTCCTGGCGCTGACCCTGGCGGGCTCCTTCCTGTACGGCCTGTACGCCACCTTCAACCATCCGGCCGAAGCCTATTTTTCGCCCGTCACCCGCTTCTGGGAACTGGCGTCCGGCGGCCTGGTGGCGTATGCGATGACCAAGCGCAGCCCGCTGCTGCCGGCGCCGCTGCTGATATCGTCGTTCGGCTTGCTGCTGCTGGTGCTGGGTGCGGTGCTGATCAAGGGGCAGGCCGATTTTCCCGGCGCATGGGCGCTGCTGCCGGTGCTCGGCACGTGCGCGCTGATCGCCGCCGGCAACGTTTCCTTCATCAACCGGCGCCTGCTCGGCAACCCGCTGATGGTGAAGATCGGCCTGGTCAGCTATCCCTTCTACCTGTGGCACTGGCCGCTGCTGTCCTTCGGCTACATCATCGAAGGCGAGAAGCCGGAGCCGCTGGTGAAGGCCGCGCTGGTGCTGGCGGCGCTGGCGCTGGCCTTCCTGACTTACCGCCTGATCGAGCGCCCGGTGCAGAAGTCGCCGAACAAGCGCCGCGCGATCCAGGGCCTGGTGGCCGCCATGGCCTGCTTCGGCGTGCTGGGCGTGATGGTCAAGGCCGGGCTGCTCCAGGAGCGCATGCCTTCGAGCGCGGTCGCGCGCTACATGGGCGCGCTGAACGATCTGGGTTTTCCGGATCCGGCGATGAAGCCGCTGCGCTATAAGGGCTCGCTGTTCCAGCAGCTCGATGGCAAAGGGCAGGGCACCACGGTGCTGATCGGGGATTCGGTGATGGAACAGTACGCGCCGCTGGTCTCGCAAGGCTTGCGCGATGGCCGCTTCGACCGCAGCAAGGTGATCTTCGCCACCCAGGGCGGCTGCATGCCGGTCGAGGGCGCGGTACGCCTGCCGCGGCTACGCTACCCGACCTGCACCACGACCGTCACCGACGCCTGGCGGCTGGCGGCCTCGCCGGAGGTCGATACCGTGGTGGTCGCGGCCTCCTGGTACGGCTATTTCGCGAACTGGCAGCAGGATGTGCAGATGCCGGTGGATGGCCAGCTGCAGGCCTTCCCGGCCGCGTCCGCGCACGAAGCGGCGTATGCGACGCTGCAGCAGTCGATCGCGCGCCTGCGCACGGCCGGCAAGCGTGTCTACCTGATCCTGCAGCCGCCTTCGGGCAACCAGTTCGATCCGCGCTCGATGATTACCGGCTCGCGCTTCGGCGAAATGAAACCGCGTACCGATATGGAAGCTTATCGCGTGGAGCGCTTCTACAGCGACAACGCTGCGCCGCGCCAGCGGCTGCTGCGGATCGCGCAGGCGACCGGCGCGCTGCCTGTCGACCCGGTCGAGACCATCTGCAAGGACGGCATCTGCCCGACCGTGAACGCGGAAGGGGAGCCGATCTACACCGATCCGGTGCACATGCGGCCCTTCTACGTGAAAAGCAGGGTGCATTACCTCGACCCGGCGCTGAACGGGACCATCTCCACCATCGGCAGTTCGATGAAGCTGCTGTGATAGATCCGCTGGGTCGCCTTCTTATAATCCTCCGGCCTGGCGTTGAAAATGTTCTCCACCCAGGTCTGCGGATTGCGGTCGTACAGCGGGAACCAGCTGGACTGCACCTGCACCATGATGCGGTGCCCCGGCAGGAAGACGTGGTTGGCGGTCGGCAGGCCGAAGCGGTAGGACAGCGGCTTGTTGGCGGCCAGCGGCTTCGGCTTGTCGTAGCCTTCGCGGTAGCGGCCGCGGAAGATGTCGCCCGAAATCATCAGCTGGTAGCCGCCCATGCTCGGGTTGCTGCCCACCTGGTCCGGGTAGACGTCGATCAGCTTGACGACCCAGTCCGAATCCGTGCCGCTGGTGGAAGCGAGCAGGTTGGCGACCGGCTCGCCGCTGATCTTCACCGGCGCGGTGAGCACATCGGAGACGAAGGTCGCCACGTCGGTGCGGCCCGAGGCTTCGCGCTGGTCGTCGACCATCCAGCGCGGCCACGACTGCCCTTTGGCTTCGTCGTAGCCGTAGGGCGGGATCGGGCGCTGGCGGAAGGGCACCGGTTTCGAAGGGTCGGAGACGTATTCGTCGTAGGCCTTGGCATCGGCGGCGGCGCCCAGCACCGCTTTCTGACCGGCCGCCAGGCGCAGCGCCACCGGCTTCGACGCGCCCGGCCACGAAGCCAGATTGCGCCACTGGTTGGTGCCGGTCTCGAAGGCCGTCACGGCCGGGATGTCCGGCGCCGCTTGATTCCCTTTCAGATGCCGGTCGAGGAAAGGCCGCAGCACCGCCTGGCGCCAGTACAGCGCGGTATCGCTGCCGAACTTGATCGCGCCCAGGCTGCTGCCTTCGCCGATCGCGCCGCCGTGGTTCCACGGTCCCAGCGACAGATGGACCAGGTTGTCCTTGTCGTTCGGCTTGATCGCCTTGTAGACGGCGACCGGGCCGTAGATGTCTTCGGCGTCCCACAGGCTGTGCACCAGCAGGGTCGGCACCGTCACCGGCTGTTTGGCCAGGATCTTGTCCATCGCCTGCTGCTGCCAGAAGCTGTCGTAGCCCGGATGCTGCACCAGCTTGCGCCAGAAGCCGCTCTGCTCCAGGCCGCGCTGGCGCGCCAGCTCCCCGGCCGATCCGGCGCGCATGTACATGTCGTAGTCGTCGTAGTTCGAGGTGTACCACTTGGCGGTGTTCCCGCGCGTGACCACCTGCTCCATGATGTAGGACAGATTAATCTGGCGGAACGCGCCGTGGTGGAACCAGTCGTCGCCCATCCAGCCGTCGACCATCGGGTTCATCGGCACCGCGGCCTTCAGCGCCGGGTGCGGGTTCACCAGCGCCATCAGGGGCAGGAAGCCGTCGTAGGAGATGCCGATGATGCCGACACGGCCATTGGTCTCGGGGATGTTCTTGACCAGCCAGTCGATGGTGTCGTACGTGTCCGTCGAGTGGTCGACCGGGGTCGGGTTGAGCGGGCCTGACAAGGGCCGGTTCATCACGTAGTCGCCTTCCGAGCCGTACTTGCCGCGCACGTCCTGCACCACGCGGATGTAGCCGCCCTGGACGATCACGTCGGCGGCGTTGTCGTAGCCGCTCAGGATGGATTCCAGGTCCGAGCTCTCGGCATGGCTGGTCAGGCTGGCAGCGTCGTAGGGCGTGCGGGTCAGCAGGATGGGTGCGTTCTGCGCGCCCTTGGGCACGATGATGACGGTGTTCAGGCGGGTGCCGTCGCGCATAGTGATCATCACGCTGCGCTTGGTGTAATTGAAGCCCACGGTCGGGGCATTGAATTCCGCCGGGGTCTCCGAGGGCAGGGCGGGGTATTGCGGGGCCGGCGTTTGCTGCGCGTTCTGGGCGTGGGCGAAGCTGGCGAAGGCCATCGCGCAAGCCAGCGCGATGCAGGTGCTAGGTGACTTCATTGGACGTCCTTATTCTTTTAGAGCGTCTAACAAAGCCTCCATGGCGGCGTTGCAGCGTCTCGCCGTACTAAAGTACTGTCTTCGACGCTGCGCCTTGCCCTCAAGGTTTTGTTAGACGCTCTTAATGTGTGAAGTGTTGCCATCAACACATTAGCACAAGGCGCCGACGCGATCAGCCGTGCGTGAAGCGCTCGAACAGGGTGACGCCCTGGCGCCGCGTGCCGGGTCCGCCGAGGTGGTCCCACCAGCCGAGCGGGAAGGTCATCTTGCGGTCGGCCATGGCCACGAAATCGTCGAAGCCGCGCTGGGCTTCGCTGAGGGTGATGATGCGGGCGTCGACTTCGGCGCTGATGTCCAGGCAGATGTCGCCGTGCAGGTCGCGCCAGGGCTGGGCGCCGCCGGACGGATCGCCGCGCCAGGCCCTGATCCGGCTGACCGCCTCCCAGGGCACGGCCAGGCCGCGCACCGTGAAGCCGCTGTCGGCGACGAGAATCGAAGGCGCGGACGGCATCCGCAGCCAGCCCGGCCGCCGCAGCAGCCGGGTTTCGAGGACGTTGAGAATGCCTTTCATGCTTTTACTGATGACGCGAACCGCTGCGGTCGACCAGCAGCAGCTGGCCGAGGCCGCGCGCATCGCCCTTGCCGCCTGCGTCCTTGCCGACCACGTTGACCGAGGCGCTGCCCGGGCCGCGCACCGAGATGTCGGTCTGGCCCACGTTCAGGCGCCGGCCTTCGAGGCTGCCGGAGCCGTTGATCTGGATGCTCACCTGGGCCACGCTGCCGTCGATGCGGGCGTCGCCGGGGCCGTCCATCTTCAGCAGCAGGCGCTTGCCGGACATGCTGGCTTCCAGCTCGCCGGAGCCGTGCATTTCGGCGTCCAGGGTGTCGGAAACGTTCTGCAGCTTGACGCCGCCCGGCCCGCGGCTGCGCACGACGGCCTTGGCCACCTTGAGGCTGTCGCCATTCAGGTCGCCCGAGCCGCTCGCCTCCACGGTCAGGTTGCCGACGCTGCCGCTGAGCGCCGCGTTGCCGGGGCCGCCCAGGCGCAGCTGGCTGACAGCCGCGTTCAAGCCGCGCGCATCCAGCTCGCCCGAGCCCTGGACTTCGGCCTCGAACTTGCGGATGTTCCCGGCGATGCAGGCGTTGCCCGGGCCACGCTGCACGCTGCGCACGCCTTCGACCGCCAGCTCGCAGCCTTCGAAGTCGCCCGAGCCGCTGCTCTCCAGGCTTAGTTCGCGGCTGCTGCCGGACAGTTTCAGGTCGCCCGGGCCGCGCATGCGCGCCGTCACGCGGGAGGCGCGCAGGCCGTCGGCTTCAAGGTCGCCCGAGCCGCTCATCTGGGCCGCCAGCTCGTTGGCGATGCCGGCCAGGTGGACGTCGCCAGGGCCGCGCATGGTGATGTCGGCGTCGCCGGTCTTCATGCGGCGCAGGTCGAGATCGCCGCTGCCGCTGCTTTCCACCACCAGCTGGCGCACCGCGCCGCTGGCGTGCAGGTCGCCGGGGCCGGTGCTGACCAGCGTGAAGCGCTCGCCGCCGACCTGGGACAGTTCGACGTCGCCGCTGCCGCTCATGCGCAGGCTTTTCAGGCCGGCGGCGCCGATGGTGACCGTGGTGACGGTCTCGCGGCGCTTGCCGAAGCTGAAGGAGAAGCCGTTGCGCGAGAGCGGGCGCACCACCAGGGTGTCGCCGCGCACCAGGACTTCCATCTCGTCGAGCTCCTTGCGCAGGCCCGACACCGTGACGGCCTGGCGGGCCTGGGCGTCGATGATCACGCGGCAGGGGCCGCCCAGCTCGATCGCGCTGAAGGCGCCGACCTGGCGCTGCTCGGTAACGGTGCCTGCGCCCTGGGCTTGCTGCGCCTGCGCCTGGGCGAGGCTGGCGTGGCTGGCGATGGTGGCGCAGGCGAGGGCGGCGGCGATGGCGGTCAGTTTGATGGCGGTCTTCATGATCTCGTTCTTGTGTGATGAAAGGTGGGTGCTACCGGGAGCCTGAACGATAGGGCAAGCTTGCCGTGTCTGCATGCGCAAAACGACAGACGTGCGAAAACGCGGCGCGAAGTGTAAAAGAACGGGGCTGAGCGGTGTATATTTAATGGATGTCCTCGCTGACCGTCCGCAAGCTGAACGTCGACCTGTCCCAGGGCTTCCCGCGCCACTGGATGGGCGGCGACGTCTATCGCACCGCCTTCCTGAATGCGCTGTCGATGAGTTTCCCGCTCGGCGAGCAGATGTTCATCGACAGCGTGCGCGCGGCGCCTGCTGACGCCATCCTCGACCCGGTGCTGCGCGCCGAGGTGAAGGACTTCGTCGGCCAGGAAGCCAGCCACCGCTTCGTGCACCAGCAGTACAACGCCGAGCTGGCGCGCCAGGGCTTCGAGTACACCATGGAGCCGACACTGCAGGTGCGCGTGGAGCGCATCCGCAAGCTGCCGGTGCAGGACCGCCTGGCCATCACCTGCGCGCTCGAGCACTACACGGCCATGCTGGCCGACTACGTGCTGCGCAATCCGGCCTGGCTGGACGGCGCCGATCCGCAGCTGCGCACCCTGTGGAACTGGCACGCCGCCGAGGAGCTGGAACACAAGGCGGTCGCCTTCGACGTCTACCGCGCAGCCGGCGGCGGCTACCTGAAGCGGGTGCTGTGGTACCTGCACGTGAGCCTGGTGTTCTGGCTGGACACCACCACGCAGACCTTGCATAACCTGCGGCGCGACGGCGCGGCCTGGCGCCTGGCAACCTGGGCCAGTGCGGCGCGCATGTGGTTCGGGCGCCGCGGCCTGGCCTGGAGCCTGTTCAAGCCCAGCCTGGGCTACCTCTCGCCGCGCTTCCACCCCTGGCGGCACGACAATCGCGCACTGTTGCAGATGTGGCTGGAGAGCAACGACGATACCTGGCGCGCGGTCGGCAGCACATCGGCCTGAAAACGCCTTGCGCGTTGCGCGTGGCTGGATCGCGGAGCGAATGTCATAATGGATGGCTCGTAAAGGAGACTATTCGTGATTCGCTATCTTGGCACCCGCAAGAATGCGGAAGGTGCTGCCGTCTATATATTCCTGGTCAATGGCATGGAGAAGGAAGTGCGCGAGCACGCCCTCAAGCAGCATCCCGGCTGCTATGACGCCCTGCCGGCGTCGGTGAAGGCGAAGATCGCCGCCAACCGCGCATGGCTGTCCAAGCTGTGACGGCCCTGCGGCTGCTGCCGCTGGCCTTGGCCATCCTCGCCGGCGCGGCCTCCGCCCAGGCCCAGGACAAGCAGCCTTCCACCTTCGGCCCCGTGATCGGCGGTGCGCTGCTGTGCCGGGACCAGATCGACAACAAATACTTCTATTCCTGGCTCAGCAGCCATTTCGGCGCGCCCTACAAGCACGAGGGCGGGGCCTTCTGGTTCCGCACCGGCGAGGCGACGCTGTGGGGCGCGCCTGTTACCGAGGTGATGGTCAGCGACGATACCAGCGAGCTGGTGTTTCTGGCCGCGGTGGCCGAGGTGCCGCCGGACCAGCTGGAGCAGTCGGTCCGCGGCGCGGCCGGCGTGCGCTATCCTCCGGCGGATAGTTCCCAATATCCTTTGCGGGTTTCCGCCACCGGCAGCAAGATCGCTTACTACAATAGCAAAAGCAAAATATACTGCGCGAAGTTCAAACCGCTGCCGCCGGGCCGCTAGGGTTCAAGTAAGCTCGTAAAACCGTAGCGAGCGGCGGCAATGCTGGCCGAGAAGCGCAGCTGTACGAGTAGTACAGCGAGCATCGCAGGCCGGCAGTGCAACGCGTAGTAGGTTTTTCGAGGTTACTTAGGTATGTACACCAGCTATTTCAATTTGAAGCAACAGCCGTTCTCGATCGCGCCCGATCCGCGCTACCTCTTCATGAGCGAGCGCCACCGCGAGGCGCTGGCGCATCTGCTGTACGGTATCGGCAGCGGCGGCGGCTTCGTCCTGCTGACGGGCGAGATCGGCGCCGGCAAGACCACGGTGTGCCGCTGCTTCATCGAGCAGATCCCCGACAACTGCCGCCTGGCCTATATCTTCAACCCCAAGCTGACGGTCGAGGAACTGCTGCTGACCATCTGCGACGAGTTCCGCATCGAGCTGCCGCCCGCGTCCGCCGGCGCGCTCGGCGTGAAAAGCTATGTCGATGCGATCAACGGCTACCTGCTGGACAGCCACGCCCAGGGCAACAACAACGTGCTGGTGATCGACGAGGCGCAGAACCTGTCGCCCCAGGTACTGGAACAGCTGCGCCTGCTGACCAACCTCGAGACCAGCGAGCGCAAGCTGCTGCAAATCATCCTGATCGGCCAGCCCGAGCTCCGCACCATGCTGGCCCAGCCCGAGCTGGAGCAGCTGGCCCAGCGCGTGATCGCGCGCTACCACCTCGGGCCGCTGTCCGAAGCCGAGACCGGCGCCTACGTCACGCACCGCCTGACGGTGGCGGGCGCCCATCCGGGAAACCCGATTCCCGGCGCGCTGGCGCCGCTGATCCACCGCTTGACGCACGGCGTGCCGCGCCGCATCAACCTGCTGTGCGACCGCGCGCTGCTCGGCGCCTATGTCGAGAACAGCAGCGTGGTGACGCCGAAGATCCTGCGCCGCGCGGCCCAGGAAGTGTTTGCCGGCGAGGGCCCGCCGCCAGGCGGGCGCGGCGCGCCTCCGCTGCGCTGGCCGCTGGTGGCGGGCGGGGTGCTGGCCGGGGCGGCGATCAGCGCGGCGGCCTGGCAGGCGGTGCCGCGTGCTGCGGCGCCTTCCGCGCCGGTTGCTGCTACGGCGCCTGCGCCTCAGCATGCGAAAAAGGATGTGCAGCCGGTCAAGGGTGCGGGCTCGATTCCTGTCGGGGGAAGCACGGCCAAGCCGCTGTTATTGGCAACCCAGACCGAAGCCCTGCGCGAGCTGGGCACGCTGTGGGGCCGGCAGCTGCCCACCGACGAACCCTGCCAGGGCGCGCCCAAGCTTGACCTGCGCTGCTACCAGGGCCGCGGCGGCCTGTACGAGTTGCGCCTGCTCGACCGCCCGGCCATCGTCGCCCTGCACGACGGCCAGAAGCTGGGCTACGCGGTGCTGTCCTCGATGGACGCCGACAGCGCGGTGCTGAGCGTGAACGGCCAGCGCCAGAAAGTCAGCCTGGGCGCGCTGGCGACCCGCTTCGACGGCGAATTCACGACCCTGTGGAAGCAGCCGCGCGCCTTCCGCGACGAGATCCACCCCGGCGACACCGGCCCGGACGTGGACTGGATCGCCGGCCGCCTGGCGGAACTGAACAAGCTCGAAGCGCCGCGTACCGACCGGCCGCTGGACGAACCGACGCGCCGCCTGCTGCGCACTTTCCAGGCAAAGCAGAACCTGAAAGCGGACGGCGTGGCCGGGCCGCGGACCTTCATGCGCCTGAACCAGCTGAGCGGGGTCGACGAACCGCACCTGCTGGCGTCGAACGGGACGGGAAAATAATATGTCATACATCCTCGAAGCGCTGAAGAAGGCCCAGGCCGAACGCCAGCTGGGCAACGCGCCGACCATTCACGCGCCGCAAGCGGCACAGCTCGAACAGCCGGGCGTTGCGGCCAGCCGCAAGCCGCTGTTCATCGGCCTGGGGGCCGGTGCGCTGGTCGTGTTGCTGGGCGGGCTGTTCATGTGGCAGCGGACGCCGGCGCCGGCTGCGCCGGCAGTGCTTGCGGCAGGTTCGACGGCCAGGCCGGCTGCGTCGACTGCCACGCCGGCCGCCGCCGCGCCCGCAATGCCAGGGGCGGCTGAGCGCGCGCCCGCTGCGTCCGCGACTGCCGTGAACGCCGCCTCGAACACGCTGGAAGTGAGCGCACCGCCTGCGCCGCCGCCGCGTCCCGCCCATATGGCCGAGCCGCCCGCACGCCCGGCGCCGGCCCCGGGCAGCAGGGCAGGGGGCGATGCCCCGGCATCCCCGGTCGGCGCCCGCAGCCCGGCCGCCTCGCCAGCTGTTCCATCCGCGCCCGCCGCAGCGCCGCGCCCAGGCGCCGCACCGTCGCCGTCGCCCGAAGACAGCCTGCCTTACCTGCAGCAGCTGCCCGACAACATGCAGCGCGAGGTCCCGCGCGTGGCCTTCGGCGGCTACATGTATTCGGCCAATCCGGCCGACCGCCTGCTGCTGGTCGACAAGACCCTGCGCCACGAAGGCGAGGAGGTCGCGCCCGGACTGGTGCTGGAGAAGCTGTTGCCGAAGGCGGCGGTGATGAATTACCGCGGCGTCCGCTATCGTGTCGCCTACTGAGGCGGGGAGGGCCGCCGGCGGCCAGGTGCTGGGCGTGGTCGGCTGGTCCGGCAGCGGCAAGACGACGCTGCTGGAATACCTGGTCGGCCAGCTGGCAAGCGAGGGCCTGCGGGTCAACGTCATCAAGCACAGCCACCACGACATCGTGCTGGAGCCGCCGCACAAGGACAGTGCGCGCCTGCGCCTGGCGGGCGCCGGCGAGGTCATGATCGCCTCGCCCTACCGTTTCGCGATCCAGCACGAGCTGCGCGGCGCGCCCGAGCCCACGCTCGAGGAGCACCTGGCGCGCCTGGCGCCGGCCGACCTGACCCTGGTCGAGGGCTACAAATGGGCCGCCATCCCGAAGCTCGAGGTGTTCCGGCCCGAACTCGGGCGCACGGCCATGTATCCGGAAGACGCGAACGTGGTCGCGGTGGCATCCAATGCGCCGGCGCCGGCCGGGCTGCGGCGGGACCTCACCTGGCTCGAACTGGACCAGCCTGCGGCGATATTGCGCTGGCTCAGACGGCGCCTGGCGACCGCATCCTAAAGTTTTGCCCGAAGCTGACGTTAATACATGATGACCCGCATCGGGCCCGTAGTTCGCCCTCACACAGGAGACCGTCATGGACGTCATGAGTATTGCCAAACTCGCCACCAGTATCGCCGACACCGGCACCCGCCAGGATGTGGGCATCGCCATGCTCAAGAAGGCGCAGGACGTTCAGGCAACGACCGCCACCCAGCTGCTGGACGCCGTCCAGGCTGCGTCGCCGGCGCCGAACCTGCCGGCCCACCTGGGCAAAAACGTCAATACCACGGCCTAAAAACGTTCCGTAAAAAAATCAACCGGGCGCGTCAACAGGATCGCGGCCCGGTGCGTTAAACCGTCCACGTACCCGGCGCGAGGCAGGCCGCACAATAGTCCCGCTCTTGCCGCCACCATCGCTGCCCACGCGCAGCCACACAAGGCCGACCCCGCCGGTGTACGCATTTCGAAGGAGACTCCCCCATGAATAAACGTCAAGCACTCGTTGCTGCCGCGCTCGCGAGCGTCTGCGCCGCGAACGCGTCGGCCACCGGCCAGATGGACATGCAGCCGAAAGGTGAGCAGGAAAAATGCTACGGCGTGGCCAAGGCCGGCCAGAACGATTGCGGCACCGCCACCCACGGCTGCGCCGGCCAGGCGGCGGTCGACAATGACCCGGCGGAATGGCGCACGGTGGCAAAGGGCAGCTGCGAGAAGTCCGGCGGCAAGCTGAACCCGCCGCAGCAGGCCAAGCAGGGCAAGGCCGGGTAAAAAGCCGTGCTCGAGACGCTGGACGCGCGCGGGGTCGGCATCGGCCTGCGCGCGCCGCATTACCGCCAACTGATGGAAGAGCGTCCACCGCTCGCCTGGCTGGAAGTTCATACGGAAAATTACCTGGCCCGCTCGGGCTGGGACTGGCATGTGCTGCAGTCGCTGCGGCGCGACTATCCGCTCAGCCTGCACGGCGTCGGGCTGGGCCTGGGGTCGAGCCACGGCTTTTCCGAAGACCATCTGGAGCGCGTGCGCCAGCTTGCCGATGCAATCGAGCCGGCCCTCGTCTCCGAGCACCTGAGCTGGGGCGCGCTGCGCGACCGGCAACTGAACGACCTGCTGCCGCTGCGCCTGGATGGCGCGGCCCTCGGCCTGGTCGCTGCCCGCGTCGAGCGGGTGCAGGCCGTGCTGAAGCGGCGCATCCTGGTCGAAAACGTCTCCACCTATCTGCGCTTTGCCGGCGATGCGATGAGCGAAGCCGAATTCCTGGCGGCGCTGGCGCAGCGCACCGGCTGCGGCATCCTGCTCGACGTGAACAATCTCTACGTCAACCAGTGCAACCACGGCGAGGATGCCCTGGCGGCGCTGGAGGCGCTCGCTGGCCTGGCGCCGGGGACGGTCGGCGAGCTGCACCTGGGCGGCCACCTGGTCACCGGACTTGCCGTCATCGATCACCATGGCGACCGTGTCGCGCCGCCGGTGTGGTCCTTGTACCGCGAGGCTTTAGGGCGTTTCGGCGACGTGCCGACGCTGATCGAGTGGGATACCGGCGTGCCGGCGCTCGAGGTGCTGCTGGACGAGGTTCATATAGCGCAGCGCATTGCCGCGGAGACGGTAAGGGCTTTTTCGCCCGCGGCGGCCGCGCACCGGTCCTTGTCTCTGCCGGTGGAAGCGCCGGTTGACAGCAATGCCGGTCTCCAGCAAGACTTCGGTGATGCCCTGGCCGACCCCGGCCGGCTGCCCCTGCTGGCGCCCGAGCTGAAGGGCGATCCCGCCCGCTTCGGCATCTACCGCGGCAACCTCACGAGCGTTTGGCGCCGCGCGCTGGCCAATGCCTATCCGGTGCTGCGCAAGCGCCTGGGGCAGGACGCTTTCGACGCCCTCGCGCGCGCCTACGGACGCGCCCACCCTGCGCAAGACCCGGACCTGAACCGCTTCGGCGCCGAACTGGCCGCGTTCATCGGCGCTGACGATGGTCCCGAGCTGCCCGACCTGGCGCGGCTCGAATGGGCCATCCACGAATCCTGGCACGCGCCCGATGCACGGGCGGACGACGATCCGCGCGCCGCGCTGGCGACCCTGAGCCCGCAGCAGTTCGAAGCCAGCCGCGCCATCCTGCACCCCTCGCTGCGCCTGCATGCCTCGCGCTGGGCCACGGCTGCGATCTGGCTGGCCGAACAGCCCGAGGGTCCGGACGCTCCGCAAGAAGCCGGGCGCCCAAGCCACGCGCTGATCCTGCGCGCACGCTGGCAAGTGACGGTGCGCGAGATCGATGCGGCCGAATGGGCGGCATTGGCGCGGCTGGCGGAAGGGGAGAGCTTTGGCGCGGCCTTCGATGCAGCCTTCGACCTGGATGAGGAGGCGCCGATCGCGGCCTGGCTGGACGGCTGGCTGAAGAACGGGGTGCTGACGGGAATCGTGAAGGAAGTCCGGGAAGCCGACCCGCCCGCGCTGTAAGGCGAGGCCGGCGCGGGCGCGGTGGCCCGGTGGACTACGGTGTCAGTGATACTGGAAGGCGCGCAGGATGCGTTCTTCGCCGGTCCTGTCATGGTGCAGTTCGTTGGCTTCCCGGGTCGCTTCGATCATTTTGGACAGCTGTTCCTCCTCGAAACGGACCAGTTCTTCATTGGCCGCATTCAAGGCCATGGCCAGCTTGGCGCGCGCACTCTGATACACCAGGCCGGTGTAATGGTCGGTGTTCTTGAGCAGTTCTTCCGCGTTTTCGATGACGAGACGCAGGTCGCCGATCAGCCGCTGCTGCGTCATTGAGCTTGGGTCTGGGGTTTCCATCTTCCTCACCTTTAGCCGAAATACGTCTTCAATATAGAGAAGGAGGACTGCCCAAGTTTGTCAGTGCGCAAACGTCACCCCTACAGCCGGGGACGGCTACTCGGGTGCGACCGGCAGGTGCACCCGGCAGGACGCACCATTTTTTTGGTAAGCGGCAGGGAACTTTGTTAGCGGACAGTGATCCGCATATCGCCCACGCTTACGACCTGGCCGGCACGGATCTTCGCAGTCTTGCGCAGTTCCTTCTTGCCGTCGACCGACACCACACCGCTGGCCACCATGTTCTTGCCGGCGCCACCGCTGTCGACATAGCCGACGAGCTTGAGCAGCTGGTTGAGTTCGATGAACTCCGATGTCAGTTCAAAAGTTGTTGTTTGCATTCTATCCTCGGTTAAAAATCGGCGTCGTACTGTTGAGGCCGACAAGAGGTCGTCCCCGCCTTCAAATACGTCGTCCCCGCCTTCAAATACGTCGTCCCCGCGAAGGCGGGGACCCAAGTGTGCCGGCGCTAAGGTAACGCGTACAAAACTTGGATCCCCGCCTTCGCGGGGACGACGAAGGCGCCTGCGCGGGGTAATACTTAAATACTCAGCCCGGATCCGGCCGCGTCATCTCGATCGGCACGATCCACTGATCGAACTGCTGCTCGTCGACAAAGCCGGACCGCAGCGCCGCCTGGCGCAGGGTGAGTCCCTCGTGCTGGGCGGTCTTGGCGATCTGCGCGGCGCGATCATACCCGATATGCGGGGCCAGGGCGGTCACCAGCATCAGCGACTGCTCCATCAGCTCGCCGATGCGCTTGCGGTTGGGCTCGATGCCGCGGGCGCAATGCTCGTCGAAGGAGTGCATGCCGTCGGCCAGCAGGCGCGCACTTTGCAGGAAATTGTGGGCGATCATCGGCTTGAACACGTTCAGCTCGAAATTGCCCATGGACCCGCCGATGCTGAGGGCGACGTCGTTGCCGAGCACCTGGCAGCACAGCATGGTCATCGCCTCGCACTGGGTCGGGTTGACCTTGCCCGGCATGATCGAGCTGCCCGGCTCGTTTTCGGGGATGGTGATCTCGCCCAGGCCGGAGCGCGGGCCGGAAGCCATCCAGCGCACGTCGTTGGCGATCTTCATCAGCGCCGTGGCGAGGGTCTTGAAGGCGCCGTGCGCCTGCACCATCGCGTCGTGGCCGGCCAGGGCCATGAACTTGTTCGGCGCGCTCTTGAATTGCAGGCCGGTGCGCGAGGAAATCTCCGCCGCGATGCGGTTCGCGAATTCCGGATGTGCGTTCAGGCCGGTGCCGACCGCGGTGCCGCCGGCCGCCAGTTGCAGCAGGCCGGGCAGGGCGGACTTGAGCGCCTGCTCGGCGAATTCGAGCTGGGCGACGTAGCCGGAAAATTCCTGGCCCAGGGTCAGCGGCGTGGCGTCCTGCAGGTGGGTGCGGCCGATCTTGACGATGTCGGCGAAGTCGCGCGCCTTGACGTGGAGCGTCCCGCGCAGCTGGGCCAGGGCCGGCAGGACGTCCTTGGCGACGGCGGCCGCGGCGGCCACGTGCATCGCAGTCGGAAACATGTCGTTCGAAGACTGGCCCATGTTCACGTGGTCGTTCGGGTGCAGCAGGCGGGCCTCGCCGCGCTCGCCGCCGATCAGCTCCGAGCCGCGGTTGGCCAGCACCTCGTTCATGTTCATGTTGCTCTGGGTGCCGGAGCCGGTCTGCCAGACCGACAGCGGGAACTCGGTCGGATGGCGGCCGTCCAGCACTTCGTCGGCGGCGGCGATGATGGCGTTGGCCTTGTCGGCGGGCAGCTTGCCGAGCGAGCGGTTGACGGCGGCGGCGGCGCGCTTGACCTGGGCCAGCGCGGCGACCAGTTCCGGCGCCATCTTTTCGCTCGAAATGTGGAAATGATGCAGCGAGCGCTGGGTCTGCGCGCCCCACAGTTGTCCGGCTGGCACTTCGATCGGGCCGAAGCTGTCCTTCTCGATCCTGTTATCCATAGACTGGTCCTGAGTTTTTGTTAGTTGGGAAGGTTCACTAAAGAGTGTACCGCAACGGCCGTTAACGACGCTGAGGCTTCAAATACGTGAACTATATGCTCCGCTGCTCCCGCCATTTCCTGTCCACGCTCGTCCTTGCCAGTGCCCTGGGTTCCGCCCACGCGGCCGAACTCGGCGAGGCGCGGGTGTCCTCCCACATCGGGCAAGCCCTGGTGGCCGACATCGAACTGGCGATGGTCGACGATCCCGCGCAGACGGTGTCCGTGCGCGTGGCCAGCCCCGAGGTCTACAACGGCGCGGGCATCGCCCTGCCGCCCGTGCTGGCCAGCCTGAACTTGTCGGTGATGCGGCGCGACGGCCGCCAGTTCCTGCACCTGACCTCGCTGCGGCCGGTCGACAGCGATCACCTGCACCTCTACCTGGAACTGGTCGACAAGGGGCAGCGCACGGTGCGCCTGGCCACCTTGTGGCTGACGCCCGATCCGAATCCGGCGCCGCTTGCGGCCCCGGTTGCTGCTCCGGCGCCCGCTGTGGTCCCGGCGCCGGTGGCGCATGCGGAACCGGCGCCCAGGGCCGCGCCGATGCCCGCGCTGGCGCGCAAGCCTGCGGAAGAAGAGGGCACGAAGCAGCCGGCGCCGGTCAGAACACGCCTGCACGCCAGGAAGCCTGCCGAGACCGCCCAAGCGGAAGCGAAAGCGGCGGCCGTGCTGCCACTGCCCATCCACGGCCAGCAGTCCGCGGCCCCGGCGGCCTGCGTCCAGCAAGCCGAGCAGGCCAAGGTCTGCGCCGCCCTCGACGACAAGAACGCCGCCCTCCAGGCCAAGCTGGGCGCGCTGGAGGGCAAGGTGAAATCGCTGCAGGCCACGCTCGGCGCCGCACCGGCCGCCGCCGAGTCCGCAGCCGCTGCCGCGCATGCCGCCGCATCTGCTCCCGCGCCCGCGCCCGGGGCCGATCACGCACCTGCTCCCGCGCCGGAACCCGAAGCCGCCAAGGAAGCACCCGGCCCGAAACCCATCGGCGCCATCAAGCCGCTGGTGCCGCGCAAGCCCAAGACGCCGCCGCCCGAGCCCGAGTCCGGCTTGCCCTGGGGCTGGATCGGCGGGGCCGCAGCCCTGCTGCTGGCGCTGGGTGGCGCAGGGGCGCTGCTGCGCCGCCGCGTCCGCACGGTGCAAAACGTCGACATGCCGGCCGAGCCGCGCCTGCTGGAACGCCTGCGCCAGCGCTTCGCTTCCCGCACCAGACCGGCCCCGGCCGCCGCGCCGGAAGCGATCGAAGAAGCGGTCGAACCGACTTTCGAATAGGCGCGCACAAACTCGTCTACACAAGTCAAAAATTTGCGTTATACTAATTCCCATGTGATCTGAATGACCACAAAAACGGCTCAGGATCCGGCGCAGCCACCACCGATAGCGTGGCGCGGAAACCGGATGTTCGTTGAAGAAACGCCTGTCCCCGGAAGCGGTTCGCCTGACTACAGTGGCAGGTGGACGCCGGATGCAACCGGCAAGAGGCGACGCCAGGAGATACCTGGTGCTCGCACTCCCCGATTCCAGAAGCCCGCGACGCGCAAACGTCGCGGGTTTTTTCTTGCCCGCGCACGGCTGGCGCCAACGCGACGGCTGGGTTCGGCCGCTTGGCTTAGGATATCGACATCGACGGAGGAACCTTCAGATGAGCGATACAGATCCAGCCCAGGCGCCACGCGGCGACCTGTTTTCCGAAAGCTGCCCTTCGCGCGAAGTGCTCAAGCACGTGACCAGCCGCTGGGGCGTCCTGCTGCTGGTGGCCCTCGGCGACGGCGCCCAGCGTTTCGGCGAACTGCGCCGCAAGGTCGGCGGGATCAGCGAGAAGATGCTGGCCCAGACCCTGGTCTGGCTGGAGCAGGACGGTTTCGTGCAGCGCATCGTCCAGTCGGCCGCGCCGCCGCGCGTGGAGTACCGCCTGACGCCGCTGGGCGAGGAGATCAGCCGCAAGATGGGCGAGCTGGCGGAGTGGATCGAGACGAACATGGGCGCCATGCTGGCCGCCCAGCGCAAGACGGCCGGCGCCGTCCACGCCTCATAAAGAAGGCTTGCGCATTCTTTCGCCGCTGTTCGACAGGTGGGTGCGCATCGCGGCGCGCGCGCTGTCGGCATCCTGGCGCGCGATGGCGTCGACGATGTCCTCGTGTTCGTGATGCATGCGCTCGAAGCTGCCGGCCGGCCGCTCGCGCAGGGACAGCAGCTTGCCGAGCTGGCCCTGGAGCTCGACGAAATAAGGATTGGCGCTGGACTCGGCGAGGATGCGGTGGAAGCGCACGTCGGCCTCCACCGTCGGCTCGCCGGCCGCCTGCGCACGGCGCATGTCCTCCAGCGCCGCGCGCAGCGCCGCCAGCTGGGCCTCGGTGCGGCGCGCGGCCGCCAGCGCCGCAGCCTCGGTTTCCATCCCCATCCGCAGTTCCAGGATCGCCAGCGCGGTCTGCTGCTGCGGTTCGAGCACGAAGGTGCCGATGCCATGGCGCGTCTCCACCAGTCCGGCCGCCTGCAGGTGCGAGATCGCCTCGCGCACCACGGAGCGGCTGACGCCAGATTCCGCCACGATCGCGGCCTCGGTCGGCAGCCGGTCGCCGGGCTTCAGCTGGCCCTGGCGGATGCGCGCCGCGATGCCTTCGACGACACCGTGGGCGAGGCTGGGACGGCCCTTGTTCATGGCGCGCTCATTTTTGCAGGATGCTCCAGCGGATTGGCGAGGCCGATGTCGCCGCCCATGCGCGGTTCCCACAGCGCGGACGGCGCCGGCGTGCCTGCGGTCGCAGTACTGGTGTGCCGGTCGTACACGATCTTCCAGCCAGGCGTGCCCTTGATGCGTTCCTGGGCGGCCCACTTGCGCGTGTAGTAGGACTGGTTGCTCGTCATCTTGCCCAGCATCGCGTTCTGCTGGGCCCAGGCGGACAGCCATTGCAGGCCGCAGCGGGCTTCGTCACGGTTCGCCGGCGCCGCCTGGAAGGCGCTGGCGCGGCGCGCGACCGCGTCGAGGAATTCGTCGACCGGTTTCGTTGCGGCGACGTTGCGCGCCTTGCGCACCGGGTCGATGATGGAATGGTTCTTGTCGCTGTAGTAGCTGTTGGCGTCGATGTCGTGGACGGCCGGCGGCGGCGCTTCGCAAGCCTGCGCCGCCTGGACGCACAGCGTCAGCAGCGTCGCCAACAGGGTGGTGCGGATCTTGTTCGGCATGGCGTCCTTCCTTCAACGATAACGCAGGGTCCACTTGATCGTCAGCGGACGCTCGAAGCGGAAGCCGGTGCTGGCGCAGCTGACGTGGCTGGCCATCGGCCCTTCCGGCGCGCGGTACGGGTCCGCGCCGTGCGTGGCCTCGACCGTGCAGGCATCCAGTCCGCTCACCTCGAAGGCGCTGACATCGCCCTGGCCGAAGCGCACGGTCTTGCCCTGCAGCGCGGGCGCCTCCGAATAGGACGCGAACTCCAGGCTGGCGCGCGCCACCTGCAGCGGCATCGCCGGCGTATAGGTGTCGGTGCGCGTGATGATACCCGGTTCGAAGCTGTAGGTGGTCTCCAGCTTGATGCGCTCGTCCTTGATTGGCCCCTTCTTGCCGAGCTTCGCCAGGGCGTCCTGGCGGTAGCTGACGCGCGCCGT
Organism: Massilia aerilata; assembly: GCF_042656905.1. Lineage (NCBI taxonomy): Bacteria > Pseudomonadati > Pseudomonadota > Betaproteobacteria > Burkholderiales > Oxalobacteraceae > Massilia > Massilia aerilata. The sequence continues at coordinate 153,044 of NZ_JBHSMZ010000008.1, forward strand.
GTTGCCGCGGCTGGCGCTGCGGATGTCCTTGATGTAGGAGACCGGCAGCAGCTGGCTGCCGTCAAGCAGGGTGAACTTCGGCAGCAGCTGGGCGTGTTCGGCGCCGCTGTCCGGCGTGCCGGCGATGATGCCCGATGCGAAGGGCAGCGGATTGTAGGGGCTGGTGTCGAACTGGCTGTCGCCGCCGTTGATCATCGCCAGGCTGAAGACGTGGCCCTTGTCGCGGTAGATGGCGAGTGCACGGTCATGGTCGCCGCGCGCGAACCAGGTCGTGCCGAAACGCGGGCGCGTCTTGTCCAGCCAGGCCTGCAGGTCCGCCTTCGGCTTGGCGTCCTGCATGCCATAGGCGTACCGCTTTTCCTGGGGCGTGAGCACGCCCGGGTAGCCCGACACCGACAGGATATCCAGCGCCGCGGTCTCGCCATAGGGACCGAGGCTGCGGCCCCAAGGTAAAGCCTTCGCCGGCGGTGTTGGCGAAGTTCAGTTCGACGTCGACCGACTTGCGCAGCAGGGCTTTCAGAAGCGGCCTTCTCCGGGCGTCTCATCGGAAAACCCGAACTTGCCGGAGTAGGTCGCGTAATGCGTCGTCATCTTCTCGAGCAGGACCTTGCTGGCGCTCTCGTCTTCCCGGCCGAGCAGCATGCGCAGGCGCGCCACGCTGAAGGCCACGCCATAGTAATTGGTCGGCAGCCGGATGAGGTCCCACTGCGGCGTGACGCAGGCCGCTGGCGATCTTCCCCTGCAAGAACTTGTCATTGCTCTTCAGCGCCTCCACGCCGGCGATGGCGACGTGCTCCTTTTCGGCTGCCATCTTGTCGAACAAATACTCGAGCTGGGGGCACAGCTGCTGCTTGACGATCCGATTCATCGGCGTCATGGCCAGCGGCGGGACGTAGCGCGAGGACGGCGGACGCGGCGTGTCCGCAGTTTGCGCGGCGCCGAAAGCAGGGTGGGAGAAGCGCGCTTGCGAGCAGCGCCGCCAGGATCGACTTCACGATCTTCATGTGTCTCCGATCCTCAATTAGCTTGGAGGCAGCGGGGAGATGAAGAAAAACTGGAAAGCGCGGATAGCCGTCGCGGCGGCACTGGCAGCGTTCGCGGGCGCGGCCTTTGCCGGCGGCGATGCGGATATCGCGCAGCGGGTCGAGGCGCTGCTGCTCCAGATGACGATCGAGGAAAAGGCCGGCCAGCTGAACCAATCATGAACGCCAACATCCTCGGCCTGCACCACCTGTACGAGGCGGTGCACAAGCGCGGCATCCGGCGCGTGATCTACGCCAGCTCCAGCCACGTGGTCGGCTACTACCCGACCACGCAGGTCGTCGACGCCACCGCGCCGCTGCGCCCGGACGGCATCTACGGGGTCTCGAAGTGCTTCGGCGAAGCCCTGTCGCGCTACTACTACGACCGCTTCGGCATCGAGACCGTCTGCCTGCGCATCGGCTCCTCCTTCGACGCGCCGCGCGTCGGCCATACCATCACCTACGGCGTTTCCGACAATCCGGTCAAATGGTGGGATAACCGCGAGGCGGCGCACCTGGGCTTCGTGCCGCAAAAGAGCTCGCGCGAATTTGCGGAGCGCTTTCCGCAGAGCGGGGCCTGGCCGCCGGCGGACGACATCGCGGCGACCTACCAGGGCGGGCCTTTCCTGCTGGCGGGGCCGATCTACAAGGATTGAACTTGCGGGCGCCGTCGTCAGAAGCTATTTTGCGCCGTCACCGATGTGCTGCTGAAGGAACTTCTCGACCCGTCCCCAAAAATCCACGCGCGTGCTGGCAAGGCCCCAACCGTGCCCTTCCTTTTCGTAGACAGTCATCAAATCGACGCTTTCGTAGGCCGGTACATCCGTGTATTCGTTATACGTCCTGCCTTGCTTTTGGTAGACGACCCATTCGACATTCTGGTTGGTTTGCCGGACCGGGTCATAAACGGTCACGCCTTGATAGACGGGCGCGCGTGGGCCGTTCCTGCCGTCGACCAGGCCCCCTCCGTTCCCTTCCTTGTCGTAGACGATCCATTCGACGTTCTTGTTGGTTTGCCTGACTGCCTCATACAACTGGCGGCCGTGGGAGAGCGGCACGCGCCGGTCGTCGCCGCCATAGACCAGCAGCAGCGGCTGGACGATGCGTGCGGCTTGCTTCAACGGTGAGCTTGCCGCGAACCGGGCAGCGTCCTTGACAGGATCGCCCACCAGAGCCGGGAAGCCGTAGCGCTTGTATTCATCGGACAGGTCGCTGCCGCCGATCGCGTCTCCTTTGTAAAGCAGATCGAGGTCAGTGACGCCAGCCCAGGCGATCCCGCATCGGTACAGAGCCGGATCGCGGATCAGGCCCATCAGGGCAGCATATCCACCGTAACCGCCGCCGCCGATGCAGATGCGCCGCGGATCGGCGATGTTCTCGGCAATGGCCCAGCGCGTCACATCGGCGATATCGTCTTGCATCGACAGGCCCCACTGCTTCCAGCCGGCCTGGAAGTGCGCCTGGCCAAAACCGGTGCTGCCGCGGAATTCCGGTTCCAGCACGATGTAGCCGCGCGACGCCAGGAACTGCCTCTCGCTGCTCCAGCCCCATTCCTGGCCGCGCGTCCACGGGCCTCCATGCACCAGCACGACCATCGGCAGCTTCTTGCCCTGGCTATGGTTCGGGACCGTTATCCATGTCGGAATCGGCAGTCCATCGCGCGCCTTGACCTGTTCCAGCACCTGCTCCGCCATTTGACCAGGCGCGATGGCCGGGCGGCTTTTTCCAAGGTTGGAAAGCTTCCGGGTCTCCCGGTTGAACAGCAGGAAGACAGGCGGCTCGCGGTCGGACCACGATTCCACCAGCACGAATGGCGTTTCGGAACGCGCCCCGACGCTCAAGGTGTTGACCCGGCCAGGCAGCAGCTGGTCAACGGCGTCCTGCACCTGCTTCATGGCGGGATCGAACCAGCGCGTACTTTCAGCATCGACGGTGTAGCGAACCCCAAGCAGCCTGGTGGCAGACGTGACGAGTGTGCCGTGGAAGTCGTATGCCTCCAGATCCAACAAGGGACGATCGGCCAATTTGCCTGTGACGATGTCGTAGGCGAACAAGGCGTCCTTGTCGCGCTTCTTGTGGCTGATCACATACAGCTCGCCCTCGGGCGTGAAGCCCAGCGGGGTGAACTTCAGTGTCGCCGCGCGTGCGCTGACGATCACCTTGTCGATCTTGTCGTCCGATGCGGCTGCCGGGACCGACGCGGAGTCGATGTCGGCGAAGCCCATGTTCGCCATGCTGCCCAGTTGGCGCCAGCTGCCGGTCCCGGGGTCAAGGTAATACAGCAGCTCCATGCCGTTCTCGATCGTGGTCGCCAATGCCGGTTCGCCTCTTGTGTCGAACCACCATCTGCGCGCGGGACCCGGCCCTTTCACCTCCTTGCTGAAGCCGCTCACGGTATTGACCCTGATCAGATCGACCCGTTCGCTCGAGAAATCGGGGCTGAGGACATAGACCCAATCCGAGTCCTGTGCGCCCGGCTGTCCAAGCATCAGCGTATTCGCTGGCAGCCTTTTGCGGGCGGTAGGCGATGGAGGGAGCTGGCCCATGTGGGCCAACTGGCGTTGTCCGCTGCCGTCGATATTCACGGCGAACAGGCCGGGCGCTTTGTCCACATCGCCTTGCGCTGTGCGTTTGTCGCGCGAGTTGTAGATTAATCTGCCCTTATTGACCCACTCGAAACGCCCGACATCCATGTCTGAAAATACGGCGACCACTTTCATGGACTCGTCTTCCAGGTTGACGACGCCGAGCTGGTCACGACCCTGATCGTTCTTGACCAGCATGGCCAGTCGTTTGCCGTCCGGTGAGAGCTTGGCGCCGCTCAGGTGGAGGCTGTCGAAGAATGCGGCAATGGGAATGCGCTGCTCGCCGGCGAAAGAAGCCGGCGCCGTCAACAAGGCAACACTCAGCACCAGAGCGTGACGCAGTTTCATAAGGACCTCAACCGGAGAAGGGCAGAGTCGGATATCGTCCAACCTTAGCAGAAAACGATATGTGAAAACTCACGAACTTCCACCGGTTGAACCCACCGGCAGGGCCGCTCTACGAGGATTGAGCGCCCGCCTCAGTCCTTGCGCAGCACCACGTGCGTCGCCGCTGCGGTGGGCACATGCGCGGTACAGCGGAAGCCCATGGCGTTCAGGTCCAGCCCCGCGAACAGGGATTCGCCGGACCCCAGCAGAACCGGTGAGATCGCCAGGTGCATCTCGTCGACCAATCCGGCCTGCAGGAACTCGCGCACCGTCGCCACGCCGCCGCCCAGGCGTATGTCCTTGCCCTTGGCGGCGGCGCGGGCCTGCTCGTAGGCGGACTGGATGCCGTCGGTGACGAAGTAAAAGGTGGTGCCGCCTTTCATCTCCAGCGGCGCACGCGGGTACTGGGTCAGCACGAATACCGGCACGTGGTAGGGCGGCTCATCGCCCCACCAGCCTTTCCAGCTGTCGTCCGGCCAGGGACCGCGGACCGGCCCGAACATGTTGCGGCCCAGGATCCAGGCGCCCACGTTCTCGAAGCCGCGCGCGGCAAAGTCTTCGTCCGGGCCGTCGGTTCCCTTGCCTGCGTTGCCGATCATGCTCTGGAAGGTGCGGGTGCCGCGGAACCACTGGTGCAGGCCGCCGGCGCCTTCACCCATGGGGTTCTCGAGGCTCTGGTTCGGACCGGCGCCGTAGCCGTCGAGGGAAATGGAAAAGCATCGTACTTTTAGTTCGGTCATTCTGTCTCCATGATGAAAGGCTGAAGGCCAACGATGCAGAAACCGTGGCCAAACGGATCGCTGCAAAATGCTACAGGAGGATAACCGGCCACGCGGTGTACCTGTTCGGTTTTTGCGCCGGCGCCCAGCGCCTTCGCCAGCGTCGCTTCGAAATCCTCGACGCGAAAATCGATGTGCACCGGCGTCCAGTGCCGCTCGTATCTGCGCACGTCGTCGCTGCCTTTGGCGGGATGGCTGCCCGCCGGCTTGGCGACGAGGCCGATCGTCGCTTCGCCGGCGCTTAATAAAGCATAGCCGGGATGCGGCCGGGAGGCTTCGGAAAATCCGAAGGCTTCTCCGAAGAATTTTAAACCCGCTTCGATGGAGGGCACATCGATGGAAACCGTCACTTTCATATCATTTTCCGGTAGGTGAAACATTTGTCGACGCGCGTTCGCGACGGGTGTCGATGGCGATCCAGTTGGTCTCCCAATGCTGGCCGCCGTCCTTTGAGTAGGCCTGCTCGAAGCGCCAGCGGCCCGCATCCATCGGCAGGATCAGGAAGCGCACCAGGATCGCGCGTCCGTCCAGGGTGTCCTGGCCGTAAAAGCTGCCCCGGCCGTCCTTGAAGACACCGTGCATCGGCTCCGTCATCAGGCCATTGGCCAGGTTGGCGAAATGCAGGGTCCACTGGCCGCTCGCCGGCTGGTACAGGCGCAGCGACACGCCCGCGATCCGGCCGGCACCGCCGCGCACGTCGAGTTCCACGAGGTTGGCGCGCTCGCCCATCACGGGTTTGACGACCGAGGTGCCCGCGTACTCGACCCAGTCGGTCTTGCCGCTGAGCGGCTCGCGCAGGCGTTTCAGCTGCGTGCCCCAGGCGCCGATCTCCCAGTCGAAATCGTGCTGGCCGTCGCGCGGCGCCGGTGCGCCGCCGATCGCTGCATTCGACAGCAGCAGGAGAGTCAATGCGAGAAGCTTTTTCATGCCCGGTTCAGCAGGGAGCGAGGCCGCGCATACGCAAAATACACCACCAGGCCCAGCGCCAGCCAGGCCAGGAACGCCATCCAGGTGGTCTTGCCGAGGAAGGCCATCAGCACGGCGCAAAAGGCGATCGCGAGCATGGGTACGTAGGGCACGCCGGGACAGCGGAAGGCGCGGTGCAGGTCGGGGCGTTTCTTGCGCAGCACGATGACGGCCACCGAGACCAGGCAAAAGGCCGCCAGCGTGCCCATGTTGACCAGTTCGCCGAGCACGCCGAGCGGCACCACGGCGCTCAACAGGCCGAAGATGATCCCGACGATCCAGGTGGCGAAGAAGGGCGTGCCGAAACGCGGATGGACCGTCGACAGCCTTGGCGGCAGCAGGCCGTCGCGCGACATGGCGAACAGGATGCGCGTCTGGCCATAGGCCATCACCAGGATCACGGTGGTCATGCCGAGGATGGCGCCGAGGTCGACGAAGGCCGCGAACCAGGTTTCGTGCGCATACTGCAGCGCCAGCGACACCGGGTGGTCGATGCCGAGGAACTGCGCATACGGCACGATGCCGGTCATGATGGCGGTGACGATGATGTACATGACCGTGCAGGTCGCCAGCGTGCCGATCAGGCCGATGGGCAGGTCGCGCTCCGGGCGCTTCACTTCCTCGGCGGCGGAGGTGACGGAATCGAAGCCGATGAAGGCGAAGAACATGAGCGCGGCGGCGCTCAGCGTGCCGCCGGCGCCGTGCGGCATGAAGGGATGCCAGTTGGCCGGCTGGACGTGGCGCGCGCCGACCAGGATGAACAGCAGCACGACGCCGAGCTTGATGACGACCATGATGTTGTTCACGCGCGCGGACTCGCGTACGCCCAGCGACAGCATCCCCGTCAACACCATCATGATGCAGAAGGCCGGCAGGTTGAACCAGGTGTGCTGTCCCGGCAGCGCACCGGGCGCGGCCCGCAGCGCTTCCGGCAGCATCAGGCCGAAGCTGGCCATCAGCGACTGGAAATAGCCGGACCAGCCCACCGCCACCGCGGACGTCGCCAGGCCGTATTCGAGCAGCAGGTCCCAGCCGATGATCCAGGCCACCAGCTCGCCCATCGTCACGTAACTATAGGTGTAGATCGAACCGGCGACGGGGACGGTGGACGCGAACTCCGCATAGCACAGCGCCGCCAGGCCGCAGCACACGCCGGCGATGACGAAGGACAGCGTCAGGGCGGGGCCGGCCGTGACGACGCCGGTCCCGGTCAGCACGAAGATGCCGGTGCCGATCACCGCGCCGATGCCCATCAATACCAGGTCGAAGGGACCCAGCACTTTTTTCAGGCCGCCGGGCTTGCGGCTCGTGACCATCATCTGGTCGAGATTTTTTGTTCTGAATAGGCTCATGTGCGCTCTAGGTAAAAGTGAGTCAGGATGTGCTGCTGCTCTTGTGCGGCCGGGACGGCAAGGGCATGCCCGGCTGCCAGTTGCGGGACATGCATTGCGCTTCTTCGATCTGTTCTTCCGTCATCCGGCGCGCGATGTCGGCTCGCTGCTCGCCCGCATTGCGGTGGCCCCTGGCGGCCGCCAGGTCCCATAGCATGTAAGCAAGCACCGCATCCTCGGGCAGGCCGGCCACGTGATAGCGGTACATCAGGCCGAGGGCGTACTGGGCGTCCGGATGGCCCTGGCCAGCCGCCTTGCGGAACCAGGACACGGCCAGCGCCTGGTCCTGGGGCACCGCATTGCCGGTGTAGTACATGGCGCCGACCACGTACTCGGCGGCCGGCAAACCCTGCAGCGCCGCCTTGTGGTGCCAGCGGAAGGCCTGCTTGTAGTCGCGCGGGACGCCATGGCCCATGTAGTACATCAGGCCGAGCAAATGCTCCGCATCCGCGTTGCCGGTATTGGCAAGGGGCGCGATTTCCTTCAACGCGGCTGCGTAATCCTGCTCCTTGTAGGCCAGCACGCCTTCGGCCAGGCCTGCAAGCGAAGGGGCGTGCAGGCCAAGCAGGAGCATCATTGTGGCGATCTGCTTTTTCATGGTCTTCTCACGTTTCCTGATCGACGAATGAAAAGGACCGAATTCGACATAGCCGGAAAAAGATATTTATTGGCAAACTATATGCAGTGGACTGGTACCATGTAAGGGCCACCCGGCGCCTGTTCGATAGGACTACAGATGGACTACGGCCTCCTGCTCGCGGATTTCGAGCGCCACCACGACGTGAGCGGCTGGCCGCGGCAGCGCACGGTGCACGCCTGCCTGCGCGCGGCCATCCTTGGCGGACGCCTGGCTGCCGGGCACCGCCTGCTGTCGACGCGGACCCTGGCGCGCGAGCTGGGCATTGCCCGCAACACGGTTTTGTATGCCTACGAGCAGCTGATGTCCGAAGGCTTGCTGCTGACTTCCCGGCGCGGCACCGAAGTGGCGCAAGTGGCGACCGCGCCCGAAAAGGGCGGTGGGCCGCCGGCGCCTTCCACCCTGTCGCGCCGCGCGCAGGCGCTGGCAGGCATGGCCACGCCCGGCTTCCTGAGCGGCGCCTTCGCGCTCGGCGTGCCCGCCCTCGACGCCTTTCCGATGGCGGCCTGGCGCCGCCTGCTGGACCGCGCCTGGCGCGAGACCGGGCCCTTCGAGTTCGATTACTGCGACCCGACCGGCCTGCCGGTGCTGCGCAAGGCGATCGCGGACTACCTGCAGGCCGCGCGCGGCGTGCGCTGCGACCCCGCGCAAGTGGTGGTCACCAACGGCACCCAGGCCAGCCTGGAGCTGTGCGTCCAGCTGTTCGCCGACGCCGGCGACACGGCCTGGATCGAGAGCCCCGGCTACCTGGGCGCATTGTCCGCCTTCCGCGGCGGCCAGCTGCGCACGGTCGGCATCCCGGTGGACGAGGAGGGCATCGTCCCGGCGGACGAGGACTGGCGCCGCACGCCGCCGCGCCTGATCTATGCCAGCCCCTCGCATCAGTATCCGAGCGGCGGCGTGCTGGACATGCGGCGCCGGCTCGAGCTGCTGGAAAACGCGGGCCGCGCCGGTGCGCTGATCATCGAAGACGATTACGACAGCGAGTTCCGGCATGACGGCCCGCCGCTGCCGGCGATGCAGGGCCTGGCGCCGGCCGCGCCGGTGATTTACCTGGGCACCTTCAGCAAGACCATGTTCCCGGCCATGCGCACCGGCTTCATGGTGCTGCCGGCGGGCCTGGCCGAGGCCGCGCGCCCGGCGCTGGCGCGCCTGCCCATGCACGGGCGCGTGCCCGAGCAGCGGGCGCTGGCGGCATTCTTGAACAGCGGGCAGTTCGTGCAGCACCTGCGGCGCATGCGGCGCCTGTACCGCGAGCGGCGCGACGCCTTGCTCGAGGCGCTAAGCCTGCATTTTGGCGACACCGTGCTGGTGCATGGCGCCGGCACCGGCATGCACTTGTCGCTGCGCTTTGCCGATCCGGCCTGGCGCGACGACCGCATCAGCGATGCCGCACTCGCCGCCGGCATCGCCGCGCATTGCATGACGCGGCACGAGACCGGCTTGCGCAAGACCGCGTGGAACGGTCTGCTGCTGGGCTACAGCCAGGTGCCGGCCGGGGACATCGACGCTGCAATAAGGCGCCTGGCGCGAGTCCGCAGGCAAACGTTTTCGCAGAGCGGCTGAAAGCACGGCGGCTTGCGTGCAAGATGCTTCGTCTCCTTGTGCCTCTGATTATTGAGAGAATCCTAATCACAAGAATTGGCCATTTCAACAACTTTGGGAAGTCAGGCGGGATGAGAGAAAACGTTTTGCTTGCCGGGAACGGGCAACAAAAAACCCCTGGGACGTGAGTCGCAGGGGTTGTCCGGGAGAGGTGAAACGCTTAATGGGCGCTCATCGCCCGCTCGATCTGGCCGTGCCAGGGTTCGGTGACGTCGCGCACGGCGCGGTCATTGGCCATGATCTGCTTGAGCAGGTCGATCTTGCGCAGGCGCTGGACGCCTTCCAGCGGCGGCACGCCCGATTTGGTGGCGCTCACCTGCAGGGACACCTGGGTTTCCAGCCGTGCCAAACCATCGAAGTCGCCATCCTGGGCAGCAACTGCCATCCGGCCGCTGAGGGCGGCGATATTTTCGTACATGGCGAGGACTTCGTTGGACGTCATGATGCACCAAGAGCAAGTTTTCCGGCCGAATTACCGGGTATCTAAGGTCCTTAACGGCCCTGATTTTTGAAACTTTAGGGTTGACGAAAGATTTTTTTAAAAATTTCTCGCAAACTCGAGTATTGAGATTTTGCACGTTTCTGAATTGATCCAGCGCAAAGAGCAGATGGACATAAAGCGTCCTGCTCCCCGGTTCGTGCAATCCAGCCCGGCTTTCTGCAGTCTGTCGCAAAGCTGCCATTCTTGCCCTTGGACTTGCTTATAGTGCAAGCTGGATCGGTGCGCCATAGCAGCGCCGACGAAAAACAAGATGAGAGAGAAAGGGAGACTGTCCATGAGACGATTCCAGGCGATCGGCGCTACCGCGCTCGCCCTTGCCGCCATTGGCGCCCATGCCGAGGCACCATATTCTTTTGACAAGACCCCGGGCAAGCTGCCCAAGGACGTCATCCCGGTCGAATACCAGGCCCACCTGGCGCCGGACATAGCCGCCAACACTTTCAGCGGCACGGAAACGGTCGAGATCGAAGTGCTCAAGGCTACCTCGACCATCATGCTGAACGCCGCCGCGCTGGAAATCGACAGCGCCGCGCTGTCCGGCAAGGGGATCAAGGAGCTCAAGCTGACGCCGGTGCTGGACGAGAAGCAGGAAACCCTGAGCTTTACCCTGCCGCAGCCGCTGGCGCCGGGCCGCTACCGCCTGGCGCTGGCCTTCCGCGGCAAGATCAACCGCGAAGGACGCGGCCTGTTCTATGTGAATTACCAGGCCGGGAAGGCGGACAAGAAGCTGATCGCCACCACCATGGAGCCGACCGATGCGCGGCGCATGCTGCCGACCTGGGACGAGCCGGCCTTCCGCGCCAGGTTCCGCCTGTCGGTCGACCTGCCGGCCGGCCTCAAGGCCTATTCCAACACCCCGGTCGACAAGCAGACCGGCATCGCCGGCGGCAAGCAGCGCATCAGCTTCAAGCCGACCCCGAAGATGCCGAGCTACCTGGTGGTGCTGGCCGCCGGCGAGTTCGAACGCATCAGCACCAAGCAGGACGGGGTCGAGATCGGCGTCGTCACCACCGAAGGCAAGAAGGAGAAGGGCGCGTTTGCCCTGGGCGCCAGCCGCGACCTGCTGCACTTCTATAACAATTACTTCGGCGTGCCTTACCCGCTGGCCAAGCTGGATCAGATCGCGATCCCGAACGGGTTCAATGGCGCGATGGAGAACTGGGGCGGCATCGTCTATAACGAAAACACCCTGCTCTACGATCCGAAGACCAGCCCGGAGTCTATCCGCCAGCTGACCTTCTCGGTCAATGCCCACGAGATGGCGCACCAGTGGTTCGGCAACCTGGTGACCATGGCCTGGTGGGACAACCTGTGGCTGAACGAAGGCTTCGCGTCCTGGATGGCGTCCAAGGCCACCGAGCACTTCCACCCGGAGTGGCGCCCCTACCTGGCCAACATCGGCGACCGCGAGCGCGTGATGAACCTGGACGCCCGCAAGACCACCCATCCGATCCAGACGCAGGTCGAGACCGAGGCGCAGGCCGCGGACGCCTTCGACGACATCACCTACGAAAAGGGCCAGGCCTTCCTGCGCATGCTCGAGGCCTATCTGGGCGAAGACGCCTTCCGCAAGGGCATCCGCGCCTATATGCAGAAGCACCAGTACTCGAATACCACCTCCGCCGACCTCTGGACGGCGCTCGAACGCGCCTCGGGCAAGCCGGTCGGCAAGCTGGCCTCGGACTGGACCACCCAGCCTGGTTTCCCGCTCATCAAGGTGGAGCAGGCCTGCGAGGACGGCAAGCGCAAGGTGACCCTCAGCCAGCAGCAGTTCCGCCTGGACGAGCCGGCCACGGACAATCGCCTGTGGAACGTGCCGCTGCAGGTCGGGACCGTCAACGGCAAGGCGATGACGACCCTGCTCGCCAATGCCAGTACCAGCGTGATGCTGCCCGGCTGCGAGGGCGCGCTGGTGGTCGATCCGCACAGCGTCGGCTACTTCCGCATCCAGTACGACCGCGCCACCTTCGACACCCTCGCCGGCCAGGCCGCGCGCCTGCCCGACGCCACCCGGCTCAAGCTGCTGAACGATACCTGGACCCAGGTCGCGGCCGGTCTGGTCCCGCTCGACGCCTGGCTGAAGCTGGCCGCGCAACTGCGCGACGAACCGCGCCTGGCGGTGTGGGAATCCATCATCGGCAACCTCAACTTCCTGGACAGCCTGGCGCGCGGCGAGCCGGAGCGGCCTCTGGTGCGGCGCTTCATCGCCGGCTTCGCCAGGCCGAAACTCGTGCAGCTGGGCTGGGACGAGAAGCCCGGCGAGGCCGTCGAAGACGCCCAGTTGCGCGCGCTGCTGGCCGGCGCCCTGGCCAGGTCCGGCGACGAGGAAGCGATCGCGCAGGCGCGCAGCCGCTTCCAGCGCTGGCTGGCCGACCCGGCGGCCGTTAGCCCGGCGATGATCGGCTTCGTCACCTCGGCCGCCGGCCGCTACGCCGACCAGCCGACCTTCGACGCCATCGCCCGGCGCATGCAGCAGACCCAGAACAACGAAGAGCGCTCGCGCCTGCTGGGCGCGCTGATCCAGGTGCAGGATCCGGCCCTGGCGGACAAGGTGCTGCGGATGGCGCTGTCGCCGAACACGCCGCCGACCCAGGTGGCCGGCATCGTGCAGGGCGTGGGCCGCTCCCACCTCGACCAGGCCTGGAACTTCGCCGTCGCCAACCGCGAGCAGCTGATGAAGTCCCAGGATTCGGTGGGCCGCAACCGCGCCTTCCCGGGCATCGTCGACGCCTCGTCGAGCGTCCAGGACGCCCAGCGCATGGAAGACTTCGTTCGCCAGAACTTCGAAGCCGATGCGCAGGTCGAAGCGCAACGGGTCGCCAGCGGCGTGCGCGTGCGCGCGGCCCAGAAGGCGCGCCTGCTGCCGCAAGTGCGCGAGGCGCTGAAATGAATGCCAGGTACTACAATAAGACGATCACTCACCAAGAAGGGAAATACATGAAGACAAGTTGGACTCCAGTAAAGACGGCCATCGTGCTGGCCCTGTGCGGCGCGGCCGTCGTTTCGATGCCGGGCCAGGCGCGGCAGGCCGCTGCGCCGAAGGCCGAAGCCGCCCAGGCGAATGCCGCGGTGAAGCCGGGCGACGATTTCTTCGCCTACGCCAATGGCGACTGGCTCGCGAAAACCGAGATCCCGGCCGACCGCAGCTCCTGGAGTTCGATGGGCGCGCTGGCCGAAGAGACCAACCAGCGCATCGTCAAGATGATCGAGGACCTCGCCGGCGACAAGAAGCTGAGCGGCGAAGGACGCAAGGTGTCGGACTACTTCCGTGCCTACATGAACGAATCCGCCATCGAAGGCAAGGGTGTCACGCCCCTGAAGCCGATGCTGGCGAAAATCGATGCGATCAAGGACAAGGCCGGCCTCACGCGCGCGCTGGGCGAATCGATCCGCGCCGACGTCGACCCGCTGAACAACACCGACTTCTTCACCGAGAACGTGTTCGGCCTGTGGGTCGCGCAAGGCCTGCACGACACTGGCCGCCACATGCCCTACATCCTGCAGGGCGGCCTGGGCATGCCGGACCGCGCCTACTACCTTGACAACAGCGAGCGCATGGCCGGGCTGCGCACCAAGTACCAGCAGCACATCGCGGCGATGCTGAAGATGGCCGGCTACAACGATGCCGAAGCGCGCGCCGCCAAGGTATTCGCGCTGGAAGTGGACATCGCGAATTCGCACGGCACCCGCGCCGATTCGGCCGACGTGCTGAAAGCGGACAATACCTGGACCGTGAAGGACTTCACGTCCAAGGCCCCGGGCATGGACTGGAACGCCTTCTTCAAGGCCGCGAAGCTCGGCGACCAGCAGAAATTCATCGTCTGGCATCCGTCGGCGGTGGTCGGCGAAGCCGCGCTGGTGAACAAGGTCGACCTGGCCACCTGGAAGGATTACCTGGCCTTCCACCGCATCAACCAGATGGCGAACGTGCTGCCGAAGGCCTTCGCCGACCAGCGCTTCGATTTCTACGGCAAGTCGCTGAGCGGCACGCCGCAGCAGTCGGTCCGCTGGAAGCGCGCGCTGGGCGCCACCAACGAGGCGATGGACGAGGCGGTCGGCAAGATCTACGTGGCCAAGTACTTCCCGGCCGAGAACAAGGCGCGCCTGCAGCAGATGGTGAACAATATCGTCGACGCCTTCGGCAAGCGCGTCGACAAGCTGGACTGGATGGCCCCGGCCACCCGCGCCCAGGCCAAGGAAAAGCTGAAGACCCTGTACGTGGGCGTCGGCTACCCGGACAAGTGGAAGTCGTATGAAGGCCTGAAGGTCGTGGCCGACGACGCCTTCGGCAATGCCGCGCGCGCCGACGAATTCCATACCGCACAGGAGATCGCCAAGCTGCACCGCAAGCCGGAGCGCACCGAATGGTCGATGCCGCCGCAACTGGTCAACGCCGTCAACCTGCCGCTGCAGAACGCGCTGAACTTCCCGGCCGCGATCCTGCAGCCGCCGTTCTTCGATCCGAAGGCTTCCGACGCCACCAACTACGGCGCGATCGGCGCCGTCATCGGCCATGAGATCAGCCACAGCTTCGACGACCAGGGCGCCCAGTTCGACGCCCAGGGCCGCCTGCGCGACTGGTGGACCAAGCAGGATGCGGAGCACTTCAAGACCGCGTCCGGCAAGCTGGTGGAGCAGTACAACGGCTACAAGCCTTTCCCGGACCTGGCCATCAACGGCCAGCTGACCCTGTCGGAAAACCTGGCCGACCTGGCCGGCCTGGCCGCGTCCTACGACGCATACAAGGCAGCCTCGGGCGCCAAGGCCAATGTGGAAGGCGACCGCCAGTTCTTCCTCGGCTTTGCGCACAGCTGGCGCAACAAGGCCCGCGAAGCCGCCGAGCGCCGCGGCATCCTGACCGACGGCCACGCGCCGGGCCAGTACCGCGCCGCCACCGTGCGCAACCTGGATGCCTGGTACAAGGCCTTCGACGTGCAGCCGGGCCAGAAGCTCTACCTGGCGCCGGAAGACCGTGTCCGCGTCTGGTAATTAGTTTGTAGAAGGTAACGGACACCTGCGGCGGGCATGCCGGGCCTAGAATCAATGGCCTGATGTTCTCATCGCAGGTGCTCCATGAAGCAGCATTATCTCGACCTCAAGCGGCGCATCCTGCGCGCACACCCCTATATGGAACAGGACGACTTCCGGGACATCGCCGAGCGCACCCTGCATCACTACGACGTCAACGCGCCGCGCTTCTTCGCGGGCACGATCGATCACGACGTCAGCCAGAACATCGCGGCCCTGCTCGATGCGATCGAGGCGGAAGCGCCGTTCACCATCCTCGACCTCGGCTGCGGCCCGGGACGTGACCTCAAGACCTTGCGCAGCATGGGCCACCGCGCCATCGGCCTGGACGGCAGCGCGCGCTTCGTGGAGATGGCCGCGCAATACAGCGGCTGCGAAGTCTGGCTGCAGAATTTCCTCGACCTCGATTTGCCGGATGAATTATTCGATGGCATCTACGCCAACGCCTCGCTGTTCCACGTCCCGCGCAGCCTGCTGCCGAAGGTGCTGAAAGAACTCTACGCGGCCCTGAAGCCGGGCGGCGTGCTGTTCAGCTCCAACCCGCGCGGCAATAACGAAGAGGGCTGGAACGGACCGCGCTGGGGCAGCTTTCACGATTATCCCGCTTGGGAAGCATTTGTGACCGAGGCCGGTTTCGAGCCGATGCATCACTACTACCGCCCGGCCGGTTTGCCGCGCGACCAGCAGCCCTGGCTGGCATCTGTATGGCGAAAGCTAATTTAAGTTTCGCCTAACAAAATTGATTCCGCTACGTTAACCGGCGAACAGAGTGCAGGCGGCAATGGGCACAAGATGAACCCATACCGCTCGACAAGCGAACGGTACGAACGGGATCTCGACACCGCCACCAATCTCGGCGGTCCACCGGATGGGATGCGCAGCGGGTCGAGGGTTCGTTAACCAACCGAAAGGAGGTGTCCATATGAACGAGGACCAGATCAAAGGCAAGGCCAAAGACATTGGCGGCAAGATTCAAGAAGGTGTCGGCAAAGCCATTGGCAGCAGCGAGCAGCAAGCCAAAGGCCTGAACAAGCAGGTCGAAGGCAAGGTGCAGGAAAAAGTCGGCGACGCTAAAGATATCGTCGGCAAGGGTAACCGCTGATCTGCGTTGCCTAAGCGTGTACCTCCCAAACAGCCGCCTCCGGGCGGCTGTTTCCATTTAGAATCCCGATCATGAACACTTTACAGAAGCGGATTCTCGCGGTCCTTGCGATCCTTGTTGCTGCCGGCGTGGCGGCCTACTGGTACTGGTCGCCCTGGCTGGCGATGCGCGAGCTGCGCGATGCCGCAGTGGCCGCCGATGCCGCGCGCTTTAACGAGCATGTCGATTTTCCGCGCGTGCGCGCGAGCCTGAAGAGCCAGTTCTCGGCGCGCATGCAGCGCGACCCGGCGGACGCCGGCAACAATCTCGGCAGCCTGCTGGCAGGTGTGCTGGTCGACAAACTGATCGACACGGCCGTGCGCCCGGAAACGATCATGTTTGCGATGCGCGAAGGGAAGTTCAAGATCGGGAACGGTCATGGCAGCGCCCCTGAAGACGGCCAGGACACCGGCGAGGCCAGGAAGACCGTCTGGCGGACCGAAAGGCAAGGCTTGAACACCATCCTCTTCCATGGCGAAAGGGAAGGCGGCGCCAGGGGCGACGCGATGGCGCTGGTCATGCAGCGCCAGGGTTTCGCCGACTGGAAGCTGACCGATATCCGGCTGCCGGATTAAGATTCCGGCCGCGTCGCCAGCGCCACGATCGCGGCGCCTGCTGCGACAATCAAGGCATCTTCGATCAGCCCGCTGCGCGTCTGGCCCATCCGCGCCATGGCCTTCTTGCGGGCGGCCAGCGTCAGGTAGGCAAGCGGTACGGCGGTGGCCACCGCGACCGCCGCTCCGGCCTTTTCCCGGCCCTTCGGCGCCAGCGCCGCACCGGCGATTCCTGCGCTCATCACGCGCGCCAGCAGGCCCAGGAAAACGGTGCGGTCGGGCGCCGTCTTCATCTTGTCGCCGAACAGTTCGCCGACTCCCATGGCGAGGGCGCCGTATTTGAACAAGGGGCGGTCCAGCAGGGCGAGTTCGCCCGGCGTATCGCGGTCGGCGAGGCGGGCCGTGGCAATGGTTGCCATGGGCGTCATCGAGCGCGCGCTGGCGACGGCGCCGATCAGGGCGGAAGGGAGCAGGGCGGGCGTGTTCATCGTCGTGTGGTCCTTTGCATGGGTTGGGAAGGGCCATGCTAGCCTTTATCCGGCGGGCGGCGCGCCGTCTTGCTCCTGAGATCGGTCGCCGAGGATGTCTTCCACGTACAGCATCTTCACCAGCAGCATCAGCGTGGCCGTCATCGGCGTCGCCAGCGCGATCCCGGCGAAGCCGAAGATGGTGCCGAAGATCAGTTGCATCACGATGATGACGGCCGGGGCGATCTGCACGGTATGGGAGTCGATCAGGGGCTGGATCACATAGCCGTGAATCATCTGGATGCCGAGGAATAGCAGCACCGTGTACAGCGCCAGGTGCGGATCGATCGACAGGGCGATCAATACCGCGGGCACGCCTGCCATGACGGGGCCGACGTAGGGGATGAAATCGAGCAATCCAGCGATGATGCCGAGGATGAGCGCCAGCGGCACGCCAAGCAGGCTCAGCCCGATCGTGGTGGCCACGCCGGCGATCAGCATCGAGACCGACGTGCCGAGCAGCCAGCGCCCCAGCGTGCCGCCGATCTCGCTCAGCACCTGGCGCGCGCGTTCGCGCCTGGATTGCGGCACCAGTTTGACGAAGCCGTCGATATAGCTGCGCGGCGCGATCGCGAAATAGATGCCGACAAACAGGATGATCGCGACGTTGCCGACCGCGCCCAGGGCGCCGCCAAAGAACAGGCCGGCGTTCGGCACCATCTGCTCAAGGTAGTGCATGAACTGTTTGGGCTGCGGCAGCTCACTCGCAAGGCGCTTGAGCAGGGGGTGCTTCTCGACCATCTGCTGCAGGCGCTGCAGCGAGGTGGGGATGTCCCTGGCGAGCTGGCTGGCCTGCTCCGACATCTGAGGCGCCATTGCCCAGCCGCCCAGGCCGATCACCAGCAGCAGCACGATCACCACGATGCCCAGGCCCAGCTTGCGGTTCAGGCCGAAGCGGCGGCACAGGATCGCACTCAGCTCGTACAACAGGATCGCGAACAGGACGCAGGCAAATACCAGCAGCAGCGCACTGGCCGCGAACCAGACGCCGGCCAGCAGCGCCAGGAACAGGACGGCGACGCCATCGACGATGGCGAAGCGGCGCAACAGGCGGCGATGTGTGGACGAGGGCTCGCTCATGACAAAAGACTAGCAGTGCGTGATATCGACCGTCGCGCGGCTGAGCTATGTGCGTGCGCTAACGGAGCCGCCGGTCAAGTTTTCTTATTATTGAGTCACTGATTAACGAAAGGAGAGCACCATGAACTCGAATCAAGTCGAAGGCAAACTGCAGGACATCGGCGGCAAGATCCAGGAAGAGGCCGGCAAGCTGGTCGGCAGCGAAGAGCAGCAAGTGAAAGGCCTGAAAAACCAGGTCGAAGGCAAGACCCAGGAGAAGCTGGGCGATGCGCAGGAAAAACTGCACGACGCTACCAAGTAATACCGTAGGGCGGGCACTCCGTGCCCACGAATGAAAACAGCCGCTCGAGAGCGGCTGTTTTTCGTTGTGCGCGTGGGCTCGGAGAGCCCACCCTACATTACTTCGGTTCCAGGTTCTTCTTGAAGAACGCCTCGATCATCCCATACACGTGGCGCTGGCCGGCGCGCGAGGAGATGCCGTGCTTGGCGCCCGGGTAGGTCATCAGCTCGAAACGCACGTTGCGGTTCACCAGGGCGTCGATCAGGCGCGTCGAGTTGGTGAACAGGACATTATCGTCGGCCATGCCGTGCACCAGCAGCAGCGGCGACTTCAGGCCGTCCAGGTGGGCGAACACGCCACTCTGCTTGTAGGCTTCCGGATTCGACTTCGGCGTCGCGCCGACGAACTGCTCGGTGTAGTGGGTGTCGTACAGCGACCAGTCGGTCACCGGCGCCACCGACACGCCCATTGCGATCTTATCCGAGCCGGCTTCCAGCAGGCGCAGGGTCATGTAGCCGCCGTAGCTCCAGCCGAACACGCCGACGCGCTTCGGATCGACGAACTTCTGCTTGGCCAGCCAGTCGACGCCGGTCAGCTGGTCTTCGACTTCGTGCTTGCCGAGTTCGCCGTAGATGACGTCGGTGAAGGCGCGCTCGCGGCGCGAGGAGCCGCGGTTATCCAGCGTGAACACGACGAAGCCCTGCTGCGCCATGTATTGCTTGAACAAATTGCCCCAGCCGCGGGTGACCTGCTGCGAGTGCGGGCCGCCGTAGACGAACAGGAACACCGGATAGCGCTTGGCCGGGTTGAAATTGGCCGGCTTGATCATCGAGTAGTACAAGGTCTGGCCGTCGTGCGCCTTGATGTTGCCGAATTCGGTCGGCAGGTGGTTGGCCATGTACTTGGCGTACGGGTGGTCCTTGTTCAGCTCGTTATGCTCGAGCCACTCGACCATGGAGCCGTCGGCATTGCGGATCGACACTTGCGGCGGGGTCTTCGGATCGGAGAAGGTGTCCACGAAGATCTTGCCGTTGCGCGCGAACGCAGAGCTGTGCATGCCATCGGTCTTGGTGATGCGCACTGGCTTGTCGGCATTGCTGCCGTCCAGGTTCAGCGCGTAGGTCTGCTTGTCGATCACCGCATCCTTGTTCGAGCCGATGTAGACCTTGCCTGCGTCTTCGTCGACGGCCAGGATTTCATCGACGCCCCAGTCGCCCTTCGTCAGCGGATACAGTTCCTTGCCGTTCAGGTCGAACAGGTAGAGGTGGTTGCGGCCGGTGCGCTCCGAAGCCCAGATGAAGGCCGGACGGTTCTTCAGGAACTTCAGGTCATCGTGGATGCTGACCCAGGTCTTCGAGGTTTCGGTCAGCAGGGTGCGCTGGGCCAGGCTGGCGGCGTCGACGGCGATCAGGTCGAGGCGCTTCTGGTCGCGCGATTGGCGCTGGTAGACCAGGGTCTTGCCGTCCGCGCTCCAGTCGGCGCGCACCAGGTAGATGTCTTTCTCGGCGCCGAGGTCGACCTTCTTCTGCGCGCCCGAGGCCGGATCGACGATCATCAGGTCGACCAGCACGTTCGGATCGCCGGCGGCCGGGTAGCGCTGGTCGATGACTTCGGTGCGGTCAGCAAAGATCTCGAAGCGGCGCGCGACCGGCACCGGGGCTTCATCGTAGCGCTTGTAGGCGATCGCGGAATCGTCCGGCGCCCAGTAGTAACCGGTGCGCTGGCCCATTTCTTCCTGGGCGACAAATTCGGCTTCGCCGTTGTGGATGGTGCCCTTGCCATCGGTGGTCAGCTGGTGTTCCTTGCCGGTCGACAAGTCGATCACGACCAGGTTCTGGTCGCGCACGAAGGAAACGTAGCGGCCTTTCGGCGAGATCTTCGGATCGCCCACGTTACCCGAGGCAACCTTGCGCGCGTTGTCCGGATTGGCGACGTCGACCAGATAGAGGTCGCCGGCGATCGGCACCAGGATCTGCTTGCCGCTCGGCGCCCAGCTGTAGCTGATGATGCCCGACAGGCTGGCGGTACGCGCGCGTTCGCGGCGTGCCTTTTCTTCCAGCGACAGGTTCTCGGTGGGGACCAGCTTCTTGGAGTCGACCAGGCGGTGCGTGGTCTTGTCCTTCATGTTGTATTCCCACAGGTCCAGCTGGAACTGGTTGTCGGCGCGGCCGCGCAGGAAGGTGACGCGTTCGCCGTCGGGCGACACGCGCACGTTACGAACGCCTGGGCCGGACAAGGCCGGGTCGGCGTAGATGCGGTCCAGGGTCAGGCGTTCCGCGGATGCGGGAACCGCCGCCAGGGCGGCAACAAGGGCAAGGATGAGGCGCATGGATTGTCTCGCGGGGAAAAGATTAATTATGTGCAACGGGCGAGACGATACCAGAGTCAGGAGCGAAAAGCTGTAATTACTGCGTGCATTGGCTGGCCGGATGCTCAGCTGGAGAAGGTGTTGCGGGCGGCATTTCTCCGGGCGAGCAGCACGCCGAGCATGAGCACAGGCACCTTCAGAAGGGAAGCGACCGCCAGCACGCCGATATCGGGCATCTGCATCCCCCTGAACAGGAGGCTCATGAGGAGATGAACGACGGGGCTTGCAGGCAGGCAGAGCAGGTAAGGCAGGGCTGAGCGTGGAATGAGGGCGCCCAGGGCATAGCCGGTCAGGATCGCGGCCAGAATTGGCAACATGGAGGGTCTCCTCTCTTGAAAAGGCAAGGATAGCGCCTGTATTTGCCCGGCTATGCGCGCTGCATCAAATGGATGGGATTCAGCGCGCCGCCGCTTCTTGCACGCGTTGCTTCGACAGCTTGTCGAGCGACCACGCCAGCAGCACCGCCGCCACGGTCAGCCCGAGAATCAGCCCGATCCAGAAGCCGGTCGCCTGCATCGGCGCGCTCGGCCCCCACGGGAACCAGGCCGGCGCCCAGCCGAGGATCCAGCCGACCGGCAGGGCTACGCCCCAGAAGGCGATCATCTGGATCACCATCGGCGAGCGCGTGACTTTATAACCGCGGATTGCCGACGCCGCCGCAACCTGGGTCGAATCGGACAGCTGGAAGATGGCGGCCAGCAGCAGCAGGGTGGCGCAGGTGGACTGCACCGCCGGGTCCGAGCTGTACATGGCGGCGATCTGCCAGCGGAACAGGGCGATGCCCAGCGCCGACAAGGCGCCAAAGGACACGCACATGCCGGTGCCGATCCAGGCCACGGAACGCGCCTTGACGGGATTGCCTTCGCCCATAGCCTGGCCGACCCGGGTCAGCGCGCCGATCGAAAAGCTCAGCGGCACCATGAACACCAGCGAGATGAAATTCAGCGCCACCTGGTGCGCCGACACCTGCACCACGCCGAAGCGCGCCACCAGCAGGCTGACCACGCCGAAGGCGCTGACCTCGGCAAAGTGGGTCACGCCGATCGGCAGGCCGAGGCGCAGCATGCTGCCGATCTCGCTCCAGTTCGGGCCTTCCCAGCGCGTAAACGGATAGGTCGTGCGGTAGACGCTGGAGACCTTGATCCAGCCGACCATCGCCGCCAGCATCAGCCAGAGGCCGGAGGCGGTCGACACCGCGCAGCCCAGCGCGCCCAGCTTGGGAAAGCCGAAGCTGCCGAAGATGAACAGCGAGTTGACGGCGATGTTGTACAGCAGGCCGAGGATGGCGATGACCATGATCGGCTTGGTCTGGTTGATGCTGGTGGTGTAGCCGTACAGCGCGCGGTAGCAGGCGAAGGCCGGCATGCCCAGGCTGATGATGTGCAGGAAGGCCTTGGCGCGGTCGGCCACGGCTTGCTCGAGGCCGATGTGGTCGAACAGCAGGGCGCACAGGTTGGCGGCGATGCAGCCGGCGATGCCGACGAGCGCGCCCATCCACAGCGATTCGCGCACCGAGTGCGAGATCTTGTCGAAGCGGCCGGCGCCCATCTCGTGCGCGACCACCGAATTCACTGCCATCATGATGCCCATCACGGTCACGAGGATGATGGACCAGACCGAGGTCCCGAGCGACACGGCGGCCAGCTCGGCGGCGCTGACGTGGCCGGTCATCGCCACGTCCGCCACGCCCATGCCGACGGTGGCGAGCTGGCCGACCAGCATCGGCCAGGATAGGCGCCACAAGGTCGCGAGCTCGGTGCGGATGGGAGGAGCGGAATGCGTGGCGGTAAGTGTCGAAGTCATGGCGCGGGGTCCGGATGGGAGCCCGCCATTTTACCCGGACTCAACGCAGCCCAGTCTCCTTTGCCGGCACCGTTTTCAGGAAGGCATACAAGGCCCGCGCATCGGTATCGTTGATCTGCTTCAGCGAAGCGAAAGGCATGACGGCGATCGGCTTGCCGTCGGGCCGGTGCCCGGAGCGCAGCATGGCGATGAAGGCGTCCGGCGTCGGGTAGCGCGCCATGGCGCTACCCTTGCCCGGCGTCAGGTTGGCGGCCGCGGGCCAGGCCGGCGGGCTGCCGGGGATCCTGCCGCCGCTCAGGGTGGCGCCGTGGCAGCCGATGCAGGCATTGGCCATGTAGGCGCCGTGTTCGACGGTGACGGCGGCGGCGACCGGCCGCGCCGGCGCCAGCGTGTGGTCGATCTTCTCGGACGCGTCCTTGATGAGCCCGAAGGCGTACATGGCCTTGACCGGCGTCGGCAGCGCGATCACGGCCTGCCTGCCGGCCACCGGCGGCAATTGCTGCACGTAGGCGATCAGGGCCGCGGTGTCCTCGTCGGTGAGGCGGGCGTAGTCTTCGCTGGGCATGACCATGAGCGGCCGGCCGTCGGGCTTGATGCCGTGGCGGATGGTGCGCACCCAGTCGATGACCTGGTACCTGGCCGTCGTCCCCTTGGGCCCGGCCGTGATGTTGGGCGCGACGACCAGCATGCCGCCATCCTGGATCACGGTCTTGCCGGCGCCATCCGCGCCGTGGCACTCCGCGCAGCCGCGCGTGCTGTACAGGTAGCGTCCGTGCTCGACGCGGCCTGTGTCTGGCGCGACAGCGAGCGCCGGCACCTGGATGGCGACGGTGCGCACCATTTTCTTTTCGCCGATCGACTTGCCGAGTACGGCCGCGGCGACACCGCACAGTGCCAGTGCGCCGAGCGCGATGCTGGTCCGTTTGACCCATTTATTCATTATCGTCTCCCGTAAAGACATCCCATTGCCAATTTAGCATTGCGCAGCGCTTATGCCTAGCTGGTCGGATGTCGGGACCCATGCCTTACCCATTCTGGGCAAAACGATGAGCCGGGGGATGTGCGGGATCAGAACTTGTACGCGTCGTGCATGGGTAGTTGAACTATCAACTTCCGCCCATAGATAAAGGATAATTAATCGCATCCCTCATCCAGGAGCAGGCTCGTGGAATACAAGGACTACTACCAGACGCTCGGCGTCGAACGGACCGCGTCCGCCGACGACATCAAGAAGGCTTACCGCAAGCTGGTCCGGCAATACCACCCGGACGTCAGCAAGCACAAGGACGCGACCGAGAAGACCAAGGAAATCAACGAGGCCTACGATGTCCTGGGCGACGCCGAAAAGCGCGCCGCCTACGACGGACTCGGCCAGGGACGGCGCCACGGCCAGGACTTCCAGCCACCGCCCGACTGGGGCCAGCAGTACGATTTCGGCGGCGGCGGCGGCGGCGGTAGCGCCGAGGACATCTTCGCCGACCTGTTCGCCCACATGGGACGTGGCCGCGGCCAGCGCGCCGGCGGCATGGGCGGCATGGGCGGCGGCGGCTTCCAGATGCGCGGCGAGGACATCCACGCCGCCATCGCCATCGACCTGCGCGACGCCTACCAGGGCGCCACGCGTACCATCAGCCTGCGCGCGGGCCAGAAGGAAAAGACGCTGAGCGTGAATATCCCGAAAGGCGTCACGCCGGGCCAGCAGCTGCGTCTGAGCGGCCAGGGCCATCCGGGGATGGGCGGCGCCGCGGCGGGGGACCTGTACCTGGAGATCCAGTTCAACCAGGATGCGCGCTACCGCGTCGAGGGCGCCAGCGTCTACCAGAACGTGCCGGTGACGCCGTGGGAAGCGGCGCTCGGCGCCGGCATCTCGGTGCCGACGCCCTCCGGCGCGGTCGAGGTGACGGTGCCGGCGGGCTCGCAGAGCGGCCGCAAGCTGCGCCTGAAGGGCAGGGGGATTCCGTCGTCGCAGCCCGGCGACCTGTACCTGATCCTCGAGGTGGTGCTGCCGCCGGCCACCAGCGAGCGGGCGCGTGAACTGTACGAGCAGATGGCGCGCGAACTCGCTTTCAACCCACGCGAACGCATAGGAGCCTGACGATGCAAGAGATGACGATCGTGAGCGGCGTGCTGCTGGATGACGCCGCGCTGACCCTCGAGGAACTGGCGCGCGCCTGCGGCGTGGAACAGGATTGGGTGGTGCGGCGGGTGCAGGCGGGCATCCTCGGCGGCCAGCCGGCGGTGCAGGTGACGTCCTGGCGCTTCCGCAGCGGCGACCTGCTGCGCGCCCGCAGCCTGCTGCGCGTGGAGCGCGACTTCGACGCCAACGAGGACGTGGCCGCGCTGGTGGTCGATCTCGGCGACGAGGTGCGCCGCCTGCGCGCGCGCCTGCACGCGCTGGGCATCGAATAGCTGCCGGCAGGCACGCGCGCGCCGCCCTGTCGCGGGCAAAACTAGAATCGATCCTCCGACCACAAGGAGGTGCTATGCAACAGAATTCGCAACAGAGCGCGGGCCGCGCCTTGCAGGGCAAGCGCGTGGCCATCCTGATGACGGATGGCGTCGAACAGATCGAGTACACCGGGCCGCGCGGCTTCCTCGAGGAGCAGGGCGCGCAGGTGACGCTGGTCTCGCCCAAGCCGGCCGGCGAGGAAATCCAGGGCTTCAATCACATGGACCTCGGCGACAAGTTCAAGGTCGAGATGAACGTGCGCGATGCACGCCCGGCCGACTTCGATGCGCTGGTGCTGCCGGGCGGCGTGGCCAACCCGGACCAGCTGCGCCTGTCGACGGAGGCAATCGGCTTCATCCACGAATTCGGCCTCGGGAACAAGCCCATCGCCGCGATCTGCCACGGTCCCTGGACCCTGATCGACGCCGAGCTCGTCGCCGGCAGGCGCGTGACCAGCTGGCCGACCCTGCAGACCGACCTGCGGAACGCCGGCGCCGAGTGGAGCGACGAGCAGGTGGTCGTCGACGGCAAGCTCGTCACCAGCCGCAAACCGGACGACATCCCGGCCTTCAACCAGGCCATCCTGCAGCAACTGGGGGCGATGCAATGATGGAACAGGTTTCAGGCAAGCCCTTGCAGGGCAAGCGCGTCGCCATGTTGATGACGGATGGCGTCGAGCAGATCGAGTACACCAGCCCGCGGTCCTACCTGGAAGAGCGCGGCGCCACCGTGGTGCTGCTGTCGCCGAAGGACGCCGGCGAGGAAGTGCAGGGCTTCAATCACATGCAGCCGGGCGACAGGTTCCGGGTCGAGATGAACGTGCGCGATGCGAACCCGAGCGACTTCGATGCGCTGGTGCTGCCGGGCGGCGTGGCGAATCCGGACAATTTGCGCATGAGTCGCGAGGCCATCGATTTCATTCGCGGCTTCGATGTCGAGGACAAGCCGGTCGGTGCGATCTGTCATGGCCCTTGGACCCTGATCGATGCGGGTATTGCTGCCGCCAAGCATTTGACCAGCTGGCCTAGTTTGAAACGGGATCTCGTAAATGCCGGGGCTGAGTGGACCGATGATGAGGTGGTGGTCGATGCGCGGCTTGTTACCAGTCGCAAGCCGGATGATTTGCCGGCTTTTAATGATGCGTTAGTGAAGGCGTTGACGATGGCGGCGGCGGGGGCGGATACCGGACCTTCGTCTTGAAGACTGTTGCGGCTTTACTGCACAGTCGCTGCGCGACTGCTTAGTTGGACGAATCGGGGGGATTGGCGCCTGCCGGCGCCAATCCGCTCCGCCGGCTCGTCGCGATGCGACGAGAAACCCCGGCTCCGCCCCTCGTCCGTGCCGGACGCGGATTCGATTCCTCGTTTCAAGCAAGTATTCAAAACAAAGGCCCCGTCAGCTTGCGCCGACGGGGCCTTTATTTTGAATACTGGTGGAGGCGGAGGGAGTCTCCAACCTCCACCACCTGTTCCGTTAACTCTTTGATTCTGTTGAGTGTCGGTCCCGGCGTGGCGCTAAAAACGCACCCCACTTGGAGTGCTAGGTTGGGATTCTACCTGGGTGCCGACGCCGACGCTACGAGCACCTGAAGGTCGACTACGTGCGCCTGTACGGCTGCGCTTCGCGACCGCCAGTGCTGCCGTCGGACAGGCTTGCGCAACATCCCTATTGCATATTAATTTCCACGCCATTCGCGAGCGTTTCAAATTTAGCCGCCTCGCTTTCTCCCACGCTCTTTCCAACAGAACTCATTGCAGTGATCCACTGCGCCACCATTACCTTCGCTTCATTCTGCTGCTGAGCGGTTTTAAAGGAAGCAATAAATCCTTTGGTTCGAGGTAGCAAAAGTTCTTTCGATTTCTCGATACACAGAACATGATATTCGGGCGTTTCTTGGAGCTTTGTTGGGGGTATGCCGCGCGCGTCTTTCCCTTCCGCCGCTTCGAGTCGCGCCATTGATTCATCAGCTTGGCGCCCAGTCTCATACGCGTACTGATTCATACGTCTTAGTTCGACGAATTGACGGTATTTGGAATTGCAAAGACTTATAGTATTTTTCGCGTCCGAAATGAAGTCCGTTTGCATTTGTCGCTTAGGTAGAGATTTGTCTGCGCATTGAGCGCTTATTGCGCAGATGCTCAATAGAGCCGCGAGGCCAAGTTCGGCGCTTTTCTTGTACATGTTCTCTTTCGCTAATGTTAAGGAAGATCGTTTGCTGTGTCGGGTGAACGGGCCGTTGAAACTATAAGGTTTAGCGTTCCGTAGCCCAAAGTTGATGAACGCTACCCCATCCCGGTAGTCGAAAAAACCTAAGATATTCACTTTTTCACGCGTGGTCACTGGCGCTGGCGTTAGTCACTAGTGACTTACTGGGTAAGGCGACAAGGAAAGCGGGGTAATCCGCTTTCCTTGTTGTCCTACTTGGTGGTGTTACTGGATGAGGTAGCAGTCTCCGGTGCCGTAGTAAGTCGAGATGGCGATTGTCGGTACGCCTCCGACGTAGCCGGCGTGTGTGATCGCGAAGCCGCTGGCGGTGGACTGTGTGATGGTCATTACTTCCAAAAGGTCAGCCATTTGTTCAAACTGTCACATGCCGCATGTTTACGTTTGTTCCTTTACGATTATTTGGTTGTATGTTGGAAAACTGATAATACGGTTCGCGGGACAGTGTCGTCAAGCAAGTGCTTAAAAATGTGGCAAAATGGTCAGCGCGCAGCCAGCATGTTCTCTGCACAAAAAATAGGCAGCACAGAGGCGATCCGGGCGTGGTGATTGTCTGGTGCGAGAGGTTGAGTCACGCATGTTAGTAGTAGAACTTACTATCCCTTTGCAGAGCACCCCTATAGCTCCACCGGTCGCTCATCCGCGATCCCCAATAAAATCAAGGCTTTCCGCCGGAATCCACCGATCATCGACGCGCGTTTTTTCTGGCAGTTTTAACGCCGTGAGGTGCTGCCCCAACCTGTGCAAAGCATCGCCGATGCGTTTGTGCGCCTGCTTGTCGGGGTTGACTGCATAACCATGCCGCACTGCCCACATAGCGCCCTGGTTGGCCCAGCCTGCTTCCACCCGCGCGATCTCACGGTCGTTCGCCTTGATGGTCTTTTGCGCGATCCTTGTGCCTTCTTTGTGCCGCGTCCTTTTGATCTTCGGTTTAATGCAGTCGGCGATGTAGAAGGCGGACGACAGGGTGCGGCGTAGGTCGGCGCCGAACTCTGCAAATTGCCATACGCGTCCCAAGCTCATGCTTGAGCATGCGGCCATGCTGAACCAAGCCTCCAACCGTACGGATGGGCGCTCTACAGGTTCGCTCTGGTCTTCGAATTTGACGTATAGGCGCTGCTTGATTCGCTCCAGACCATCACGCCAAAGGTGGGTAGTCAGGGTATCGCTAGGGCCAGGCGGTGCCGGGGAGAATCGGCCTTTACCGTTGGCGGTATCTTCGTAACGCAGTCGCGTTGCCTTGCTCGTAACCGGATACATGCTGTCAGCGAACCATCTGAATACGGGGGCCAGCTCATCCAGGCCCGCAGGTCCAACGCCCGTAGGACGAAAGTCGATAGTGAACTCGACTTCGTAGACATCCAGGTTCGGACACAGGTCGATCATCCTTTGGAGCTGCGCGATTGTGGGGTCATGGATTGTGAGCACAGTTCGCATGTCATCGCGCGCGACTGTGACATGTGACGACAGCTTCGGCTCCGTCTTTTTCATCGCGCGCGCGAGTCGGTGAAGCAGTGTGTCCGACGCGTTCGTGAATTTGACGAAGTCGATACTCGGGGCAACGATCCACTCGTCGAGCGGAACCGGCAGTGCGATTTCTCGCGCGTGGTGCCTCATGTTAGGCGCTCAGGCTGCCAGCGCCAGCTACAGCTCTGGGCGCCGCGAAGGTCGACCGGGCCACCGGCAGCTTGCGCGTGTACCAGGGCCGGGTGTCGGTCGGGTCCGTGAGTGCGGTTTTGACCTGGTAAGGCGCATGTCGTACGGCGCCAGGGTCGGCGGCGAGCACGGCCTTGATAAAGGCCAAAACATCGGCAGCCGCGTACATGGGGCGCCAGGCGCCCTGGTACTTACCCTTGCAGATGGGCAGGAGGGTCGCACCGTGCACGCTCTCGACTCGGCCGCGTCGCATATCAGACAGGGTGTCATCCCAGTTGCGCAGCGGGCCCAGTTCTCGCCGGAGCAGGTAGGCCGTTTCCGGCGCGGTCATGACTTTGAGTTTCATAGTCGGGTTCCTTTTAGGTTAGGGTGCCTGGATGGCGAAGTGCTTGCCATTGCGCAGGCCGTTCTTGATCCAAATGCAGTCGGTGCCAAACTCATCGAAGCCGAACAGGACCTCGAAGCCCCCGAGGTCCGCGCCACCCAGGACCTTACCGTGCTTGAGGGTCGACTTGAGCAAGGCGTCGTCGATGGGCGCGGCGTTGCGCATTAGAGCGTGGTTCTTCTGCAGCGCCAGCTGTTCCGCGCGGTCCTGCAGGGCCGCCAGGTCCGGCATGATCGTGGCACCGAGCACGCCAGCCATTGCAGCCTCTCGCAGCGTTGCCGTTTGGTTGTCTATGCCGGTGACTTCGGCCAGGACTTGCTTGCACCAGTCCTGCCAGGTCAGGCCGCGCTCGCGCGCAAGCCAGTCCACCGCCTGCCAGGTCGGCTGGTCCAGCTTGATAGAAGATCGCTTGCCGGTGATGCTGGTAAGCATGCGTTGGGTGATTTCGGGCATTTGCAACTCCGTTAGAGAAAATCAGAGTGTACCTTATTAGGTGTAGTTGCACCATATAAGGTTTTGCTCTACAATTGACCACACATTAAACGTCGAACCTCTAGTGTGGTCAAAGGGAGAAAGTCATCATGGCGAACGGCAAATACATTTCGTACATCCGGGTGAGTACATCCCGCCAGGGTGCATCTGGTCTGGGTCTGGAAGCGCAGCGGCAAGTGGTTGCACGGTTTCTTAACGGTGGCGAGTGGCAGCTAGTCGGCGAGTTTCAAGAAGTTGAGTCCGGTCGCAAAGTATCGAGGAGCCGTCCCCAACTGATGGGCGCGCTGGCCGCATGTAAGCGCGAGAAGGCGACGCTGATCATTGCTAAAATCGACCGCTTGAGCCGTGACGTTCGGTTTTTCTTGGAAGTGCTGGACGATTCTGGAGTAAATATTCGTTTCGCTGACTTCCAAGACGTCGATCCAAAGACTGATGAGGGACGTATGCTTCTCATCAACTTAGCGAGCTTCGCAGAATACGAGGGCCGCAGGATTGGCGCGCGTACGAAGGCGGCGCTGGCGGTCGCGAAAGCGCGTGGTGTGAAGCTGGGCACCTCTGGCGCTGTCAATCTGCGCCCGAACATTGAGCAGCGCCAGGCCTCAGCCGATGCCTTCGCCGAGAAGCTGCGCCCGATCTTCGCCGGTATGGCGTCCGAGAAGTTGAGCCAGCGTGGCATGGTGGATCGCTTGAACGCGGTCGGTATCCCAACATCCACCGGCGAGGTCGGCAAGTGGAGGTTGAGCCAGGTACAGCGAATCCTGGGCCGGTTGGACGCGTGATCGTAAAAGCGCCTATGCCGCCCGGCTTGAGCGGACCCATTCGGGCCTGGAGCATGGAAAGACGCAGAGCAAGACGCTCGGGCGTCCGGTCAAAGGACCGAACAGCAGTGCCATGCGATCAAAGCCGCGCTCGGCACCATGATGTTGGTAAGCATACTGACGCGTCAATCCGGCATCAGTTGCGCCTGTAGCTTGAACATCATCGGGTAATGCTAATTTGGCCCAACAGCTTGTCGACCTCAGCAGATCGAAATTGCCTAAAAGTTTTGGTCGACAGGTACTCTACTACTGCAGTCGTTCACTAAATAAGCTATAGTCAAATGACTAATGTAAAGGTCGGCGCGATGGAGTGGGTTAATTTAGTCGGCGTCGTCGAAGAATTGTTCAACCACAACTATTTCCAAACTATGCCAACAACTAACCTTACGATTGCAGCTGAACCCGTTCTTGACTTTGAATGCGCAGGATGGCCCATTGAAAAGCGCCAAGACCTGTTTCAGGCCGTTCAAGGGATTCAAGGAGTGACCGGTGTCGGTGGTGCTGGCCACAGCACTATGCGCGTCCGGTACGATCCGTCTAGCACTAGTATTTCTGCTCTGACTCTGGCGGTGGATCAGGCTGCGGACACCATACTTCCGGGCCACAACTTTTCCGGATAAGGTGGCAGGTGGACTTAACAAGGTTGCTACCTAGTTCGCAAAACGGGGCCTGTGGGCCTCGTTTGCATTTGAAGTAAGGCGATTACGTCCGGGCGCAAAAACGGCGCTTGTAGCCGGTTTGGGCTTGGCAGCGCTATTTAATCGGTCGAGCGCCAGCTGTTAGCTGTTAGCTGGGTTTTGAGGTAGTCGTCGATCTGGTGCGAGCCTGGCGCGCAGGTGTCCGAAGCTCCGGCGCCGCTGATTACTAGCGCCAAGCCATCATGGCTGCAGACGGCGCCGGGCAGTCGGTAAGCTCCTGGCGCGTGAGTACGGCATCAGCCGCGCCAGCATCCTAAATATTGTGGGGTAAAACATTTGGGATGGCGAACGAACGAAATTTTAGGGAAGGTCGCATAGTGTCTGAACAGACGCTCTGACCTCGAGACCGTCGTCTACGTACAGCCGCTACTCATAAGATGAAAGTAAAATGTTCTAAATTGCAACTTTAACGAGGCGGTGATGAATAACAACGAAAAGTATGCTGAGCATATTAAAAAAACTGGATTTGTGCTTGAGTTTCAAGTCACCAAAGCGTTACAGGCGCATGGATGGAACGTGATTACGAATAAGTATTACGTTGATGATGTACAGGAAAGTGTTCGTGAAATCGATCTAGTAAGTTATAAAATCTCTTATGTTGGGAAAATGAGAATTTATACTGCGCTCATTATTAGTTGCAAAAAAAGCGAAGAAAATGCTTGGGTTCTACTGGCCAGGAAGCCAAATCACAACGATCCAAATATCGATTGGAATCCGCGCCATGTTTGGTCTAACGATAAAGCAATTGATTACATGCTTAGCTTGAAGGACTCTAAGCAGAGCTATCAGGATCACTTGGTTAATAATTCTCTTTCTTTTTTCGCGGACAAGCCTAAGCGTCACATATTCGCTTTTCAGGAAATGGCAAAGGAATCTGGCAAACCTAAAAATGATAAAGCTATATTTGATTCCGTTACTTCTTTAATGAAAGCGCAAACCTACGAAATGAGCGTGTTGCCGGAGAGAAGATCAGATACATTGCCCTCAGTCTACCAATTTAATCTCCTAAATGTCGTAGGGACTGACCTTCTATGCCTAGATTTCGAAGGTGATGACATAGTTCCTGATGCGGTACTTGAGGAAACCTATGTGGCAAGCTACATTGTTAACAAAAAGCATGTTTTTTCAAGAATCCATTTTATAAACCCAGAAATTCTTGATGCAGTTCTAAATCGCTATAACGAGTTGCACAGGGAAAACGTTCGCTTCTTCGAAAACGTCTCACAACAGTTCTATAAAGATGCCGCTGCGGATCGAGATAAGCGAAATGTTTTTAGGGTCGAATTTCTGAAGGAGGCGACGTTTGTTGCTGAGCTATACACGGATTTCGAGCCTGGGTGGATCAAGGAAAAGGATATTATGCTTTCGTGGGATGAAAAGAATGAGCGGCTTAAAATTTATGTTAGCCGTGCAAATCAAGAAAAAATTGACGCTCTTAACGAGCCGGAAGTAACGAAAGAAATCAGAGAGTTGCTAGTTAAGTTCTATCGGTATAGTGGAGATTTCAAGTTTTTTGAATTCTCTTTAGATTTTTAAAACTGGCATCTAATTGGATCTCCGATGCCAGTCACCTCAGCGCCAGCATCATGGCACTTATGCAAATTTGCTGACAGTGTCGCGAGTCCGATTGCGAGCACGTGTTACAGCTTGGCGCAGTTCAGCCAGCGTCGGGTGCAACAATCTCAACCGATCATAGTCGAGTACGTTGTCGAACTTGAGAGCGTCGATCGCAGCTTTGCGGTCGACGATGCTGAAATCGTTCTTGATGTCACCGTAGCCGTCGTGGACGTCGTCAGCCGGACTATGGCCGACCACGATCATTCTGAGCTCCTTCGCTATACCAGCCGCGCGCATGCGGCCAACGGCGCCATGACGGAAGCTGTGAAACACAAGGTCGGGGTCTTTTAGCCCGACCCGATCGCAGTAACGGGCAAACTGCTTTGATGCGGGCTGGCCGGGGCCATCGCGCCCGCCGGTGAGTTCAGGGAACAAAAAGCTGTGGCCGTCTTGGCGTACGGTCTGCACGTATTCGAGCAGTCCCAAGTTGAGCAGGGCATGATGAACCGGAACGATGCGGCGCCCAGCGTCGGTTTTCACTCGCTTTGCACGCCGACCTTCCCTTTCATCGTCGCCGTCATCGGTCACATGAAAGCATGCGATTCCGCCCTGAGCACCGATGTCGGCAAGCGCGAGCTGAGCGATCTCATTGAGGCGCATCCCGGTGTGCAGGCCAATAAGAGGCAACCAATACATGTAGGGGCTTTGTTGGCGGCCCTGCGCGTACGTTGTCGGGCTGAATAGTGTATGCAGCTCATCGTCCGTGAACGCGCGCCGGTGGACCGTCTTTGCCCGTTCCTTGATGCGCACGTTGCCCATCAGCTCAAAGGGCGGCTTGTTGCCCTCGCGTCGGAATGCCCAGCTCAGGAAATTGTTCGTGCGCTGGGCAGTGTTCTTGGCGGTTTGAGGACTGAGCTTCGGCACGTCCAGAGCGGTCA
The DNA here is from genome assembly GCF_042656905.1 of Massilia aerilata. NCBI lineage: Bacteria > Pseudomonadati > Pseudomonadota > Betaproteobacteria > Burkholderiales > Oxalobacteraceae > Massilia > Massilia aerilata. Next base: position 186,915 of record NZ_JBHSMZ010000008.1, read on the forward strand.
TCTCGTCGATGTTCAACATGCGCGCTATCGCTAATTTGGTGCGGTTCACCGGCACCTTTCGAATAACGTCTTCGAACCGGTTCTGATCGGCCACGCTGAGGGCGTGCAAAGGTTTGTCGCCAATGATGTCGATGAACAGGCTGATCGCTGCGCGGTAGGAGTCAAGCGTCTTCTCGGTCGGCTTGTTATGCGCGAGAACGTATGCCAAGTATCGCTCGACGTAGTCGGATAGGAACTGTGCATTAGCGCCAATGGTAGTTCCTGTAGCAGTCGACACCGAAGGCGGGGAGCTTGCCGACGTCGCCGCGCCAGCGCCAGCGATGCCTACAGCCTGCATGAACTCAACTTGTGCTTGAACCCGGTCTTCCGGAGTGTCTTCCGGTTCCGGTGTCAGCTTCAACTTTGGGCGCATGAACTCATCGAAGGATATCTCGGATATGACGCCCCATTCAGAGTCATCGGAGGGGCCTGCAAGGGGTTTTTTCGAGCTAGACATAGATTGGGCGCGGAGTTGCAGAAAAACGCGCTTAGCAGCGCGCGCGAGCGCCTGGGCGGTAGGAACCGCTTCGTGAACACTTGCCGTGCGAAGGCTACGGTAAATCTCTCGGATTGTGAAGTGCCGGTAGAGATCGGGCGGGATTGCGATGCGAAAGTGCAGGATGCCCGACCGCGCGCGGTGCAGGTGGGACGGAAGTTTGATAGCCATGCCGGTGTCGTTTGGGGTGTTGACTTGGGGTGAAAGCCACAACCGGACGGCACAAAAAAGAAAACCCGTTGACGAATCAACGGGTTATCGGAGTTCTGGTGGAGGCGGAGGGAATCGAACCCTCGTCCGCAAGCACTCTACAGACAGTTCTACATACTTAGCACTATCATTTAATTTAACCAGGACAACGGGGATGTGCACCCTGTGTACTAGCGAGTCGCCTTAAATTTCGGAAGCACCCAAGTGACCCGAGTGATTCCTAGCCTCTCTAAATGACTCTACTTGCCTTGCGGCCCACCCGAGAGGCGAGGTGGTGTAGAGCTAGCAGCGATTAAGCTGCGAGTGCGTACGAGTTATCGTTTGCAGTTATTGATTTCTGGATGTATTTACGAGGTAACCAGTCCTCGGTATGCCCTGCGCTGCTTTGCAACCCACGTCGAAACCAGGTCGCCCCCCAACGAAGAACTTCCATTGTATCGCAAACAGAGGCGGTGTGCAGCGATGCGGATCTCATGAATCGTCTGCGAAAGTTAACTTTCGATAGATTTTTGTTGTCAAACTCAGACTATCATCTCAGCTGCAGGAGATTCCGAATGAATAACGATGAGGTTCGAATGACTTGTATCGTCTGCGGCACCCCGCAAGCTGCCGGTTTGACCGGCTGGCATGCGTCCTGTCATGAATGCGGGTACGAAAGCGCCGCGTTGCAAGGCGCGATCAACGAGAAGACGGAAGGCAGCAAGGTCGACGAGGATGCGCGCGAGCTGGGCCTGAAGGCGCTGCGCCAGGAGAATTTCCGGGATATCGTCGATCTCGCGCGGCGGCTGGCCCGGCCGGGTGCGGGCAGCCTGCTCGACGTCGGCTGCGCCCATGGCTGGTTCCTGGAGACGGCCCGCGAGCGCTTCGAGGTGCTCGGTATCGAGCCGGATGCCGTGGTCGGCGGACGCACCGCCGCGCGCGGGCTGCCTGTGCGGCAGGGCTATTTTCCGGATGCGCTGCAGCCCGGCGAAGCCTTCGACGTCATCGTCTTCAACGACGTCATCGAACACATTCCGGACATCCGCACCGCGCTCGACGCCTGCCACGCGCGCCTGAAGGAGGGCGGCCTGCTGATCCTGAACCTGCCCAACAGCGCCGGTTTCTTCTACCGCCTGTCGAAGGCCTTCGCCACGATGGGCTGGCGCAGCCCCTTCGAGCGTCTGTGGCAGAAAGACCTGCCGTCGCCGCACGTGCATTACTTCCGTCCCGCCAACCTCGAGCGCCTGGTGGGCAGGCATGGCTTCGAGCGCGTCCATTCCGGCGAACTGCCTTCGCTGCGCGCCAAGGGACTGCTGGAGCGCATCCGCTGTGCCGGCAACATCTCCGGCCCTTCGCTCTACCTGCAGTATGCCGCCGCGCTGTGCGCGATTCCGGTGCTGGGGCTGTTCCCGAGCGACATTATCGTCAGCGTGTTCCGCAAGACGTAAAAAGCAAATCAAGGATCAGCGGTTGATCATCTGGTTGCCGATCATGCCGCCGCCGATGATGCCGGCCACGGTCGCCAGTTTCTTGCCGTTGCCGCCGCCGACCTGGTTACCGATCAGGCCGCCGATCACGGCGCCGGTGCCGATGCCGATGTAGTTCGGCTGCGGCGCCGGACGCGGCGCCGGGGCGTAGTAATCGTTGCGGGCGTAGGTGTGGTGCACCACGGTGCGCGGACGCGGTGCGGCCTTGGCCGGCACTTCCTTGATGATGGTTTCCTTGATCACCACCGGGGCCGGCTGCGCGGCTGCAGCGACGGGCTGGGCGTACATGGCCGCGGCCGGCTGCGCATAGGCGCCCTGCACAGGCTGGGCATAGGCGGACGGCAGCGCCTGGGCCTGGATCGGAGTCATCTGGGCGGCGGGACCGGCCATCGGGGCCGGTGCGGCGGCGTATGCCGGAGCGGCAGCAGGCATATAGCCGTTTTGCGAGCTCATCAGTGCCGAGGCTTGCGGCGACGGTGCGCTATTCGAGCTCGGCAGGACGCCGGTGATGGCGGCGGTGCCGACCAGGCTGACGACGATGACCGATGCGGCGGCCGCTGCCATCAGCGGGTGGATACGGTTGGTGGTGGTCTTGATCGCTTCCATGTTCTCTGCTCCCGGTGGTATTGCGTTGTTCGATGGGAGTAGATTACTGGCGGGAACCGTCAAGAGATAGACGCTTCCCTGTATCAATCGTAAAGATATGTATCAGGCGGCCTGTGCTGCGCTGAGCACCTCGTGCAGGACCTGCAGCAGCTGCAAGGGCGTATCGAGCAGGTAATCGGCGCCCCAGGTGGCGGGCGGGATCTCGCCGCAATAGCCCCAGCCGCAGGCCACCGTCACCATGCCGGCGGCGCGGCCGGCTTCGACGTCGCGCAGGTCGTCGCCGACATACCAGCAGGCTTCCGGCGGCAGGCCCAGCAAGCGCGCACCTTCCAGCAGCGGAGCAGGGTGGGGCTTGGCGAAGCCGGTGGTGTCGCCGGACACCACGCAGCCGGCGTGCGCCAGGCCGATCTGCGGAATCAGCGGGTCCGTGAAGCGCATCGGCTTGTTGGTGACCACGCCCCAGGCCATGCCGGCGTCCTCGATGCCCTTCAGCAGTTCCGGCACGCCGTCGAACAGCGTGCTCTCCACCGCCATTGCCGCCTGGTAGCGGTCGAACCATTGCAGGCGCAGCTCTTCATAGCCCTCGTCGCCGGGCTGCAGGCCGAAAGCGGCGCCGATCATGCCGCGGGCGCCGGCCGAGGCGGTCGGGCGCAGTATTTCGTAGGGCGTCGGGGCGAAGCCGCGCTCGGTGCGCAGCCAGTTGACGGCGGCGGCGAGGTCGGGCGCGGTATCGGCCAGCGTGCCGTCGAGGTCGAACAGGACGGCGCGCGGGGCGGGCAGGCGGGAAGTAAAGGTCATGAACTGCGCTTTATCGGTGCGGGATTACAGAGGCCTGGTGCAGGCGACCATGTAGTTCACGTCGGTATCCTGGTTCAGCGAATAGATTTTGGTCAGCGGGTTGTAGCTCAGGCCCTTCAGGCCGTCGACCTGCAGGCCGGCGGCGCGGATGAAGCTGGAGAGCTCGGCCGGCGTAATGAACTTGGCGTAGTCGTGGGTGCCGCGCGGCAGCATGCGCAGCACGTACTCGGCGCCGATTACCGCGAACAGGTAGGACTTCGGGTTGCGGTTCAGGGTCGAGAAGAACACGTGCCCGCCAGGTTTCACGAGGGTCGCCGCGGCGCGCACGATGGCGGCCGGATCGGGCACGTGCTCGAGCATTTCCATGCAGGTGACGACGTCGAACTGGCCCGGTTCCTCGGCGGCCATGTCTTCAGCGGCGATCAGTTTGTAGCGCACTTCCACGCCCGATTCCAGACTGTGCAGGTCGGCCACTTTCAGCGCCTTCTTCGACAGGTCGATGCCGGTCACCTTGGCGCCCTTGCGCGCCATCGATTCGGACAGCACGCCGCCGCCGCAGCCGATGTCGATCACGTTCTTGCCGGCCAGCGGCACGCGCGCGTTGATCCACTCCAGGCGCAGCGGATTGATCTCGTGCAGCGGGCGGAACTCGGACGTCGGGTCCCACCAGCGGTGGGCCAGCTCGCTGAATTTCTGGATTTCCAGGGGGTCGGCGTTGGCCGTCATCGGTGCTTGTGTCGTCATAGGTCGGAATAATAGCGGAAATGCCGCAGCGCTACGTTTCAGGAGGAGAAAAAACTTGGGGCCGTAGCGCCTGGGAGGCGCTGTGGCACCTTCGCGGGGGTGACGTAAAAAAAAACCCCGCCGAAGCGGGGTTCATGTGGCGGTCAGGCCAGCTTATTGCTGCTGGGTGCTGCGGGTACCGACCACTTCGATTTCCACGCGGCGGTTCTTGGCGCGGCCGGCGGCGGTCTTGTTGTCGGCCACAGGCTGCTTCTCGCCCTTGCCTTCGGTGTAGATGCGGTTCGACTCGACGCCCTTGCTCTGCAGGTAGGCCTTGACGGCTTCGGCGCGGCGGACCGACAGCTTCTGGTTGTAGGCATCGGTACCGATCGAGTCGGTGTGGCCGACGGCGATGATGACTTCCAGGTTGAGGTCCTTCAGCTTCGAGGTCAGGTCGTCCAGCGATGCCTTGCCGGCCGGCTTCAGCACAGCCTTGTCGAAGTCGAAGAAGGCGTCAGCCGAGTAGCTCACTTTTTCCGAGGTCGGGACCGGAGCCGGTGCCGGGGCCGGAGCCGGGGCAGGCGCCGGTGCTTCGACTGGAGCCGGCGGCGGCGGCGGAGCGACGCACTTGCCGTTTTCCAGTTTCTCAGGCGGGACGCACAGCGGCGCGTCGCAGCCCGGGACCGCGTCGGCCGGGGTCCAGTAGCCGGTACGCCAGCACAGGCCGAAAGGATTGCGCGCGATCACGCCGCGGGCATCCTGCACGTAGGCGCTGTACGGCGTCGGCGCCATGATGTCGGTCGTCAGCGGCGCGTAGGGCGGTGCGCTTTGCGCGAAAGCGCTGCTGGCTGCCGAAGCTGCGAGCATGAGGATTGCCAATTTTTTCATATTTTTTCTTCCTTTCGGTAAATTCTTTCCCGCTGCGAAACAGTGCAAAGCAGAGCTTGGAGCTAGCACATGGGCAGAATCATAACATTCTGCATAGACGTGTCTGTTTCGCATTGTGAAACATGCAATTAACTTCTCGGCCATTTTGCCACATACGCCACATCCGCACGACCGCGGCCAGCGCAATTGCGGCGCATGGGATTTGTCGCGTTGTTTCTGCGCAACAACGTGTTGTGAGCAGTTCGCAAGCTTGACGAAAGTTTATGACAGGCATGTGTCAACTTAGCAATTGTGCACATTCTTGCCGTGCTGATCTTGCTTTCAAAATCGGCTGCTGATATATGGCGCGCGTGGTAAAATCATGAGCTTAGGAATTCAAAATTTACTGCTGAAAAAGTCGACCCGCCAATGGATCAATTCGCAAAAGAAACAATTCCAATTTCGCTGGAAGAAGAGATGCGCAAGAGCTACCTCGATTACGCCATGAGCGTGATCGTGGGCCGCGCTCTGCCGGATGCGCGTGACGGTCTCAAGCCGGTGCATCGCCGCGTCCTGTTCGCGATGCACGAGATGAACAACGTGTGGAACCGCCCTTACCTGAAGTGCGCCCGCGTGGTCGGCGAGACCATGGGTAAATTCCACCCGCACGGCGACGCCTCGATCTACGACACCCTGGTCCGCATGGCCCAGGATTTCTCGCTGCGCTATACGCTGGTGGACGGGCAGGGCAACTTCGGCTCGATCGACGGCGACAGCGCCGCGGCGATGCGTTATACCGAGTGCCGCCTGGACAAGATCTCCCAGGAGCTGCTGGCCGACATCGACAAGGACACCGTCGACTTCCAGCCCAACTACGACGGCAAGGAAAAAGAACCGACGGTCCTGCCGACCCGCATCCCGAACCTGCTGGTGAACGGCTCTTCGGGTATCGCGGTCGGCATGGCGACCAATATCCCGCCGCACAACCTGTCCGAAGTCCTGAACGGCGCGCTGCACGTGCTGCGCAACCCGGACTGCACGATCGACGAGCTGATCGAACTGATCCCGGCGCCGGACTTCCCGACCGCCGGCATCATCTACGGCGTGTCCGGCGTCCGTGACGGTTACCGCACCGGCCGCGGCCGCGTGGTGATGCGCGCCAAGACCCACTTCGAGGAATACGGCAAGGACGGCGGCCGCGTGGCCATCATCGTCGACGAGCTGCCGTACCAGGTTAATAAAAAATCGCTGCTCGAGCGCATCGCCGAAAACGTGCGCGACAAGAAGCTGGAAGGCATCTCCGACATCCGCGACGAGTCCGACAAGTCGGGCATGCGCGTGGTGATCGAGCTGAAGCGCGGCGAAGTGCCGGAAGTGGTGCTGAACAACCTGTACAAGCAAACCCAGCTGCAAGACACCTTCGGCATGAACATGGTGGCGCTGGTCAACGGCCAGCCGAAGCTGCTGAACCTCAAGCAGATGCTCGAGAGCTTCCTGTCGCACCGCCGCGAAGTGGTCACCCGCCGCACCGTGTTCGAGCTGCGCAAGGCGCGCGAGCGCGGCCACATGCTGGAAGGCCTGGCGGTCGCGCTGGCGAACATCGACGAGTTCATCGCCATCATCAAGGCCGCGCCGACCCCGCCGGTCGCCAAGGTCGAGCTGATGCAGCGTACCTGGGATTCGTCCCTGGTGCGCGAGATGCTGAGCCGCACCGAAACCGGCGCCGCCGGCGGCATCGAAGCCTTCCGTCCGGAGCACCTGCCGAAGCACTACGGCATGCAGGCCGACGGCATGTACCGCCTGTCCGACGAGCAGACCCAGGAAATCCTGCAGATGCGCCTGCAGCGCCTGACCGGCCTGGAGCAGGACAAGATCGTCAACGAGTACAAGGACGTGATGGCCCACATCGCCGACCTGCTCGACATCCTGGCCAAGCCGGAACGGGTGACCGCGATCATCGTCGACGAAATGGCGCAGATCCGGGCCGACTACACCGAGAACGGCAAGGATGCGCGCCGCTCGGCCATCGAGCACAACGCCAGCGACCTCGAAACCGAAGACCTGATCACCCCGCAGGACATGGTGGTGACCCTGTCGCACACCGGTTACATGAAGTCGCAGCCGATCTCGGAATACCGCGCCCAGAAGCGCGGCGGCCGCGGCAAGCAGGCGATGGCGACCAAGGACGAGGACTGGATCGACCAGCTGTTCATCGCCAATACCCACGACTACATGCTGTGCTTCAGCAACCGCGGCCGGATGTACTGGCTGAAGGTGTGGGAAGTGCCGCAGGGCTCGCGCAACTCGCGCGGCAAGCCGATCGTCAACATGTTCCCGCTGCAGGACGGCGAGAAGATCACCGTGATCCTGCCGCTGTCGGGCGAGAACTCGAGCTTCCCGGAAGACCACTACGTCTTCATGTCGACCAGCCTGGGCACGGTCAAGAAGACCCCGCTGAAGGACTTCAGCAACCCGCGCAAGGCCGGCATCATCGCGGTCGACCTGGACGAGGGCGACTTCCTGATCGGCGCCGCGCTCACCGACGGCAAGCACGACGTGATGCTGTTCTCGGACGCCGGCAAGGCCGTGCGCTTCGACGAGAACGACGTGCGCCCGATGGGCCGTACCGCGCGCGGCGTGCGCGGCATGAACCTGGAAGAAGGCCAGAACGTGATCGCGCTGCTGGTGGCCGAGAACGAGCAGCAGTCCGTGCTCACTGCCACCGAGAACGGCTTCGGCAAGCGTACCCCGATCACGGAGTACACCCGCCACGGCCGCGGCACCAAGGGCATGATCGCGATCCAGACCTCCGAGCGTAACGGCAAGGTCGTGGCCGCGACCCTGGTGGACGCCAGCGACGAGATCATGCTGATCACGACCGGCGGCGTGCTGATCCGCACCCGCGTGTCCGAGATCCGCGAGATGGGCCGCGCGACCCAGGGCGTGACCCTGATCGCGGTGGAAGACGGCACCAAGCTGTCCGGCCTGCAGCGCGTGGTCGAGAGCGACGTCGACGAAGTGGAACTGGAGCCGGCGCCGGAGTAATCCTGCCCGCTTCCCGTCGAGACGGCCCCTGCAGCGATGCATGGGCCGTTTTTATTTGGCCGCGTTTGCTGCAATGCGGCGAAAAATCGGCCGGGCTGAGGATTTTTTGCAAGTTTCGTGCGAAAATCGAGTTCCCCGTCATTGAGGACTCCCATGAAAAAGCATCTCGCTGCCATCGTTTCCGCTTTTGCCTTCGCGACCGTTCCAGCTTTTGCGCAGACGAAGCCGGCACTCGATCCCGCCGCGGTGCAGGCGACCCGTCAGATGATGGAGGCGATGAAGATCCGCGAAGTGATGATCCAGTCGCTGAAGCAGGCCGAGCAGGCCATGCCGGCGCAGATCCGCGGCTCGCTGACAAGCCTGGTCCAGAACGACAAGAACCTGAATGCGCAGCAGAAGCAGGCCGCGCTCGCCGATCTCGAGAAGAAGCTGCCCGCCCTCCTGGCGGCGAACCACGCTCTGTTCTCGGATGCGTCGCTGGTGGATGAAATGCTGCAGGAAATGGTGCCGCTCTACGCCGAGACCTACACGGTGGACGAGATTCACCAGCTGAGCGCCTTCTACGGTTCGCCGGTGGGCCAGAAAATGCTGGCGAACATGCCGAAGCTGATGACCCAGAGTATGGCGATCAGTAACCGCATCATGATGCCCCGGATTCAGAAAATGATGGAGCAGACCGCCCAAGCTGTCATGGCCAAGTAAAGGAGACGTGGTGACCCAGGTATTCAATTTCTCCGCCGGCCCGGCCGTCCTGCCGAAAGAAGTGCTGCAGCAGGCAGCGAGCGAGATGCTCGACTGGCACGGCAGCGGCATGTCCGTGATGGAGATGAGCCACCGCGGCCCCGAATTCATTTCGATCTACCAGCAGGCCGAAGGCGACCTGCGCGAATTGCTGGCCGTCCCCGCCAACTACAGGATCCTGTTCATGCAGGGCGGGGGGCTGGGCCAGAATTCCCTGATTCCGCTGAACCTTGCCGGCCGCAAGGCCCAGCCGGCGACGATCGACTTCGTGCAGACCGGCTCCTGGTCCAGCAAGTCGATCAAGGAAGCGCGCCGTTACGCCAACGTGAACGTGGCCGCCTCCGGCGAGCCGGACGCCTTCACCGCCGTGCCGCCGCAGGATATGTGGAAGCTGAGCCAGGACGCCGCCTACCTGCACGTCTGCACCAACGAAACCATCGACGGCGTCGAATTCAACTTCGTGCCGACGGTGCAGGGCGATACCCCTTTGGTGGCAGACATGTCCTCGCACATCCTGTCGCGCACCATCGACGTCTCGAAGTACGGCGTGATCTTCGCCGGCGCCCAGAAGAACATCGGGCCGGCCGGCCTGACCCTGGTGATCGTGCGCGACGACCTGCTGGACAGCGCGCTGCCGATCTGCCCGGGCGTCTTCAACTGGCGCGCGGTAGCCGATGCCGACTCCATGCTGAACACGCCGCCGACCTACGCGATCTACATCGCCGGCCTGGTGTTCGCCCACCTGAAAAAGCTGGGCGGCGTGGCGGCGATGGAGCAACGCAATATCGAAAAAGCGCGCCTGCTGTACGCCGCGCTGGACGCCGACGATTTCTACCGGAACCGCGTGGCGCCTGACTGCCGTTCGCGCATGAACATACCGTTCTACCTGCGCGACGAATCCCTGAACGACCAATTCCTGGCCGGCGCCAAGGCGCGCGGGCTGCTGCAACTGAAGGGCCACAAGTCCGTCGGCGGTATGCGGGCATCGATCTACAACGCGATGCCGATCGAGGGCGTGCAAGCCCTGGTCGATTATTTGAACGAGTTTGCGGGTCGGTGATTCGCCTGCTGCTCGTCGTCCCCGCGAAGGCGGGGATCCAAGTTTTGTTTGCATCTCGACTGCTCGACGAACTTGGGTTCCCGCCTGCGCGGGAACGACGGCTTAACTCATCATCATGAGCAAACAATGACAGACAAACTACAACCCCTGCGCGAACAGATCGACGCCATCGACGCGCAAATCCTCGAGCTCCTCAGCCGCCGCGGCAAGGTGGCCCAGGAAGTCGGCCACGTGAAGGCCGAGACCAACGCCCCGGTGTTCCGCCCCGAGCGTGAAGCCCAGGTGCTGCGCAAGGTCGCCGACAACAACCCCGGCCCGCTGAAGGACCAGGACGTGCAGACCATCTTCCGCGAGATCATGTCGTCCTGCCGCGCGCTGGAAAAGCGCGTGACGGTCGCCTATCTCGGCCCTACCGGCACCTTCAGCGAGCAGGCCGTGTTCCAGCATTTCGGCAGCGCCGTCGAAGGCTTGCCCTGCGTGTCGATCGATGAGGTGTTCCGCGCCACCGAAGCCGGCACCGCCGATTACGGCGTGGTTCCGGTCGAGAACTCATCGGAGGGCGCGATCAACCGCACCCTCGACCTGCTGCTCGGCACCACCGCCATCATCGGCGGCGAAGTCTCGATCCCGGTCCACCACAGCCTCATGACCCGCACCGGCAGCATGGATGGCGTGACGGTCGTGTGCGCGCATTCGCAGGCGCTGGCGCAGTGCCAGGCCTGGCTCAACCTGCACCACCCGAACATCGAGCGCCGCGCCGTCGCCTCGAACGCGGAAGCCGCCGTGCTGGCCAGCCAGGACCCGCGCATCGCCGCGATCGCCAGCGAGATGGCGGGCGAGCAGTACAAGCTGGGCGTGGTCCAGGCCCACATCCAGGACGATCCGCACAACCGCACCCGCTTCGCCGTGATCGGCCGCCAGGCCGCCGGCCCGTCCGGCACCGACCGCACCTCGCTGGTGCTGGCCGTGCCGAACACCGCCGGCGCGGTCTACAAGCTGCTGGCCCCGCTGGCCGTGCACGGCGTGTCGATGACGCGCTTCGAATCGCGCCCGGCCCGCATCGGCACCTGGGAGTACTACTTCTACGTCGACGTCGAAGGCCACCAGCAGGATGTGGCGGTCAGGCGCGCGCTCGACGAGCTGAAGGCCAACGCCGCCTTCTTCAAAATTTTGGGTTCGTATCCAGTCGGCCTGTAATCCATTCTTCAATTAGTCATCGAGAGTCCCCATGTCGCAATTCGGTCCAGAATACGTCCGCGCCATCGCCCCCTACCAGGCAGGCAAACCCATCTCCGAAGTCGCCCGCGAGTTCGGTCTTGATGAAGCCAATATCGTCAAGCTGGCTTCCAACGAAAACCCCTTCGGCGTGCCCGAATCGGCAAAACAGGCGATGGCGCAGGCAGCCGCGGAACTGGGCCGCTACCCGGACGCCAACGGCTTCGAGCTGAAGGCCGCGCTGGCCAGGCGCTACGACGTGCCGGCCGACTGGATCACCCTCGGCAACGGCTCCAACGACATCCTCGAGATCGCCGCCCATGCCTTCGTGCAGAAGGGCCAGTCCGTGGTCTACGCGCAGTACGCCTTTGCCGTGTACGCGCTGGCGACGCAGGGCGTGGGCGCGCGCGGCATCGTGGTGCCTGCAAAGGATTACGGTCATGACCTCGATGCGATGGCGGCGGCGATCGACGCGGACACCAAGCTGGTCTTCATCGCCAATCCGAACAACCCGACCGGCACCTTCATCGCGGCCGCCGAGATCGAGGCCTTCCTGGCCAAGGTGCCGTCGAACGTCGTGGTCGTGCTGGACGAGGCCTACAACGAATACCTGGAGCAGAAGGACCAGTTCGAATCGACCCAGTGGGTGCGCAAGTTCCCCAACCTGATCGTCTCGCGCACCTTCTCGAAGGCCTATGGCCTGGCCGGCCTGCGCGTCGGCTTCGCGATCGCCCAGCCGGCGGTCACGGACCTGATGAACCGCATCCGCCAGCCTTTCAACGTGAATTCGCTGGCCCAGGCGGCCGCCATCGCCGCCCTGAACGACAAGGACTTCCTGCAGAAGGGCTTCGAGAACAACCGCGCCGGCTACGCCCAGCTGACCGCCGCCTTCGATGAACTGAAGCTGGAGTACGTGCCTTCGCACGGCAACTTCGTGCTGGTGAAGGTCGGCGACGACGAAGGCGCCGGCGCGCGCGTCAACCTGGCGCTGCTGAAGCAGGGTGTGATCGTGCGTCCGGTCGGCGCCTATGGCCTGCCGCAGTGGCTGCGCATTTCCATCGGCCTGCCGGAAGAGAATGCGCGTTTCGTCGAAGCCCTCAAGCAGGCGCTGGCCTGAATGTTCGATAAAGTCGTCATCGTCGGCGTCGGCCTGATCGGCGGCTCCTTCGCGCTGGGACTGAAGGCGGCCGGCGCGGTCAAGACCGTTGTCGGTCTCGAGCGCTCGGGCGAAGCCCTGGCGCGGGCGCTCCAGCTGGGCATCGTCGACCAGGCCTACACCACGCCCGAGCAGGCGCTGCGCGGCGCGGATCTGGTCATGATCGCGGCGCCGGTGGCGCAGACCCCGGCCATCCTGGCCGGGCTGCTGCCCTGGCTGGAGCCGCACACCATCGTCACCGACGCCGGCAGCACCAAGTCGGACGTGGTCGCCAATGCCCGCGCCGTGCTGCAGGAGCGCATAGCCCAGTTCGTGCCCGGCCATCCGATCGCGGGACGCGAATCGAACGGTCCGGACGCCGCCATCCCCGACCTCTACCGCGGCAAAAAAGCCGTGCTGACGCCGCTCCCGGAAAATCCGCAGGCTGCAGTCGACAAGGTTGCCGCCGCCTGGCGCCAATGCGGCGCCATCATCCACGTCCTCTCGCCGGGCGAGCACGACAAGGTGTTCGCCGCCGTCAGCCATCTGCCGCACCTGCTGGCCTATGCGCTGGTCGACGATATCGCCAACAAGGCGCATGCCGATTTACTTTTCCAGTATGCGGCCAGCGGCTTCCGCGACTTCACGCGCATTGCCGGCTCATCGCCCGAAATGTGGCGCGACATCAGCCTCGCCAACCGCGACGCGCTGCTCGGTGAGCTGGATGCCTATCTGGCACAATTACAGGGCCTGCGCGCCTGCCTTGCGGACGCCGACGGCCCCGGGCTCGAGGCCGTCTACGGCAACGCCCAGCGTGCCCGGCGCGCATGGATCGATGCGATCGAGGCCGCCGAAAAACCGCCAGCCCAGGAATCAGGAACAGAATGAGTCAAGCCAAACACTACCCCGAACACCTCGATCTCGAGCCCGTGATGCATGTCGAAGGCACGGTGCGCCTGCCCGGTTCGAAGAGCATCTCCAACCGCACGCTGCTGCTGGCGGCGCTGAGCGAGGGCACGACCACCATTCACGACCTGCTGGCCTCGGACGACACCCTGGTCATGCTGGGCGCCCTGCAAAAGCTGGGCATCCGGTGGGACCAGCTCGACGAGCGCACCCACGTCGTGCACGGCGCGGGCGGCGTGCTGCCGATTCATGAGGCCGACCTCTTCATGGGCAATGCCGGCACCGCGATCCGCCCGCTGACAGCAAGCCTGGCCGTGATCGGCGGCGACTACACGCTGCATGGCGTGCAGCGCATGCACGAGCGCCCGATCGGCGACCTGGTCGACGCCCTGAACGCGGTCGGCGCCCAGATCGAGTACACCGGCAACGCAGGCTATCCGCCGCTGCGCATCCGCCGCGGCCACATCCATGCGAACCGCATGTCGGTGCGCGGCAACGTGTCGAGCCAGTTCCTGACCGCGCTGCTGATGTCCGCGCCGCTGATGGCGAAAGACCATCCGGTGACCATCGCGGTCGAGGGCGAGCTGATTTCGAAGCCGTACATCGAGATCACCCTGAACCTGATGCGCCGCTTCGGCGTGACGGTGGAGCAGGACGGCTGGAGCAGCTTCACCGTGCAGCCGGGGCAGAAGTACCGCTCGCCGGGCAGCATCCACGTCGAAGGCGACGCTTCCTCGGCTTCCTATTTCCTGGCGGCTGGCGCGATTGCCGGCGGTCCGGTGCGGGTCGAGGGCGTGGGCCGCGACAGCATCCAGGGCGACGTCCGCTTTGCCGACGCGCTGGAGCAGATGGGCGTGAGCATCGTGAAGGGCGATACCTGGATCGAGGCGCGTTCGAACGGCGTGCTGAAGGCCATCGACGCCGACTTCAACCACATCCCGGACGCCGCCATGACCATCGCCGTGGCCGCGCTCTACGCCGACGGCACCAGCACGCTGCGCAACATCGCCAGCTGGCGCGTGAAGGAAACCGACCGCCTGGCGGCCATGGCGACGGAACTGCGCAAGGTCGGCGCCATCGTGGAGGAGGGCGAGGACTACCTGCGCGTGACCCCGCCCGAGGCGCTGCAGCCGGCCACCATCGACACCTACGACGACCACCGGATGGCGATGTGCTTCTCGCTGGCCTCGCTGGACGGCAAGGCGCGCCGCGGCAACGCCATGCGCATCAACGACCCGAAATGCGTGGCCAAGACTTTCCCGGATTATTTCGAAACGTTTGCCGGGATCGCCAAGAACGATTTATTCTGAACACATGCCACATTCAAATATCCCCGTCATTACGATCGACGGCCCGACCGCGTCCGGCAAGGGCACGGTGGCCCACCGCGTGGCCGACCACCTCGGCTTCCACCTGCTCGATTCCGGCGCCCTGTACCGCCTGACCGCGCTGTCGGCCTTGCGCCGCGGCACCGACATGAAGGACGAGCACGCCCTCGCCAAGGTGGCCGAGCACCTGACGGTCCGCTTCAACGGCGGCCACATCTACCTCGGGACCGAGGAGGTCGGCAACGCCATCCGCGCCGAGGAAGTCGGCAACACGGCCTCGAAGATCGCGGCCCTGCCGGCGGTGCGCCAGGCCCTGTTCGGGCTGCAGCTGGGCTTCCGCGAGACCCCCGGCCTGGTGGCCGACGGCCGCGACATGGGCACCGTAATCTTTCCTGGCGCGAAGTGCAAAGTGTTCCTGACCGCAAGTGTTGAGGCACGTGCGCAACGCCGGTATAAGCAATTGATTGACAAAGGATTTTCTGCTAATATGGACGATCTGCTGGAAGATTTGCAGTCCCGCGATGCGCGCGATACCCAGCGCGCCGTGGCGCCGCTGGTTCCGGCAGAGGGTGCGCATATCCTCGATACCTCGGAAATGACCGTTGACGAAGCGGTCGCCAAAGTACTCGGCTGGTACGCGCACAGCTAGTGGTGCCTGGGGCTCGCCCCGGGTGTGTTTCAACCTGACCCAGTTCAGAAGGCACCCGCCATTCTGCTGGCTAACCTTTAAAAATCTCATGGCTACTGCAGCAAATCAAGATACCGGTATGGAAAGCTTCGCAGCACTCTTCGAAGAGTCGCTGTCGCGTCAAGACATGCGTTCGGGCGAAGTCATCTCGGCCGAAGTCGTGCGTCTGGATCACAACTTCGTGATCGTCAACGCAGGCCTGAAGTCGGAAGCTTTCATCCCGGTCGAAGAATTCAAGAATGACCAGGGCGAACTGGAAGTCCAGATTGGCGACTTCGTTTCCGTGGCCATCGAATCGCTGGAAAACGGTTTCGGCGATACCATCCTGTCGCGCGACAAGGCCAAGCGCCTGGCATCGTGGCTGGCTCTGGAAAAAGCAATGGAGTCGGGCGAGATCGTCACCGGCACCGTGAATGGCAAAGTCAAGGGCGGCCTGACCGTCCTGACCAACGGCATCCGCGCATTCCTGCCGGGTTCGCTGGTCGACACCCGTCCGGTCAAGGACACCACCCCGTTCGAAGGCAAGACCCTCGAATTCAAGGTCATCAAGCTGGACCGCAAGCGTAACAACGTCGTGCTGTCGCGTCGCGCCGTCATCGAAGCATCGATGGGCGAAGAGCGTGCGAAGCTGATGGAAACCCTGAAAGAAGGCACCGTGGTCACCGGCGTCGTCAAGAACATCACCGACTACGGTGCGTTCGTCGACCTGGGCGGCATCGACGGCCTGCTGCACATCACCGACCTGGCATGGCGTCGTGTGCGTCACCCGTCGGAAGTCCTGACCGTCGGCCAGGAAATCACCGCCAAGGTCCTGAAGTACGATCAGGAAAAGAACCGCGTCTCGCTGGGCGTGAAGCAGCTGGGCGACGATCCGTGGACCGGTCTGTCGCGTCGCTACCCGCAAGGCACCCGTCTGTTCGGCAAGGTCACCAACCTGACCGACTACGGCGCGTTCGTGGAAGTCGAGCAGGGCATCGAAGGCCTGGTGCACGTCTCGGAAATGGACTGGACCAACAAGAACGTGGCCCCGAACAAGGTTGTCCAGCTGGGCGACGAAGTCGAAGTCATGGTCCTGGAAATCGACGAAGAGCGTCGCCGTATCTCGCTGGGCATGAAGCAGTGCAAGGCGAATCCGTGGGACGACTTCGGCATGACCCACAAGAAGGGCGACAAGGTCAAGGGTTCGATCAAGTCGATCACCGACTTCGGCGTGTTCATCGGCCTGCCGGGCAACATCGACGGCCTGGTGCACCTGTCGGACCTGTCCTGGACCGAAGCCGGCGAAGAAGCCGTGCGTCGCTTCAAGAAGGGCGACGAGCTGGAAGCCGTGGTTCTGGCAATCGACGTCGAGCGCGAGCGTGTCTCGCTGGGCGTGAAGCAGCTGGAAGGCGACCCGTTCAACAACTTCGCTTCGCTGAACGACAAGGGCACCCTGGTCACCGGCACCGTGAAATCGGTTGAGCCGAAAGGCGCCGTGATCGCGCTGAACGAAGAAGTCGAAGGCTACCTGCGCGCTTCGGAAATCTCGCGTGACCGCGTGGAAGACGCCGGCACCCACCTGAAAGTGGGCGACAAGGTCGAAGCCCTGGTCATCAACGTCGACCGCAAGGCTCGCAGCATCCAGCTGTCGATCAAGGCGAAAGACAATGCCGACACCCATGAAGCCATGCAGAAGCTGGCTTCGGACAACAGCGCTGCTTCCGGCACCACCTCGCTGGGCGCACTGCTGAAGGCCAAGTTCGACAACAAAGGTTAATAACCTGGATACGCGCAGATGACCAAGTCCGAGCTGATCAACCGCCTGGCCGAGCGTTACTCTCAGCTGGTGGCAAAAGATGCGGAATACGCCGTCAAGACCATTCTGGATGCGATGACCAACGCTTTGTCGACTGGCCAGCGCATCGAGATCCGCGGTTTCGGCAGCTTCGCGCTGAACAGCCGGCCGCCCCGCATCGGACGCAATCCGAAGTCCGGCGACAAGGTGATGGTGCCCGAAAAGCGGGTTCCCCACTTCAAGCCGGGCAAGCAGTTGCGCGAACGGGTCGACGCGATGGTCGGGCAACCGATCATCGAAGACTGAGTCGTCTGCCGTCGAGCGGACAGAAACGGCGTCCTTTACGGGATGCCGTTTTTTTTCGCTTAAACGTCGTCCCCGCGAAGGCGGGGACCCAAGTTCGTGGCAAATAGCAAAACTTGGGCTCCCGCCTTCGCGGGAGCGACGTAGCTGTGTTTTGAAAACTCATCCCAAATATGCGACACTTCGCCTTTGACGTGTTTCCTGACAGGACCTAATGAGATGAAGATTGTTTCCGCCATCCTCGGATGCATCCTGTTCGTCCTCTTTTTCGGCTTCGCCCTCAAGAACACCGACCAGGTGGACCTGCATTTCTTCCTGGGCTATGAGCTGCGCGGTCCCCTGGTGCTGATGCTGCTGGCTTTCTTCATTGCCGGCGCCTTCCTCGGCATTCTCGCGGTCACGCCGACCGTGTTCCGCCACCGCCGCGAAAGCTCCCAGCACAAGAACACCATCCAGGCCCTGCAGAGCGCCGCCGGCACCGCCGCCAGCGCCCCGCAACCCGACAGCGTCACGCCGCGCTGAACTGTCGTCACAACAAAAAAAGAATCACATGGAATTTGAAATCTGGTGGTTGCTCGGCATCCCCGTCTTTTTTGCCCTCGGCTGGATCGCCGCCCGCGTCGACATCAAGCAGCTGGTTTCCGAATCGCGCAGCCTGCCGCGCGGTTACTTCAAGGGCCTGAACTTCCTCCTCAACGAGCAGCCGGACAAGGCGATCGACGCCTTCATCGAGATCGTCAAGCTCGACCCGGAAACCGCCGAGATGCACTTCGCGCTGGGTAACCTGTTCCGCCGCCGCGGCGAGACCGAGCGCGCCATCCGCGTCCACCAGAACCTCCTCTCGCGTCCCGACCTGCCGATCGAGCAGCAGGTGCATGCCCAGTACGAACTCGGCATGGACTACCTGAAAGCCGGCCTGCTCGACCGCGCCGAGGAAACCTTCAACCTGCTGGTCGACACCCAGTACGGCGTGCAGGCCCGCAGAGCTCTGTTGGAAATCTTCCAGCGCGAAAAGGAATGGCGCCGCGCGATCGCCGCCGCCGAGGGCCTGCAGGAATCCGGCGCCGGCGCCCAGCACAAGGAGATCGCCCAGTTCTATTGCGAGCTGGCCCAGGACGCGCTGGTCCACATGCAGCCGGCCGACGCCATGCAGTTACTGGACAAGGCGCTGCAGGCCGACCGCAAGAGCGTGCGCGCGACCATGCTGTACGGCGACGCCCAGACCGCCCAGGGCGACATCGAAGGCGCACTGAAGACCTGGCGCCGCGTCGAGCAGCAAAGCGTGCCGCACGTGGCCCTGGTGGCCGCACGCCTGATGGACGGCTACCGCAAGGTCGGCCGGCCGCAGGAAGGCGTCAACCTGTTGCGCTCCTACCTGTCGGAGGCGTCGTCCATTGATCTGATCGAGGTGGTGTTCAAGGCCGTCATCGAACTGAACGGCGTGGACGCTGCCAAACAGCTGGTGGTGGAAGAATTGCGCCGTAATCCGACCCTGCTTGGCCTGGACAAATTGCTCGAAGCGCGGCTCATGGACGCGCCGGCAAACGTCTGGGAAGAACTCTCGATGGTGAAGAACCTCGTCCACGGCTATACGCAAAAGCTCGCGCGCTACCAGTGCAGCCACTGCGGTTTCAAGGCCCGCCAGTACTATTGGCAGTGCCCCGGTTGCAGCAAGTGGGAGACCTACCCGCCGCGCCGCACCGAAGAACTGAATGTGATGAACTAAGGTCCTGAAAAGATGAAAATTACGATTATCGGCACCGGCTACGTCGGTCTCGTCACCGGCGCCTGTCTCGCGGAGCTAGGCAACGATGTGTTCTGCCTCGACGTCGACCAGCGCAAGATCGACATGCTCAACGAAGGCGGTATCCCGATCCACGAACCCGGCCTGGAAGAAGTCGTCGCGCGCAACCGCGCCGCCGGCCGCCTGCGTTTCTCGACCGATGTCGCCGCCAGCGTGGCCCACGGCCAGCTGCAGTTCATCGCCGTCGGCACCCCGCCCGACGAAGACGGCTCGGCCGACCTGCAGTACGTGCTGGCCGCCGCCCGCAACATCGGCCGCCACATGGACGGCTTCAAGGTCGTGGTCGACAAGTCGACCGTGCCGGTGGGCACCGCCGACCGCGTTTCCGCAGCCATCAAGGAAGAGCTGGCGGCACGCGGCGCCCAGACCGAGTTCACCGTGGTCTCGAACCCGGAATTTCTGAAAGAGGGCGCCGCCGTCGAGGACTTCATGCGTCCCGACCGCATCGTCATCGGCCACGACAGCTCGGCCAACGGCCAGCGCGCGCGCGAGCTCATGAAGCTGCTGTACGCGCCGTTCAACCGCAACCACGAACGCAGCTTCTGGATGGACGTGCGCTCGGCCGAGTTCACGAAATACGCCGCCAACGCCATGCTGGCGACCCGTATCTCCTTCATGAACGAACTGGCCAACCTGGCCGATAAAGTGGGCGCCGACATCGAGGCGGTCCGCCACGGCATCGGCTCGGACCCGCGCATCGGCCACAGCTTCCTGTACGCCGGCGCCGGCTACGGCGGTTCCTGCTTCCCGAAGGACGTGCAGGCGATCGAGCGCACCGCGCGCCAGTATGGCCAGGACCTGCTGATCCTGAGCGCGGTGGAAGCCGTCAACGAGCGCCAGAAGCACGTGCTGGGCCGCAAGGTCGTGGCGCGCTTCGGCGAAGACCTGGCCGGCAAGCGTTTCGCGGTCTGGGGCCTGGCCTTCAAGCCGAACACCGACGACATGCGCGAAGCGCCGTCGCGCGTGCTGCTGCAGGAGCTGATCGCGCGCGGCGCCAGCGTCGCCGTGTACGACCCGGTGGCGATGCCGGAAGCGCGGCGCGTGCTGGAGCTCGACCTCGGCGCGGACAAGCTGTCCCGCATCGAGTTCAAGGATGCGCCGATGGAAGCACTGGATGGCGCCGAGGCGCTGGTCATCGTCACCGAATGGAAGGCCTTCCGCAGCCCCGACTTCGAGCAGCTCAAGGCGAGGCTGAAGCAGCCGGTGGTCATCGACGGCCGCAACCTGTACGAGCCGGCGCAGATGACCGGGCTGGGCATCGAGTACCACGGCATCGGCCGCTCGGTCCTGACCAGCAAGTGAGGGAAATCATGGCCAAGGACATTCCCAGCCGCCTGCTGCCCACCGACAGCTACCGGCAAGCCGAAGCGCCGGACCTGGACGCCGTCCGCCTGCTGGTGGTCGGCGACGTCATGCTCGACCGCTACTGGTTCGGCGACGTCTCGCGCATCTCGCCGGAAGCCCCGGTGCCTGTGGTGCGCATCGAGAAACGCGAAGCCCGCCTCGGCGGCGCCGCCAACGTGGCGCGCAACGCCGCCGCCCTCGGCGCCCAGTGCGGCCTGCTGGGCGTGGTCGGCAACGACGAAGCCGGCGACGAGGTCGAGCAGATCCTGCGCGAATCCAGCATCGCCACCTACCTGAAGCGCGACGAGCAGATCTCCACCATCGTCAAGCTGCGCGTGATCGGGCGCCAGCAGCAGATGGTGCGCATCGACTTCGAAGAGGCGCCCAGCGAGACCACGCTGCGCGACAAGCTGACCCAGTTCAAGGCCGTGCTGCCGGATTACGATGTCATCATCTTTTCCGACTACAACAAGGGCAGCCTGGTGAACGTGGCCGAGATGATCCGCATGGCGCGCGACGCCGGCAAGACCGTGATGGTCGACCCGAAGGGCGACGATTTCTCGCCCTATGCCGGCGCGACCATGCTGACCCCGAACAAGTCGGAACTCAAGCGCATCGTCGGCAGCTGGAAGACCGAAGAGCAGCTGACGCAAAAGGCCCAGGACCTGCGCGAGGAGCTCGGCCTGACCGCGCTGCTGCTGACCCGTTCGGAAGAGGGGATGAGCCTGTACACGGCCGATGAGGTCCTGCACGTGCAGGCCGACGCACGCGAAGTGTTCGACGTCTCCGGCGCCGGCGACACCGTGATCGCGACCATGGCCGCGATGCTGGGCGCAGGCAGCCCGCTGGACGAAGCGCTGGCCACCGCCAACCGCGCCGGCGGCATCGTGGTCGGCAAGCTGGGCACCGCCACCGTCACCCGCGACGAACTGTTCGCGCATCGCCGCCGCAGCGACGGCTCTTGAGTTCCGCGGCGTTGATTGAGCGCTCACAAGCGCCTGTGTCAACGCCCGGCGATCTAATCCGTTAGAGAATCCGGGCGGCGCCTGCCGTCCGCTTTCCAACCAACGGAGAAAACCAGATGATCAAGAAACTGTTCCTTGCAATCGCCGTGCTCGCGGCGTCGGTGAACATGGCGTTCGCCCAGGTCGACGTCAACAAGGCCGATGCCGCGGCACTGGACTCGGTGAAGGGCGTCGGCCCGAGCATGTCGAAGACCATCCTCGACGAACGCGCGAAGGGCGAGTTCAAGGACTGGGCGGACTTCCAGAAACGCGTCAAGGGCGTGGGCGACAAGCGCGCCGCCAAGCTGTCGGAAGCCGGCCTGCAGGTGAACGGCAAGTCGAAGGACGGCGCGCCGATGGCGAAGCCGGAAGACAAGGCTGCGGCCAAGCCGGCCAAGGCATCCAAGTCGGCTGCGAAGCCTGAGGCTGCCGGCAAGGCAGCCAGCTAAAACGTAGGGTGGGTTCCCCGAGCCCACGCGGGCGCTCGCGACACGCCGGCGTCCTCGTGGGCACGCCTTTCAGTCCCCCGGACTGAAAGGCCCCACCCTACGTCTTGCCGTGAATCATGCTCTCTGCAGCCGGCCCCATACGCCGCTGTTGATCTCGGATTAGAATGGCGTTTTGAGATCGCAAGAAAGCAGACGCACACCCATGGCATACAAGACCATCCAGGACACGATCGGCAACACCCCGCTGGTGCAGCTGGTCCGCATTCCCGGCGCTGAGGCCGCGGCCCGCAACAACGTCATTCTCGGCAAGCTCGAAGGCAACAACCCGGCAGGTTCGGTCAAGGACCGCGCCGCCATCTCCATGCTGAGCCGCGCCGAGGAGCGCGGCCAGATCAAGCCGGGCGATACCCTGATCGAGGCCACCAGCGGCAACACCGGCATCGCGCTGGCCATGGCGGCCGCGATCAAGGGCTACAAGATGCTGCTGCTGATGCCGGACAACCTGTCGATCGAACGCCGCCAGAGCATGGCGGCCTACGGCGCCCAGATCATCCTGACCCCGAAGACCGGCGGCATGGAGTATGCGCGCGACCTCGCCGAATCGATGCAGAAGGACGGCAAGGGCATCATCCTCGACCAGTTCGCCAACCAGGACAATCCGCGCGCCCACTACGAGACTACCGGCCCGGAAATCTGGCGCGATACCGAAGGCCGCATCACCCACTTCGTCAGCGCCATGGGCACCACCGGCACCATCATGGGCGTGTCGCACTACCTGAAGGAAAAGAACGAGGCGATCCGCATCGTCGGCGCCCAGCCGGAAGAGGGTTCTTCGATCCCCGGTATCCGCAAATGGCCGGAAGCCTATCTGCCGAAGATCTTCGACAAGGCGCGCGTCGACCAGGTCGAGAACGTGACGCAGGCTGCTGCGGAACAGATGGCGCGCCGGCTGGCGGCCGAGGAGGGGATCTTCTGCGGTATTTCCGCGGCCGGTGCCTGCGAAATCGCCTTGCGCATTTCGCAGACCGTGGAGAATGCGACGATCGTGTTCGTCGTCTGCGACCGCGGCGATCGTTATCTGTCGACGGGTGTGTTCCCCGCCTGATTCTGCTGGACTGGCTCTTGATGCCCGGCGCGGGGTTTTGGCGCTGGGTGTCTCCCCTCACGAGGAAGAATTGCTGCAACGATGACTGCTACGACGGTGCGGCGGCATGCTGTGCCGCCGTCCGTAGTCGCGCCCACGGTTTATTCCGCGCCGACGCTGTTGTCCTTGTCCTTCGGCTTGAACTGCTTGTCGCTGATGCGGAATTTCGCACGGCGGTCGCCCATCAGGTAGCGCAGGTCGCGGATCGACAGGTCGCTGACTTCGTGCATGCGGATCAGCAGCGAAGCGCCGACCGGCAGGCGGTGGTGGCGGATTTTCGAGATGACCGGCGGCGCGACTTCCAGGGCACGCGACAGGGCTGCGTCGTTCTTCAGGCGCAGGTTCTCGATCAGGGTGTCGAGCAGGCGGTTCGGGTTGTACTGCAGCAGTTCGTCATTCTCCGAATCGCTGTTCATATCAATGCCGACTTGGTTCGTCATGATGTCACTATTCCTATTTTGGGGTTGAAGGAGCTCGCTGGCGGCTGTTATTTCCCAACAAGGTTACGATAATTTCTACTAAATTATACAACTTATTTCTAATTTAGTACTTAAGAGCAATAAGGATCAGTCGCGCTCGCTAAGTCCGTTGTCTTGCTGCAACAATAGCCGCAATGCAATTCTCTCACAAACTCACTGAAAAATTAATTGCTTTTTATTTAAACTTAAGTGTAAAGCAATTCTCGATGCGCTGCCGCACGTTTCCAAACGGCATAGTGAAACGCCAAGAATAGTGGGGGTATGGGGATGGAGGGACTGTTTCCTAGAAGAACTAGCGAGAGGAAACAAGGATACCCCCGGGGAGTATCGTGTTGTCAGTACTGCATTAACTCAGCAATAACAGCTGTTGCATCGTTACAAAGAGATACAAAGTTTCTGTCCAATTAACAGTCAAAAGCCGCGCGCCAGGCGCACCGCCCGGCCCAGTTCGACCACCGACATGGCATAGAAATAACTCCGATTATATTTTGTAATAGCAAAGAAGTTAGCATTCGCCACCCAGTACTCGGTCGGGTCGGCACCATTCTGCAGGTCGATCAGGCCGTAATGACGCTGATCCGGCAGGGCGGTGCGGGTGACCACGCCGGCCCCTTGCAGCTCGGCCGCCGCGTAGCGCGCCTCCAGGCCGCCCAGCAGCGGTTCCCAGGACAGGCTGGGGGCGACGTCGGCGGGGAATACGGACGGGCCCGTCGCATTGCGGTCCCAGCCATGCGCGACCAGGAAGTTCGCCACGCTGCCGATCGCATCGGCCGGCGAGTTGCGCAGGTCGACGATGCCGTCGCCGTCGAAGTCGACCCCATATTTCAGGATATTGCTCGGCATGAACTGCGGCATGCCGACCGCGCCGGCAAACGAGCCCAGCAGCGAGAACGGGTCGATGCTTTCCTTGCGCGCCAGCAGCATGGTCTGCTCCAGCTCGCTGCGGAAGAACTGCATGCGGTCGTTGCGGTTCGGCGATTCCGGATAGGCGAAGGCAAGGGTGGCCAGCACGTCCATCACGCGGAATCGCCCGGTGTCGCGGCCATAGATGGTCTCGACGCCGATGATGCCGGCGATGATCTCGGCCGGCACGCCGTAGAGGGCTTCGGCGCGCGCCAGGTCGGCCGTGTTCTCGTTCCAGAAGCGCACGCCGGCATTGATGCGGATCGGTTCGATGAAGCGCTCGCTGTAGGCTTGCCAGTTCTTCGGCTTGCCCGGCGGCGCGGGCTTCACCAGCTGGACCGCGGAATCGATGAAGCGCAGCTTCGCCACCACGGCTTCCACCTCGGCGCGCTCGAAGCCGTTGCGGTTCACCATGTCGTCCTCGAAATCGCGCACCGCCTGCCATTCGCCAAAGTTGACCTGCTCGCCGTCGTAGTCGATGGCGGGGCGCTTGGGCGCAGGCGCGGCCTTGGCGGCCTTGCCCTTTTTGCCAGCTTTGAGGGCGGTCCTGGCCGCCTTGCCGGACTTGGCCGATTTGGCGGCGGCCTTGGCGCCGGTATGGTGGATCGAGGAAGCGGCGATGGCGTGGGACGCCTGCCCGGCGCCGACGGCGAGGGCAAGCAGTAGCGAAGCAAAGGATTTCATCGAACTCGGGACAGCAACTGTTTCAAGGTGGTCAGCAGGCCGGCGCCCTGGGGCTGGGACTGCAATGGCGGTGCGTAGCGCCAGGCGCTGTAGCGGCGCAGGAATTCGGCCGCGGCGGCCTTCGGTTCGGGGGCCAGGGCGGCGCCGGCGACACGTGCGGCATAGGCCGTCGGTCCTTCGTCCGGTGCACGCGGCAGGCCCAGCTGGCCGAGGCGGTGGCACAAGGCCGAGTATAGCTTATCGACAGGGTCCACTCGCCTTTGCCGGGAGAATTTTCCTGCGATCAGCAACAGCACCCAGGCCAGCGCCAGCAGGGCCAGGCTGCGCCAGCCGAACAGGTTTTCCTGCAGGGTTTCCATCAAGGCTAGCTGGCGCTGCGCCGTGTAGTTCAGCACCCACTGGTTCCAGCCATTGTTGGCGGCCGCGATCGCATAGCGGACTCTTGCCAGGATGGAATCGGGCGCCGGCTGCATCAGCCGGCCGAGGGCCCTGAAGCCGAAAGGCTCGGGCGCAGGCAAGGCCTGCGCCAGGTTGCGCTGCACGCGGTCGGGCGCCACCGCCGCGGTCGGGTCGATCCGCACCCAGCCCAGGCGCGGCAGCCAGACCTCGCTCCAGGCATGGGCGTCGGACCGGCGCACCGTGAAGTAGCCGTCGATGGGATTCAGTTCGCCGCCCTGGTAGCCGGTCACCACGCGCGCCGGGATGCCGGCCGCGCGCATCAGGAACACGAAGGCGCCGGCGTAGTGCTCGCAGAAGCCGGCGCGGGTCTGGTACAGGAATTCATCGACCGCGTCGCCGCCCAGCAGCGGCGGCTGCAGCGTGTAGGAATAGCCGCCCGTCGCGAACTGGCGCAGCACCGCCTGCACCCGCCGCATCGGCTCCGTGTAGTCCTGGCGCAGGCGTTCGCCGGCCGCCAGCGCCCGCGGATTGCGGCCATACGGCAGCAGCAGCCATTGGTAGGCGTTTTCCAGGGTGTCGCCGGCCTGGAGGCTGAAGTCCACGTAGGAGCTCAGCTCGTAGCGGATCCGTTCGCGCACCGGGCTCGCGGCCTGCAGTTCGAGCTGCGGGGTGACGCTGGCGGCGCCGCCAGCCAGCTGCGGCAGGGCGCGCGGGATCTCGAGCGCGAACAGCCAGCGCGTGTCGGTGGGCTCCAGCGTGATTTCGTAGTGCAGCGGCTGGCCGCGCACCGCGATCGCCACCGCCGGCGGCGCCTTGCGGCCGAACTGGGGGCGCGGCAGCAGGCGGGTCCAGGTGCGTCCGTCATAGGCGCCCAGCACCGGGCCGCGCCAGTACAGCTGCGGCTGGGCCGGGGGCGGGCCGTCGAACTTCACGCGGAAGGCCGGGTCGTCGGACCGGGCCAGGTTCGAGAACTGGCCCGGCGCCATGCTGTCGGACAGGCCGGCGCGGGCGCTGTGCGCATCGTCGGGCAGGCCCCACAGCGGGCCCTCGACGCGCGGGAACAGGACGAAGCCGAGCGCCGCCAGCGGCGCCGCCAGCGCCAGGATCCTCGCCCCCATCAGCAGCCGGGTGCGCAAGGGCGGCACGGCGCCGGTCAGCTGGAACGACAGCTGGGTGGTCAGCAGGGCCAGGATCGAGACGATCATCAGGAAAGCGGTGCCCATGCTCTGCGAGTAGAAGAAATTCGTCAGCACCAGGAAGAAGCACAGGAACACCACCACGAACAGGTCGCGCCGCGCATGCATCTCCAGCATCTTGAAGGCGACCAGCAGCACCAGCATCGCGACCCCGGCATCGCGCCCGAGCACCGTCTGGTAGGTGGCCAGCACGCCCGCCATCGCGGCGATCGCCAGCGGCACCAGCAGCAGGTTGGTCGGCATGCGCCTGCCCAGCATCGTCAGGACCGCGCGCCAGACCAGCGTGGCGCCGCATACCAGCGTCACCCAGGGCGGCAGGTGGGACGCGTGCGGCAGCAGCACCAGCACCGTGCTGGCGAGCAGCAGCAGGGTGTCCTGCTTGTCGCGCGACAGCGGCAGCGGGAAGCGCGGGAGGCTCATCGCTCCTCGCCCGCGATGCCGTACAGGGCCAGCGCTTCCAGGCAGGCCGCCTGGTGGGCCGGGCCGAGCGCCGAGGCGATGCTTTGGCGGCCCAGGCGCAGCGCGTAGGGCAGGGAGCGCAGCTCCGCCTCCAGCACCCAGCGCGTCAGCCGCGAGAGCTTCAGCTCCAGGCCAAGGCGCGGCTCGATCGCCTCCAGGTCGAGCACCAGTTCGTCGAGCGAGCCGCCTTCGAACAGCTTGCTCACCAGCTGGCCGCCCAGTGAAGGGTCGAGGCGGGCGATCTGGCGCCACGCCAGCTGGCGCAGCGGGTCGCCGGGCTGGTAGCTGCGCACGCCGGCGAAGTCGTCGCTGCCGGCGCTGCCGAAGCCGTCGGGGCTGGGATGGCCGCTGACCGGCAGCGGCGGCGCATCCTGTTCGGGGAAGGGATAGACCAGGGCGCGGCTGTCCGGCTGCCAGTAGCTCCAGGCATTGAACAGGCCGAGCGGAAAGCGGGTCGACAGGCGCACGCGCGGCGCCTTCATCCAGCCGCGCTGTTTGCTGGCGCCGCCGAGGACCACGGTGGCGCCGGAGCCGGCTGCGACGTCGACCGCATGGCGCGGGTCCGTGGCCGTATCGAGGTCGATCCAGACCGCGAAGCGGGCCAGGCGCGTGCGGTTGGACAGCTGCAGCTCGAAGGGCGCTTCCTCGCCCGCGAACACGGCGCCGGCGCGGCCTGGGCGCAGGTGCAGGTGGGCCAGGTTGCGGTAGGTATAGATCATGTCGACCAGCCCGCAGGCGGCGGCCACGAAGGTCAGGCCGAAGCCCAGGCCCAGGCTGTAGTTGATCGAACCGACGAGCAGCGCCAGCAGCAGGGCGCCGAAACCGAGGCCGGCGCGCGTCGGCAGGATGTAGACGCGGCGCTGGTCCAGCTCCACTTCGCCGCGGTCGCGCGCGGTGGTGCGCTCGCGCCAGGTGCTGCGCCGTCCGCGCAGCCAGGCAAAGATGCGGGCGCCCAGCGGGAGTCTTGCCACAGCCGCCGTCGTCATTCTCAGACCGGCACCGACTTCTGCAGCTGCAGCACCAGGTCGCGGCTGGCGCCGCCGCCTCCATGGGTCGCTTTCAGCGGCCGCAGGCGGTGCGCGCAAACGGGCACCAGCAGGGTCTGGATGTCTTCCGGGATCACGTGGTCGCGTCCCTCCAGCGCGGCCCAGGCGCGGGCGGCCTGCAGCAGGGCCAGCACGGCGCGCGGCGACAGGCCTTCGGCAAACAGCTTGCCGGAACGCGATTCCTGGGCCAGGGCCTGCAGGTAATCGATCAGCGCGCCCGAGGCATGGATCGCGCGCAGCGAGCGCTGGGCGTCCATCAGCTCTTCCGGGCGCATCACCGGCTGCAGGGTCTTCAGCATGGCGCGCCGGTCCTCGCCCATCAGCAGGGCGCGCTCGGCGCCGGCGTCGGGGTAGCCCAGCGACAGGCACATCAGGAAGCGGTCGAGCTGGGATTCCGGCAGCGGGAAGGTGCCGACCTGGTGCGCCGGGTTCTGGGTCGCGATCACGAAGAAGGGTTCGGGCAGCGGCCGCGTGACGCCGTCGGCCGTGACCTGGCGCTCCTCCATCGCTTCCAGCAGGCCGGATTGGGTCTTGGGCGTGGCGCGGTTGATCTCGTCGGCCAGCAGCACCTGGCTGAAGATCGGGCCGGGGTGGAACACGAAGCCGTTCTTTTCGCGTTCATACACCGAGATGCCGGCGACGTCGGCCGGCAGCAGGTCGCTGGTGAACTGCACGCGGTTGAACTGCAGGCCGAGCGTGAGCGCGAGGGCATGCGCCAGGGTGGTCTTGCCGACCCCGGGCACGTCGTCGATCAGCAGGTGGCCGCCGGCCAGCAGGCAGGTGAGGGCAAGGCGGACCTGCTGGTCCTTGCCCACCACGATCTGGCCGACCTGGCGGGCGGCGGAATGTAATTGTTTGAACATGGATGGCTTTTTCTCGTCGATCCTGCGCGCATGGTAGATTAGCGCCATTGGCAATCTACCATGCGCAGCACATGAGCACAGCAATATACAGCCACCCCGACTGTTCCCTGCACGAGATGGGCGACTGGCATCCCGAAACGCCGGCGCGCCTGCAGGCGATCGAGGACCAGCTGATCCTGGCGCGCCTGGATGGCCTGGTCGAGCGCCGTGGCGGCGACCCGGCGGCGGAGGCGGCAATCCTGCGCAACCACAGCCGCGGCGTGCTGGACCTGGTGCGCGAGAACCTGCCGGCCGCCGGCGAGCATTATCCGCTCGACGGCGACACCCTGCTGTGCAAGCACAGCTACCAGGCCGCCTTGCGCGCCGCCGGCCTGGCGCTGGCCGCCACCGACGACGTCATCGCAGGCAGCGTCGACAATGCCTTCTGCGCGATCCGCCCGCCCGGCCACCATGCGCGTCCCGCCGAGCCGATGGGCTTCTGCCTGTTCAATAACGTCGCCATCGCCGCCCGCCACGCGCTGGACGTGCATGGACTGGAGCGGGTCGCCATCGTCGATTTCGACGTCCACCACGGCAATGGCACCGACGAATCCTTCCGCGACGACCCGCGCGTGCTGATGGCCAGCTTCTTCCAGCATCCGTTCTATCCATACACCGAACCGACCCCGGTGACGGCGACCAGCGTCAACATTCCAGTCCCGGCCTACAGCGGCGGCGACGTGGTGCGCAAGCTGGTGCAGGAGCACTGGCTGCCGGCCCTGCATGCGCACCGCCCGCAGATGATCTTCATCTCGGCCGGCTTCGACGCCCACAAGGAGGACGACCTGGGCGGCATGGCCCTTGTCGAAGCCGATTACGCCTGGATGACCCACCAGCTGATGGAGGTCGCCCGCCAACACGCAAGCGGACGCATCGTAAGTTGTCTGGAAGGGGGCTATAATTTATCGGCACTGGGCCGCAGCGTGGCGGCGCACGTCAAGGTGTTGGCCGACCTCGACTGAGAACCTACGCAACGCAGCGGTATCTAACTCTTCAAGATAACGAGACTGGAGGAGATATGAAACTGCTGCGCACGATCGTTGCGTTGTGCCTGCTCGCGGCCGCAGGCATGGCCTCGGCGACCAACTACACCCTGTGGATCAACGGCCGCACCGGCGGCGGCGCCATCGGCAACTACAACAGCTGGAACTACTGGGGCCTTTCCACGGCCCAGGCAGGCGTCAACAAGAAGTCCGTCAACTGGGATGGCCGCAGCAGCGTTGCCAACCAGAGCGCCCTGATCCGCAATGCGCTCGACTGCTTCTGCACCGGTAACAACTGGTGCTACATCGCCACCCATAGCGCCGGCGACCTGATCCTCGGCTACACCCTGGCCAACTACGGCGGCTCGGCGCGGCTGCGCAAGAACGCGGTGGCGAATTCGTCCGGCGTGTGCGGCAACGCCGGCGGCTCCCAGGCCGGCTGGAACATCAAATGGGTGCGCGCCGCGGCCGGCTCGGGCGGCGGCTCGGAGCTGGCGGACGTCGGCGCCTGGACCACCTCCGAGCCGCTGGTGCAGGACGTCAAGACCAGCACCGCGCGCGCCATGTACGACCACAACCAGACGCGCGGCATCTGGTTCTACATGTACGCCGGCGCCGCCGGCGGGCTGGGCTCGGCCATCCTTCCGGGCCAGGACGATGGCGTCGAGGCTTACCACAGCGCGGGCGGGGTATCGGGCAGTTCCGGCCGCTCCCTCTGCAATCCCGACGACTGGTTCTGCAACGACCTGCGGCTCGGCACGGAAACGAACCAGGGCGGCAGCACCAAATGGGCTTACCACTCGGTCGCCTTCCGCGACGACAACGAAGCCTTCAGCCACTTCACGGAAGGGAACTGGAGCGGCATCGTGGCCGTGGTCCGAAGCGCGATGGTGAGCTTCGCCCGCTAGGTGTTCATGCCTGGTCCATGCGTGTTCATGCGGTGGAAATGGCCCCTGCGCCATTTCCGCCACACTCATCAATTTGGCTCGTGCGGTAATTGACTAGTACATACGTCCCATCTACATTCGACTCAGCCCTAGCACGGTCGTGCGGATTTTTTTTGCGTGCGCCCATGCGTCGGCAAACACAATCAACGATAACGATACGAGTGGAGACAAGATGAGACTACTGCGCATGATGATGGGGCTGTGCCTGCTCGCCGCTGTTTCATTGACACCGGGGCTGGCATCGGCAACCAACTACACCTTATGGATCAACGGCCGCACAGGAGGCGGCACGATCGGCGACTACAACAGCTTCACCTACTGGGGTCCGTCGTCGAACGCGGCGGGCGTCAACAAGAAGGCCGTCAACTGGGACGG
Source organism: Massilia aerilata (assembly GCF_042656905.1). Taxonomy (NCBI): domain Bacteria; kingdom Pseudomonadati; phylum Pseudomonadota; class Betaproteobacteria; order Burkholderiales; family Oxalobacteraceae; genus Massilia; species Massilia aerilata. Next base: position 218,433 of record NZ_JBHSMZ010000008.1, read on the forward strand.
CTACAACAGCATCTCCTCGCAGAGCGGCCACATCCGCGATGCACTCGATTGCTTCTGCACCGGCAACAACTGGTGTTATGTCGCGACCCACAGCGCCGGCGACATGATGATCGGCTATGTGCTCGCCAACTACGGCGGTTCGGCGCGCGTGAAAAAGAACGCGGCCCCGAACTCTTCCGGTGTCTGCGGCAACTCGGACGGGACCTCGCAGACCGGCTGGAACATCAAGTGGGTGCGCGCCGCCTCGGGCGCCGGCGGCGGTTCCGAGCTGGCCGATTATGGTTCCTGGGCCGTGGGCGACCCGCTCACCAAGGACCTGAAAACCGCCACCGCACGCGCCATGTACAACCACAACACCACGCGCAACATCTGGTTCTACATGTACGCCGGCGCCAAGGGCACGGCCTATTCGGGCATCCTGCCGGGCCAGGACGACGAGGCGGTGGCCTACCACAGCTCGGGCGGCGTCTCGGGCAGCTCCGGCGGCTCCTACTGCAATCCCAGCGACTGGCTGTGCAACGACCTGACCCTCGGCACCGCCGCCAACGAAGGCGGCTCGACCAAGTGGAGCTACCACGCGGTGTCGTTCCGGGATGACGGGGAAGCCTACAACCACTACGCGAACGGGAACTGGCAGGGCATCGTTTCCGTCGTCCGAAGTGCGATGGTGAGCAGTGCCCTCTAAAAAGCCACCGCAGCAGCCGCGCCGTCCGGCGCAACCCAGGTCCGCACCGCGGCCCTGGCTGCGCCGGCTGGCGCTTCCCATTCTTGCGCTGGCGGGGCTGGCCGCCCTGGTCTGGAGCCTGCTGCCCCATCCGGCGCCGCTCCCCGCCACTACCGCGGCCGCGGCGCCGCCGCCCCAGGGCCAGCCTTTCTTCCATCCGGTGGGGGAGAGCGGCCTGCCGGCCGTCGACGAACGCGCGCAGCGCCGCCGGCAGCTGGTCAGCAACTACCAGCTCGCCGACCACACCTTCTGCAGCTACCGCGACGGCAGCCAGTACCCGGTCGGTTCGCGCCCGATGGCCGAGAACGCCGACCAGAACACCCCGAACAACCCGGTCACCGACATGCAGCCGATGCGCCTGCAGGGCGGCGGCGTGGAGGCCAGCGTGCAGCTGCAGACTTCGCAGTCGCGCGTCTACATGGCGTCCAACGAAGCGGTCGCGTTCTCCCTGCGCGCCGTGAACGCCGCCGGCCAGGTGCAGCCGCTGGTGATCACCCGCGCGGTTTCGCAAGGCATCACCTACAGCGGCGCCCGCCAGACTCCGCAGGTGAGTGTTCCCTTCGCCGACGATGGCGGCGGCGCCGACCCGGTCCCGAACGACGGCGCCTTCGCCGGCGTGCTGGCGCCCGCGCAGACCGGCCTGGCCGGCTTCAACGGCACTATCCGCACCCAGGTCAGCTACAACGTCAACGGCAAGAACGGCATGGTGGTGTTCGACGTGATCTACACGCCGGAACTGCCTGCGGTCTGGACCGGCCAGGTCCGCGAGGCGGTCGAGAACGGTTCGCTGGTTTTCCTGCTGCCCGCCGAGGTGCGCATGCCGGGGCGCTACGTCATCAGCGGCAGGGTCGACGATGCGCGCGGCAGGCCCTTTGCGCTGCTGACCTTCAACGACCTGCTCGGCCCCGGTCCGAATGTCGTCAAGCTGACCATGTTCGGCAAGCTGATGCGCGACCAGGAAGCGGCGCTGCCGCTGACCCTGCGTGACGTCGACGGCTACCTGCTGAAGGAGAACACCGACCCCGACCGCGCCCTGATGCCGCGCCTGGAAGGCAAGGTCTTCACCGGCAAGAACCATCCATTGAAGGGTTTTTCGGATGCCGAATGGCAGAGCGAGGAGCGGACCCGCTACCTGACCGAGTTCGCGAAAGACCGCACGCTGGCGAAGAACGAACTGCAGGCCTTCGACCCCAGCCAGCCCTTGCCGCCGAGCGAATGCGCGATCAAGGAGGTAGCGCGTTAGAATATAGGCAATGACTGCATCCTTATTCTCCTACGACAAGCCGCGCTTGCTCCAGGCGCTGGCGGCAATGAGTCCGCCGGCGCGGCTGGCCTGCGCCACCGCGGCCGCGACCCGTCTGATGCCCGTCTGCGAGCGCTTCGCGGCCGTGCAGGCGACCGGCAAGCAGGACCGGGCGCGCGAGATCGTCGCCGAGCTGTGGCAATGCATCCTCGCCGACGATGCCGGCCAGCAGCCATGGACGGCGGTGCTGGGCGAGGTGATGGCCATGATCCCGGGCGAAGAGGTGAATGGCGGCCTGTTGACGATGATGGCCGAGGATGCGCTGGCCTCGCTGGCCTATGCGGTGCGCTGCCTGCTGGTCGACACACCCCAGGAAGCCGAGTGGGCGGTGGGACGCGAATACGACGCCACCGACCAGGCCGCCATCAAGTTGATGGGCGTGGTCCCGAACACCCCGAAAAAGGAAGCCCGGCTGCTGGCCCATCCCCTGATCCAGCGCACGCTCGGACGCCAGCACGAAGACCTTGTTTTACTGCGGCGCGGCGACTTTGCCGGGCTGCTGCGCCAGGCCGTGGCGAACCCGACCTTTACCGAACAGGAGCTGACGGGCTTTGCCAGCGTAAAATAGCGTCTTGTACGCACAATATTGAGAGTAAGCATGTCGATTCAATGGTTCCCGGGCCACATGGCCGCTGCCCGCAAGGCAGCCGCGGAGCAAATGGAAAACACGGACGTGGTCATCGAGGTCCTGGATGCCCGCCTTCCCGAGGCGAGCAGCAACCCGATGGTCGAGCAGCTGCGCAAGTTCCGCAACAAGCCCTGCCTGAAGGTCCTGAACAAGACCGACCTGGCCGACCCCGTGGCCACCGCCGCCTGGGCCGCCTGGTACGACGCCCAGGACGGCGTCACGGCCTATCCGATGACGACCAAGAAGCCGTCCGACGTCGCCCGCATCCCGGAGCTGTGCAAGCAACTGGCGCCGCATCGCGGGGTGCCGACCAAGCCGCTGCGCATCATGATCATGGGCATCCCGAACGTCGGCAAGTCGACCCTGATGAACGCGCTGCTGAAAAAGCGCGTGGCCAAGGTCGGCGACGAGCCGGCCGTCACCAAGGCCCAGCAGAAGATCTACCTGGACAAGTTCACGGTGCTGGTCGACACCCCCGGCATGCTGTGGCCGAAGATCGCCATGGAAAGCGACGGCCTGATGCTGGCCGCCAGCCACGCGGTCGGCACCAATGCCGTGATCGAGGAAGAAGTCGCCGAATTCCTGGGCACGCTGCTGCTGCAGCGCTACCCGCAACTGCTGGCGGCGCGCTACGGCCTCAAGACCGAGGGCATGGACGGCTTCGGCGTGATCGAAGGCGTGGCCCAGCGCCGCGGCTTCCGCGTGCGCGGCGGCGACTTCGACTACGAAAAAGCCTCCCACGTTTTCCTGCAGGACTACCGCCAGGGCGCGCTGGGCCGCATCAGCCTCGAAACGCCGGTCACCCGCGCCGAGGCGCTCGAGACGCACCGCATCGAGATGGAAGAGAAGGCGCGGATTGCCGAAGAGAAGGCGGCGAAGAAGGCCGAGGAAGCGGCGCGCGGCAAGCGCGGGAGTGATTGATGCCGGGGGCATCAATCACGGCGAGCCGCAGGCCCAGGGCCGGGCGCCGAGCGACTGCCTGAGCAGATCGAGAAAGCGCATCGTCCTGGCCGAGCGCTGCCTTTGCACGGAGCCGAGCAGGGCGACGATGTCGGCGCCGGGCAGCGCATGATCGGGGAGTATCCGCAGCAGCGCGCCGCTGCGCAGTTCCTGCGCCACGTCCCACTCGGACCGCATCATGATGCCGTGTCCTTTCAGGGCCCACTGCTTGACGACCCGGCCATCGTTGCTGGTCAGGCGCGGCCGTATCCTGATCGAGGTGCAAGCGTCCGCACCCGGCGCCTGCAAACGCCACATCGTCACGTCCTCCGCGTTCTCCTGCAGGGAAATGCAGGCGTGCTGGCGCAGCTCCGCAATACTGGCCGGCTGGCCATGGCGCGCAACATAGTCCGGGGCGGCGCACAGGAAGCGGCGGTTCTTCGCCAGCACCGTCTGCAGCATCGATGAATCGGGCAGGGCCCCGATATGGATCACGATGTCCCATGCCTCCGGGGTCTGGCGGTTCGGGCTGTCCGACAGCACCAGTTCCACCGATACGTTCTTGTGCTGCGCCTGGAATTGCGCGGCAAGCTCGGCGACGTATTCGTTGCCGAAGCCCAGCGGCGCCAGGATGCGCAAACGCCCGACCAGTTCGTTCTTGCGGTCGTGCAGGGACGCCTGCAGCTCCTCCATGTCCGCCAGGATCAGGCGCGCCCGCTCGGCCAGCAATTGCCCCTCGTCCGTCAGCGTGGTCGTCCGGCCTTGGCGGTTGAGCAGTTTCAACTTCAGCTTGTCCTCGATCGCCTGCAGGCGCTGGGTAACGGAGGAGGGCGTTACGTTGAGCACACGCGCAGTCTGGGCGAGTGAGGGCTGGTTCGCCAGTACGCAAAAAAATCGCAGGTCTTCGCTATTGATCATTAAGCCCCGGCTTCATTAATGAGTTAGAAACATTAAGCATAATCCCACAATGGCATTGCTAGAATGAATCACATTCAAACTTATTGAACGATTATGAAAATGCCTGGGAAACTGAATGCGGTGCTGGTTGCGCTGTGCCTGTTGGGCAGCGCGCCGGCGCCGGCGCAAACGGCGTCCGCCGAACCGGTCTACTCTGCGGCGGCGATGCAACAGGACTTCCGCTTCATGCGCGCGGAAATCGACAGGATCCATCCCGAGCCCGGCCTGTTCACCAGCCGCGAAGCGCTGCGCAAGGCCTACGACCAGGTCGAGGCGCAACTGCGGCAGCCGCTGACCCGCGACCAGGCATGGCGGGCGCTGGCCACGCTCAATCCGGTGTTCGCCGATGGGCACATGTCTGTCGTCTTTCCGGACCTGCAAGCCCTCACCAGGGCGCACCTGGCGGCAGGTGGATTGCTGTTCCCGTACGAAGTGGAGGTTTCCGCCGACGGCGAGATTGCTATCCGCTCGGACATCGACGGTAGCGCCAGTGCGCTGGCCGGCATGCGCATCGAACAGATCAACGGCATGCCTGCCGCCCGCGTCGCGCGCGAGCTGCTTGCGCGCGCGCAGGGCGACACGCCCGCGCTGCGGGCACACGTCCTGTCCCGCCACATGTGGTTCGAATACTGGCATATGTTCGGCGCGCCGCGCCAGTTCGATCTGGTCGTCGCCAAACCGGCCGGACCGGCACACCTGCGTGTGGCAGGCAGCGGCAAGATCCCCGCCGTGCTGGACACGGAAGGGCCTTCCGGCTTCAAGAAGATCTTCCAGTTCGCGCTGTTGCCCGGGAATGCGGCGCTGCTGACCATCAATCACTTCTTATGGCCCGACCAGCAGGCCTACAATGCCTTTATCAGGGATGCTTTCGCCAAAATCCGCGATGCAAAGGTCTCGACCCTGATCATCGACGTCCGCCAGAATCCCGGCGGCGACGACGGCATGTGGAAGGAGCTCTTGTCTTACCTTGCCGATAAACCCTTCCGCAATGGGTCCAGCTACGTCAAGAAAGTGATTGCGGGACGCGCGAGCGGCAGCGAAAAGGTCGGCGACGTCGTGCACGGATTTGGCGACACCTGGTGCGAGCCGGGCTTGAACAATCCGCTGCATTATTCCGGCAAGACCTATGTGCTGGTCGGGCGCATGACGTATTCGTCGGCCGTCCTGTTCAGTAATGTCGTACAAGACTTCGGCTTCGCCCAGCTGGTCGGCGCCGGCGGGTATGCGCGCACCCGGCAGACCGGCGGCGTCCAGAACATTATCTTGCCTAACACCGGCCTGCAAATGGTCATTCCGCGTTTCGTGCTCGACCGTCCGTCGGGCGAACGCGATCCCGCGCTGGTGCATCCGGATATCCTCTTGCCGGATAGTCCCTTCGACCGCATGGTGACCGTGGACGCCTTGCTCGAACATCTGCGCCGCACACGGGAGCCATCCGCATGAGCACGAACATCAGCTCCCTTTCGGCGCTGCCGGGCATGGGCCGCATGATGGCCGAGACGCAGGAAGAGATGGCGCGGCGTTACGCGGCTTCCTTGCAGGCCGCCTCGCCGAACCTGAAACTCGACACCGTCAGCGCCCCGAAGAAGCTGTCCTCGTGATACACGCAGGCCGCCTGCTCCTGCTCGGCCGCGCCCAGCGCCACCCATAACGGCGCCAGGTGATCCTCGCGCGGATGCGCATGGCGCGCGTAGGGCGCTTCGCTCCAGCCCAGCAGCGCCTGTTCGCGATCCGAAGGCGCCAGTTCCAGCAGCACGTGCTGCAGCCAGGTGTCGAAGGCGTGCGAGGCGAGCGCGCCGCCGGGGCCGAACTGGCGCAGGTTGTGGAAGGACAGGCCGCTGCCGACGATCAGCACGCCCTCGTCGCGCAGCGGCGCCAGCGCGCGGCCGGCGGCCAGGTGCACGGCCGGGTCGTAGCCGTGGCGGATCGACAGCTGCACCACCGGCATGTCGGCGTCCGGGTAGACCGGTTGCAGCATCGAAAAGGTGCCGTGGTCGAAGCCGCGTTCCAGGTCGACGCTTGCCGGGTGGCCGGCGGCATTCAACAGCGCCGCGACCCGTGCGGCCAGCTGCGGGTCGCCCGGCGCCGGGTACTGGATCTGGTAGGTGTGGGGCGGGAAGCCGCCGTAGTCGTAGATCATGCCGGGCGCGGGGCTGCCCGATACCGTGAACTGCGCGGTCTCCCAGTGGCCGCTCACGACCAGGATCGCTTTCGGGCGGCTGCCGATCTGGCGCTTGATGTCGACCAGCGAGGCTTCGAGCTTGTCGTAGGCGCCGCCGTACTGGGCCTTCATCCAGGGCCAGGGGCCGCCGCCGTGGGAGACGAAGTAGGTGGGCAGGCGGGTCATGGTGGCTCCTTCATGCAGGCGGTGAGCTGCAATGGTAGCCGATTCCCACCCGCGTCGTTCCCGGCACTGCCGGAAACGACTTCCCGCGAAGGCGGGAATCCAAGTTCGTGGTGTTGCCTCCAGCCTCACTGCTCACACGAGCCTTGGGTCCCCGCCTCCGCGGGGACGACGGCGAAATATGCGCGGGAACGACGAGCTATCTACTGCGGCCGCGCCCGCACCATCGCCATCATCGCAAACAGCCTTGCACTGCGCATCCATCCCAGCACCAGCACCGCCAGCTGCGTCAACAGGAAGGCAGCCGCGGTGCCGCCCGCGCCGATTGCAGGAACGTGCAGGCGCGCCAGCGCCAGCAGGGCGGCCAGCAGCAAGCCGGCACCGGTGACGATCACGTACACGGCCAGCAGCGTGAGCGGACGGCGCATCATCAGGCGCACGCCGCCCCACCAGGCCACGATGGCCGAGCGGCGCCGGCGTTCGTTGGCGAGCAGGGCGCGGCCGGCGTCGATGGTCGCGTGCACCAGCACGAAGGCCAGCGCGGTGACGAACAGCGCGATATGCGAGGCGCGCTCGGCCTCGCTTTCCAGGATCGCACTCTCGGCGCTCTTGCCGGCCACCTTGAAGGCGATGCCGGCGACGATGCCGACGATGAGCAGCGGGACCGCGCTCCACACCAGCATGCGGAACATGCGCGCGTATTCCTGGGCGCCGCCGGCCAGCAGGTCGATGAAGCCGGGGCGCTTGGTCGCGCGCGCGGCGTGGATCGTCATCCCGGCCAGCAGCGGCGACAGCAGCAGGGTCAGCGCCAGCGCGACGATGCCGCCGCTGCCGATGGCCGCGCCGAAGCGCTCGCGCACACCGCCGATCAGGTCGGCGATGGCGAGCATGTCGAGCTTCTGGGCCAGCTGCGGCGCGTGCACCGAGTGGTCGAGGCTGGCGCCCAGCATCTGCCACACCGGCAGGCTGGCGACGACGGTCGGCAGCAGGAGCAGCACGGCCCACCACAGCATCAGGCGCCACTGCAGCGCGGCGCGCATCGCGCCGAACAGGGGGCGCAGGCCATGGCGGCGGCGCACGCCCGTGTTTTGCGGCGCCAGGGAAGGGGAGTCGAGGGTCTGGTCGGTGCTCATCATACGGTCGCGATCAGGGTGAGGAGGTATTCGATGAAGGCGGAAACATCCATGCCCCAGCGGCGCGACGCACTGGCATCGGCCTTGATGGTGCGGCTGTCATCGAGCTTGTTGACGTCGAGGTAGTGCGAACGCTGCGGGTCGAGTTCGGCCGAGACGGCTTCGGCCGGTTTGGTCCAGCTGAATTTATGCCAGCTCTCATTGGCGTCCCAGCGCACGTTCTCGACGCTGCCGTCTGCGAACTTCACGGTCAGCAGCTGGGGCACCGCGGCGCCGTTGCGGCGCACCAGCACCTCGGTGCGGAAGGGGTAGGGCCCCGTGCCTTCCTTGGCTTTCGGGTTCGCCTTCTTCCAGGCTTCGCGTTCCTTCTCGACGCGCTTGTCGATGTCGTCCTGCTTGTCCTCGACCCAGTTGCTGCCTGCCTGGCGGGTGCCCGGCAGCGGCAGCTGCTCGCGGCTGGTCAGTTCGGCGACGCGGTCGTCGACCCTGGTCACGGCATACACCTGCTGGGCGAACACGGCTTCGACGGCGGCGCGCTGGCCGGTGACTTCGGCCAGGGTCTCGCGCAGGTCGGCGGTGCTCGGATGGCGGAATTTCCAGCGGCGGTAGTATTCCTTGAAGGCGCGCTCCATCGGCTCCTTGCCGACGCGCGCCTCGAGGTCGCGCATCAGGGTCGCGGTGCGGCTGTAGACCGGGCCGATGTCCTGCAGGCGGTCGTAGGCGTTCTGGCCCGGCGCGTCGGCCGGGTCGTTGCGCGGGGTGCCGGTGCGCTCGGCCGCGAAGGCGTCGAAGCTCGGCGTGATGCCGATCCGGCGCATGAAGGGCGAGGCGGCGTGGATCTGCTGGCCGCGCTCGCGGATCATGCGCAGGTCCCAGTATTCGTTCAGGCCTTCGTCCAGCACCGGCTCTTCGAACTCGTTGTTCGCGAGCAGGCCATAAAAGTAGCCGTGGCCGAATTCGTGGATCGTGACGAAGTCCAGCATGTACTGGTTCATGAGGTCGGGCTCGACCCGGGCATAGCCTTCGGCGGTGAAGAAGGTCGGGTACTCCATGCCGCCGGCTTCCTCGGCGTTGTGCGGCGGGATCACGACCGTCAGCGTTTTATAGGGATACGGGCCGAGCGTGTTCGAGAAATAGGTCAGCGAATCCTTGGCCGCCTTCATCGCCGGCGCCGCGCTGGCCGCGTATTCGGGCGGGTAGAGCACGGTGACGGTGACGTTCGGGCTGCCCGGGCCGGTCCAGGTCTCGACCATCGGCTTGCTGCTCCGCTTGTCGGCGGTCCAGGCGAAGTCGTGGACGTCGCCCTGCACGTAGCGGTGGGTCAGCATGCCGTTCTTCTCGACCGGGGCGCCCTGCGGCTCGCCGGTGGCGCCGACCGTGTACTCCTTCGGCGCCGAGATGCGCACGTCGTAGCTGCCGAAATCGGCGTAGAACTCGGAGTTCAGGTGCATCTCGTGGGCGTTCCAGCGCGGGGCGGTGGCGCCCCGTTCGCCCGGCAGTTCGAGCACGCCGATCTTCGGGAACCACTGGCCGACCAGGTGGAAGCTGCCGAAATAGCCGGTGCGCGCCATCACCCGCGGCAGCTGGGTGTGGAAGTCGATGTCCAGCAGGGTCGAGGCGCCCGGCGCCACGGCTGCCGGCAGGTCGAAGCGCACCACGGTGTGGTCGGTGGCAGGTCCGTTGTCCGGGTGGACGAAGGTCCAGGGCACGGTGGCCTCGCCTTGCGTGACCGTGCGCAGGGCGATGTGGCCCCATTCGCCTTCCTTGATTTCGACGCCGGAGCGGAAGGCGCCCTCGCGCTGGCGCTTCTCGGTGAAGAAGGTGCTGCCCGCGCCTTCGAAGGCGTTCATGTACAGGTGCACGTAGACGCTCTTCACCGGCACGCTGCTGCGGTTGCGCCAGGTGAGCTTTTCGCGGCCCGTCACCGTGTGCTTGACCGGGTCGAGGGTGGCGTCGATGTCGTAGTGGACGACCCGGTCCGACAGCGTCGGCTCGAGGCCGGTGCGGGCGCCGCCCCAGGCGTTCTGGCTGCTGGCGACCTGCACCGCGGCGGCGTTCGGCGCCGCCAGCGCGATGCCGTCCGTTGACGCTGCCGGCGCGGCGGCTGCGGCGGGCGCAGGTGCGGCGGCATCCGGCCCGGCCAGCAGGTCGGCGGTGACCGCCACCCCCGCCGCCAGCAGGACCGCGGCTGCGCCCGTGCGCAGGAATGTGGAACCCAATCTCATCTAAGACCCCCAAAGTCGAACTTGCGTTTTGTTAAGTTGCTTTTGTGGACACACTATATTCGAAAATCACCCTGAATAGACCACCCACCGGTAGAGATGTTGCTTATTAGGTTTATAATTTCGGGGTTCTGGTGCCCGCACGCGTCTTCCCTCGCGTGCAGTTAAACGGGAAACACGGAGCGCAGGCGCCCCCGGCGCCGCGCCAACGTGTGCTGCCCCCGCAACGGTAAACAAGCGCCATCGTGATGATGGCTGGCTGCTTCAAGGACCACTGCGCGCTTCGCGTGCAGGAAGGTGAAGCAGTTCGTCTTGCTAGCCCGGATACCGGCCAGACAGGGGGAAGCGGGCGGTTTGCCGCGCTTCCATATTGAGCCGGCATGCGGGGACGCGCGCCGGCCTAACGATCCAGCTTTGAATATCATGAATTCCAAGAATCAGCCCGCGCTCGCGCTGGCCTGCGCCATTGCCATTACCCTGCCTTTTGCCGCCCACGCGGATGAACCCCTGGCCAGCACCGTCGTCATCACCGGTTCGCGCTTCCCCAGCGCCGAATCGCTGGAGCCGATCGGCGCCACCGTCATCACCCGCGACGAGATCCGCCAGGCCGGCGTCAACGACGTCAATGGCGCGATCCGCAAGATCGGCGGCGTGTTCGGGCGCCAGAGCCTGGACTCCTCGCCCGACTTCGCGCTCGACCTGCGCGGCTTCGGCACCAACGGCGCGCAGAACATGGTGATCCTGGTCGACGGCGTGCGCCTGAACGAGAACGAACTGGCGAACTCGGTGCTGTCGACGATCCCGATCGACACCGTCGAGCGCATCGAAATCGTCCGCGGCGGTAGCAGCGTGCTGTACGGCGAAGGCGCGACCGGCGGCGTGATCCAGATCGTCACGCGCAAGGACGCTCGCTATGCCCGCTCGGGCACGCATGGCTCGGTATTCGCCGAGGCCGGCCAGTTCAAGGAACGCGACCTGCGCGCTTCCGTGTCGCACGTGGCAGGCAATCTCAGCGTCGATGCCGCCGTGGCGCGCCAGGACAACGACAACTACCGCGCCAACAGCGCCTTCACGCAGAACAGCCTGTCGGCCGGGGTGCAGGTGGCCTATGCGGGTGGCCGCGCCGGTGTGCGCGTGGAAAGCGCGCGCCAGGATACGCGCCTGCCGGGCTCGCTGACCCTGGCCCAGTTCCAGGCCGATCCGCGCCAGAGCCAGACCCCGAACGATTTCGGCACGCTGGATACGGACCGCGTCAACGCCTTTGCCGAATACCGCATCGGCGAAGTCGACCTGGCGGCCGAGCTGTCGCACCGCGAGCGCGACGTCGACTCGAACTACTATTTCGGTACCAGCGCCTCGGTGACGAAGTACAAGGGCCGCCAGAACCAGTTCTCGCCGCGTGCGCGCTGGCTGCATACGCTGGACGGCGGCATGCTGAACGAGCTGGTGACCGGCGTCGACGTCATCGACTGGCAGCGCAAGACGACGGCCGACTATTCGCTGGCCGACGCCAGCCAGAAATCGAAGGCCTTCTACGTGCGCGACGAGCTGCGCTTCGACCCGGCCCACGACGGCCGCATCGCACTGGGCGCGCGCCGCGAGATCTTCGACAAGGATTACATCGACGCGATGGCCGGCGGTGTCGCGGACAATGGCTCGCAGGGCCAGAACGCCTGGGAGGCGCAGGGCAGCTACCGCCTGCTGCCGCAGCTGGAACTGACGGCGCGGGCAGGGCAGAGCTACCGCGTGGCCAACGTCGACGAGAACAGCTTCCGTACCAGCCTGAGCCTGCTGAAGGTGCAGACTTCGCACGACCTGGAATTCGGCGCCAGCTGGGGTGACGAAATGCGCAAGCTGACTGCCCGGGTGTTCCGCCACAAGCTGGACAACGAGATTTTCTACGACCCGACCGCCTTCGCCAATACCAACCTCGATCCGACCCGCCGCCAGGGCGTCGAGATCGACGCCGAGACCGCGTTGACGACCGGCTGGCGCGCCACCGCCCACTTGCAGCACGTGAACGCCAAATTCACCGACGGCCCGAACGCCGGCCGCGAGATGGTGCTGGTGCCGAAGAACGTGCTGACGGCCCGCCTGAGCTGGCTGCCGGGCAGTGGCCAGAGCGCAGACTTCGGCGCGCAATGGGTCGGCCGCCAGCGTTACGGCAGCGACTTCGACAACCGCTGCGCCGCCGCCATGCCGTCCTACGTGACCTTCGACGCACGCTACGCCGTCAAGCTGGGCGCATGGGAAGTCGCCGTCAACGGCCTCAACCTGGCCGACCGCCGCTACTTCAGCTACGCCTACGGCTGCCAGACGGGCATCTACCCGAGCGACGGCCGCCAGCTGAAACTCTCGGCCCGCTACGACTTCTGACAAAACGCAAACCGGGGTCAGACCCCGTTTTTTGGCAATATCCACCAGGCTGTTGCCAAAATTCGGGGTCTGACCCCGGTTTGAGGTAAGTCGTCGTTACAGCGGTAAGCAATTGCAAAAAACGGGAGGTGGGTTCGGCTTTGGGGCGAAAAAGTGGTAATCTCGCGGTCGTTTGCTCAATCAATTCGAGAAGGATACTTATGCGTTCCCTGCGTTTCGCCCTGCTTGCCGCCAGCCTCATCGCTAGCACCGCTTTTGCTTCGCCGACCGATCCGAAAAGCGGCGTCGAATACGTGACGCTCGCTCAGCCGCAGCCGGTGCAGGCGGCCGGCAAGAAGGTCGAGGTGATCGAGTTCTTCATGTACCACTGCCCGCACTGCAATGCGCTGGAACCGCAGTTCGAACAGTGGGTCAAAAAGCAGGGCGACAATATCGTCCTGAAGCGCGTGCACTTCCCGTTCACCGGCCCCAACGATCCGGAAGCCCACCTGTACCTGACGCTGGAAGCGATGGGCAAGGTCGACGAGATGCATGCAAAAGTGTTCAAGGCCATCCACCAGGACCGTATCCGCATGAAGGATGACGCGACCGTGATCGACTGGGCTTCGCGTAACGGCCTCGACCGCGCCGCGTTCACCAATACCTGGAATTCCTTCGGCGTGATGACCAAGCTGCGGGGACTGAACCGTATCGTCGAGGCCTACAAGGTCGACGGCGCGCCGACCATCGTGATCGACGGCAAGTACCAGACCTCGCCGGCCAAGGTCTACGAGACGGTCAAGACGAATAGCGAACCCCAGCTGTTCGCGGCCACCCTGCAGGTCCTGGATGCGCTGGTCGCAAAGGCAGCCAAAACGAAATGAGCGATGCGGAAGGCAAGATCCTGAAGATGTACGACAAGTCCAAGCCGGAAGACGAGGACTTGCACGACGTGAGCTACTACCTGCACTGGCTGTGGGGCGTGGTCGCGGTCCTGGCCGGCATGGTCTTCTGGCTCTGCATCGCCCTCGTGAATGCCGAAAACCAGCGCTATGCCCTGGTGTCGAACAAGTGCGCCGACCCGGTGTTCAAGGGCGAGATCGACCGCGCCTGCCTGCGCACCGTGCACTCGCGCGAGCACTGGTGGGAACACCTGTGGTACGGCGTCAGCCATATCCGCGCGGAGTTGCCCGAACCGCCGCCCAAGCCCAGGAAGCATTGATTTTCAGCGATCCCGAAAATCCCGCCACCGAGCGGGATTTTTTACGCCTCCTAAGTTTCCTTTAAGGCAATCTTTGCATGGAAGAATGCTAAGCTATGCATATCGCCCACGTTCAAAGGACCCCCAAATGCGTCTCCTGCGCCTTGCCGCCGCCTGCCTGCTCGCCACCGCTGTCTCGGCCACGATCCCAGCCTTCGCCTCGCCGGCGAACCCGCAGAACGGCGTCGATTACCTGACCCTCGCCCAGCCGCAGCCGGTGCAGGCGGCCGGCAAGAAGGTCGAGGTGATCGAGTTCTTCATGTACCACTGCCCGGTGTGCAATGGCCTGGAAGCGGGATTCGAGGACTGGGTCAAGAAGCAGGGCGACCGCATCCAGGTGCGCCGCATCCACATGCCCTATACCGGCGCCGCCGACCCGGAAGCCCACCTGTACCTGACCCTGGAAGCGCTGGGACGCCTGGACGACATGCACGCCAGGGTCTTCAACGCCGTGCACCAGCAGCGCATCCGCCTGAACCAGGACGCCGCCATCATCGACTGGGTGTCGAAGAACGGCATCGACCGCGCGAGCTTCCTGGGCGCCTGGAATTCCTTCGGCGTGCTGGCCCGCCTGCGCGGCCTGGAGCGCGTCATCGCCAACTACAAGGTGGAATCGGTGCCGACCATCATCGTCGATGGCAAATACATGACCTCGCCGTCCATGGCCCACGACAGCATCAAGACTAACAATCCGCAGGAAATGTTCCAGGCGACACTGCAGATCGCCGACGCGCTGGTGGCGAAGGCGGCGGCATCGAAATAATCTCAGGTGCTGAGGACGCCGTCGGGCAGGGTGATCACAAAACGCGCCCCGCCCAGCGGCGATGTCTCTACCTTCAGCTCGCCGCCATGCAGCCGGACCGCCTTGCGCGCGATCGACAGCCCGAGCCCGAAGCCGCCGGTGGCGCGGTCGCGGCTGCGGTCGAGCCGGTAGAAGGGCTCGAAGATGCGTTCCCGCTCCGCCTCGGGAATGCCGGGGCCGTCGTCGTCGACCAGGATCTCTAGCAGGCCCTCATGGTGGCGGGCGCTCAGCGCCACCGTGTGCGCCGCGTATTTCTGGGCATTGCGCAGCAGGTTGCCGACCGCGCGCGCCAGCAGTCGGCGGTCGCCGTCGACGCTGCCCAGCCTGGTCCCGAGTTCGGCGTGCAGGCTGGCCGGGCGCGGATGCAGGGTGTCGAGACATTCGCGCAGCACCGGCTCGACCTCGAACAGGGCGCGCTGCGGCTCGCTTGCGTTGTCCAGCTTGCTCATCGAGAGCAGTTCGTTGACCAGCTCGTTCAGCTCGGCCAGGTCGCCATCCATCGCCGCGATCCGCTTGCTCAGGGCCGGGTCGCCGGCCTGGTCTTCGAGGATCTGCAGCGCGAACTGCAGCCGCGCGATGGGGGTGCGCAATTCGTGCGAGACCGAGTGCAGCAGGTTCTTTTGCGATTCGAGCAGTCCCTGGATCCGCTCGGCCATCGCATTGATGCGCTCCGCCAGCGGATAGGCCGCGTCCGACGGCTTCATCTGCGCGCGCGCGGACAGCTTGCCGGCGCCGAATTCGTCGGCCGTGCGGGCCAGCATCTGCAAGCCCTGCCAGTGCGCACGCGACCACAGCGCGATCGGCACCAGCAGCGCCAGCGCCACCACCACGTAGCGCACCACTTCCATCAGCAGGGCCTGGTTGAGGTCGATCGGCAGGCTGGAGGCGCGGATCGCTTCCTCGTTGCTGCCGATATAGCGGTCGCCGAGCAGGTCGACGCGCCGGAAGAAGCGCTTGCGGGCCGGGTCGAGCACGATCTCGCCGCGCTCGAAGGCGGCCAGGGTGGCGCGCGGCAGGGCGGATCTGGCCTGGTCCAGCGGGACCAGGTCGAAATGCGCGGTCGACACTTCGCGCACCTTGTTCAGGCGCCCCAGCCACTCGTCGGCCGGGGCCTGGTCCACGTACTGTTCGAGCAGGAAGATCTGGGCCGAGGCCTGGCGCCGCGCGATGTCTTCCAGCGGATCGCCGAACAGGCGCGCGAAGACGAAATAGACGACGAACGTAGCTGCCGTAATCGACAGCATGACCAGGATAAAGAAACGGAAGAACAGGCGGTTCACGCCACCGAAGAAGTCGTCTTGCTCATAGGCGGAATTGTATAGGAGTAATAATTAAAAAAACCATATCTTACAAAATCAAGACAAAAGCCTGACATGTCGAGGGGGATTCGCTTGCAAGCCATGCGTACGATGGCTACTCATCAGGTTTTTCCGTTTGGCCCACCTGATGCGCGACTGACGGTGGGCCTTTTTTTATTCCCCCAACAAGACTTCGTAGGAGAGGAAGCAGGAGATGGCGATGTTTGAACGTGCAAAGTTTTCGCTGCCGCTCGCCGGCGCAATCCTGGCAGCCGGATTGGCCGGCTGCGGTGGCGGTTCCAGCGCCCAGCCCGACCGCCAGGCAGGCCAGGTCAGCCAGGGCGTGGCCGTGGGTGAGCCGGCGCCGTCGCTGGTGATGACCGACTTCCAGAACATGGCGCGCGAAGCGAGCTGCGCCGAAAGCCGCAACCGCCTCTTCATCATCGACGGCAAGCAAGTCTTGTGGGACCGCGCCGGCAATTGCGCCGATGCCTCCTACGAACAGGTGCTGTTCGGCGCCAGGCCGGACCAGGTGCTGTGCTCGGCCGGCGACACCATTGCCGGCCCGCGCACCACCTGCCCGGACACGGCCTCGCGCGGCATGTTCGACACCATCGTCCAGAACCTCGACAAGGCCGACCTCGGCCTGGGCAGCGCCCACAAGGTCGAACGCTTCAGCTTCCTGCCGAAAGCCGGCACGCAGATGCCTTTCGAGCGCGTCGCCAAGGACAGCTTCTCCGGCGTCGTCGACAAGAAGAACCTGGTCATCAAGGATGAGGCCGCATGGGCCCGCCTGTGGACCGAACATACCGCCGGCCGCAACCCTGTGCCCGAACTGCCGAAGGTCGACTTCGGCAGCAAGATGCTGGTCGCCGTGTTTGCCGGCGAATCCGGCAGCGGCTGCCACACGATCGCGATTCCGCGCGTGGTCGCCGGCGCCGCCTCGATCCAGGTCGAGGTCGACGAGCGCGAACTGCAGACCTTCGATGTCTGCCCGGCCGTGCTCACCCATGCGATGCAGGTCGTGGCGATCGAGCGCAGCGATGCTCCGGTCGAGTTCGTCAAGCCTGGCGCGGGCACGGACATCGCGTTCAAGACGATCAGCCAGACCACCGCTTCCGGCGTGGAAGAAGCGCGCAACGTGGTGATCAAGGATGCCGAGGCCTGGAAACTGCTGTGGGCCTATCATGCGCCCGGGCAGCCGGCGCCGGTGGTCGATTTCGGCACCACCATGGTGGTCGGCGTCTTCATGGGCAGCACCAGCCCCTGCTACTCTACCTCGATTGCCGGCGTGCGCCGCGGCGACGGCAAGATCGTCGTGCAGAAAGTCGACCGGCATCCGCCGATCGGCGTGATGTGCGCGATGCTGGTGACCCACCCGGCGCACCTGGTGGCGATCGAGCGCAGCGAGCTGCCGGTCGAATTTGCGACAGAAGTCGTGCAGCAGAACTGACAGAGTTGGGAGAGGGAAGACAAGCACGTAGAATATTGTTTTCCTGAATCTTTTTACTCGGCTATATGAACAAGCTTCTCTCCTTCGTCCTGAGCGCCGGCGCCGTGGCAGGCTCGTTGGCCAGCGGCACGGTCCTGGCCCAGACGCCGGCCACCAATCCGATGCCGGACGGCAGCCGCGACATGTATGCCGGCCTCGGCTTGCAGTCGGCCGCGCGCTACGAAGGTTCGGGAAGCCGCAGGGTGTCCGCACTGCCGGTGCTCCAGGTTCAATGGAGCAACGGCGTCTTCGTTTCGGGGATGAGCGCAGGCATGCATCTGTCCAGTTCGCCCACTGTCGAGTACGGCCCGCTGCTGGCGATCCAGCCCGGCCGCGACGAATCCGGCACCGGCCTCGGCGCCGACGGCGTCGGTGCAAGCGGCCTGAACGGCATCGCCCCCGCCGCGCCGGGCGAGAAAGCCATGATCCTGAGCGGGCGCCTGGCCGGTATGGATGAGATCGGTGCGCGCCTGCAAGTCGGCGCCTTTTACAATACCTACCTGAATCCGCAGTGGCGCCTGACGTCGAGCCTGCTGGCCGGTGCGGGCAAGGACCATGACGGCGCGCGCCTGGACCTGGGCGTCCAGCGCCTGGCCTTCGTCGCCGGCGAGCGCCATCGCGTCTCGCTGTCGGCCGGCCTCGGCCTGGTCAACCGCCAGTACAACGAAAGCTATTTCGGCGTCACCCAGGCGGAATCCATGCGCAGCCGCTTTGCCGCCTGGCAGCCGGGCGGCGGCCTGCAGGACGTGCACCTGGGTGCGCGCTGGAACTGGGTCCTGGGCCCATCCTGGATGCTGAGCTCGAACCTGCAGGCCAAACGCCTGCTGGGCGATGCCGGCAAAAGCCCGCTTACCGAGCGGTCCACCAACCTGACGGTTTCGACCGCCCTCGCTTATCGATTCTGACGATGCGTCCCGTCCGACAATTCATCGCATCCCTTGCCCTGCTGCTGGCGGCCGGTTCGGCCGCCGCGCAGGCGCACGACGGGGATGCCCTGAGTTACCGGGACGCCTACCGGGCCATGGTGGTATTCGAGAAATATGGCGGCCCGAAAAACCTGCTGGTGAACCAGCTGCAAGTGCTGCCGAAAGAGCGCGGCGCGCTGGCCGAGGGCCTGCAGCTGAGCCTGTCCGGCCGCTCGACCCAGGTCAACCTGCCGCTCGACCCGCTGGGACGCACCGTGTTCCCGCTGCAGAAGGCCGCCTACGACGAGAATGCGGCCCTGTCCCTGAACCGCAAGGGCCTGGGCTTCAGCCTGCGCCCGCAGGTGTCGATCGCGGTGCGACCGGACGGCGTCTACGACATCGCCGAGCTGCGCGCCGCCTGCCTGCAGGCCCTTGACTTCGCACGCTACGTCGACGCCTCCCAGCGCGCGCGCCAGTGCGCCGGCGTGCGCTTGCTGTTCCCGAAAAAGGCCGAAGGCGGGGCGCGACTGCGCCGCCCGGACAGCCAGGAGCAGGCCTTGCCGCTGGCCGTGGGCGAGCCGGATGCGTTGCCGTCCGTGGTCTACCGTTTTGCCGGCAGCCCCGAGCGCGGCCAGGTGGCGACCTTCAATGCGCCGCTGGCGATTCTTCCCCTTTTCGAGTAAGCGCGTCATGCGCTATGCTCGAGCGCATGACCGATAAAACCATCCTCATCACCGGCGCCAGCCGCGGCATCGGCGCCGCCTGCGCGATGCTGGCCGCCGCGCGCGGCTACCGGGTCTGCATCAACTGCCGTTCCGATACCGTGCCCGCCCTGCAGCTCGTGCGCGCCATCGAAGATGCCGGCGGCAGCGCCTTCGCGGTGCAGGCCGATGTCTCGCGCGAAGACGAGGTGATGCGCATGTTCGCCGAACTCGACGCCCGCTACGGCCGCCTCGACGCCCTGGTCAACAATGCCGGCATCCTGGCGCGCCAGATGCGGGTCGAGCAGATGGATGCTTCCCGCATCGAGCGCATCTTCGCCACCAACGTCACCGGCAGCTTCCTGTGCGCGCGCGAAGCGGTGCTGCGCATGTCGACCAAGCGGGGCGGCGGCGGCGGCGCGATCGTCAACGTGTCCTCGCGCGCCGCCGTGCTCGGGGCCAGCGGGGAGTACGTCGACTATGCGGCCTCGAAAGCGGCGCTGGATGTGCTGACGATCGGGCTGGCGAAAGAGGTGGCCGGCGAAGGCATCCGCGTGAATGGCGTGCGGCCCGGGCTGATCGCCACGGAGATGCACGCCAGCGGCGGCGAACCGGGGCGCGTCGAGCGTCTGAAGAATTCGGTGCCGATGGGACGGGGCGGGGAGGCGGACGAAGTAGCGCGGGCCGTGCTGTGGCTGCTGTCCGATGAAGCTTCCTATACCACCGGCAGCTTCATCGATGTTTCTGGCGGACGTTGATTTTCTCAGGCGCTCAGTTCCACGCCGAGGGCGAGAACAGGTAACCCTCGCCCCACACGGTCTTGATCTTTTCCGACAGGTTGTCGTCGAACTTCTTGCGCAGCTTGGAGATGCAGTTGTCGATGCTGCGGTCCAGGCCATCGAACTCGATGCCGCGCATCTTCTTGAGCAGCTCGTCGCGCGACAGCACCCGGCCGGCCGCTTCGGCCAGCACCAGCAGCAGCTTGTACTCGGTATTGCTGAGCACGCAGGGCTGGCCGCGCCAGCTGACGCTGCGGTCGTTGGTCATGATGCGCAGGCCGCCGAATTCCAGCACCCGGGTATCCGGCGCCGCCTTCTGCTGGGTCCGGCGCAGCAGGGCGCGCAGGCGCGCCAGCAGCACGCGCGGCTGGACCGGCTTGTTGACGAAGTCGTCCGCGCCCTGTTCCAGGCCCGAGACTTCGTCATAGGTGTCTTCGCGCGCCGTCAGGATCAGGATCGGCACTTCCGACTGCTCGCGGATCTGGCGGCAGACGACCATGCCGTCCATGCCGGGCAGCATCAGGTCGAGCACGACGATATCGGGCTGGCTCTGCTTGAAATGCTCGAGCGCGGTGTCGCCGCGCGTGACGAGGTCCACCGAGAATTCATAACTGGACAGGTATTCCGTGACGAGTTCCGCCAGGCGGGGATCGTCTTCGACCAACAGTACACGATACATGATGCCTCCTTGAGCCCGGCATTGTATAAGAGCACGTCCCCCGAAAGCGCAATTGCCGTAAAGACTGGACATTTTGATACAGTTTCACGACAAAAGACGACTTGTAAGCGAAAAAATCCGCTGTGACGGATTTCTTTTGGTTACAGGGCCATGCGTTCAGCGCATACGCGGGCTGGCAGGCCTTCGGTGACATGAAAACGGTAGTATGCGAGCGGACCTCCGGCCGCCCGGGCCGGCATTCGCGGAGTAAGACCATGACATTGCATCGGAAAGGCATCATCGCTGCGGCAACCCTCAGTTCGCTTCTGTGGCCGCTGGTCGCGCGCGCCGACTGGACGCAATCGACGGATCCGCTGGTTGTCCGGGCGAACCCGTCCAACAGCGAGGTGCAACTGCAGAACCCGCCCACGTTCACCTGGGCCCGTTACCCGGGCAGTGCGGCCCGCTACGAGATCGAGATCGCAGCGGAGGGCGGGGCGCCGGCAAGCAGCACGGTCGACCGCAACTGGTACCTGCCGGCCAAGTCCCTGGCGTCCGGCAACTACACATGGCGCGTGCGCCCGGCCGGCTCGAGCGACTGGTCGGCACGGCGCAGCTTCTCGATCACCGGCAAGTCGATCACCTTCGAAGTGCCGGACAACGCCACGCTGCGCGTGCGCATCCTGGCCAATGCCCGGCCGCGTTCGCTGCCGTCCTCGTTCACGCCGGCCTCCGCCTGGAGCGCCGCCAGGAAGAAGGCGCTTGCACCCTACCTGAGCCGCCTGGTCAGCGAGGTCAAGCTGCAGATCGGGGCGCTGCCCGACCTCGACGATGCCCGCTGGCCGCTGGCGATCAAGGCGCCGCTGAGCGCGGCGATGGCCGCCCAGCAGCGGGAGATCGCGCACCGTGTCGACGAAGCGTCGCGCCAGCTGGAAGCGGCAGCCATCCTGTGGCGTCTGACGAAGGATCCCGCCTACCTGGACGAGGCATGCAAGCGCGGCGACCAGCTGGCCGGGCTGGGCCCGCAAGGGCCGACCAGCTATGCGAACCAGGACCAGGCGACACGCCAGGTCGCGCTGGCGCTGGTGAAGGCGGTCGACCTGCTGGCCGGCGACCTGGACAAGGGCCGCAAGGCAAGGTGGCTGAAGATCGTCAATGTGCGCGCGAACGACATGTTCCAGGACCTGGCCGCGGACCGCGGCCGCCTGGACGAGCATCCCTTCGATTCGCACGCCACCACGCTGCTCGGCTACATGGCGCTCATTTCGACGCTGGCGCTGGGCGAGCTGCCGGACGCGCAGAAGTGGTTCGACTTCAGCTTCCGTGCGCATGCCGGCATGCCGGACCCCTGGTCGGGCCAGGAAGGCGGCTATGCCAACGGTACCGCCTACGCGGAATACGCGGCCAGCTACATGATCGCGCTGTGGGACCCGATCCTCCAGGCCACCGGCGTGAACCTGTACGCCAAGCCGTGGACAGTGGGCTTCATGGATTTCCTGATCGAGTTCGTGCCGCCTGGCGCGCCCGTGCATGCCTTCGGCGACGGTGCCGAGACCAGGCCCGATGCGCGCGTGCTGCGCGCGCTCGCGAACCGCATGGTGTCGCCGCGCGCCGCCTGGTATGCGAGCAAATTGGCGGCGGCCGAGGATGCGCTGACCGTGTTCGAGGGACCCTACCCGATGCCCGTGACCGCTACTCGCCGCAAGCTCCAGCCGGCGAACGCGGCCTGGTTCCCCAGCATCGGCTGGGTGGCGATGCACCGCGACATCGGCGCGAAGGGCGACAGCGCGTTCTACTTCAAGTCCAGCCCCTACGGCTCGTTCAATCACAGCCATGGCGACCAGAACGGCCTGCTGCTGACCGTGGCCGGCCAGCCGCTGCTGGTCAAGGCAGGCTGGTATGACTGGTACGGCTCGCCGCAGTGGAGCGACTGGTACCGCCAGACCAGGTCGCAGAACGCGGTGACGTTCGATGGCGGCAAGGGCCAGCTGGTGGACGGCTACCGCGAGCAGCTGCGGCGCAACGGCCGCATCACCGCATTCTCGGCAAAACAAGCGTATGACTACGCGGAGGGCGACGCGACGGCGGCCTACGGCGGCCAGCTGACCCAGGCCGTGCGCCAGATCGTCTACCTGCATGGCCCGAACGCGATGGTGGTGCGCGACAAACTATCGGCGAAGGCGCCGCACACTTACGAGTTCAATCTGCATGCCCCTGGCCTCATAAAGATCGAAAGCCCGTCGAGCGTGAAGATAGTGGCAGGCCGCCAGTCCGTGTGCCTGCTCGACCTGAACGGCAACGCGCCCTTCGCCAAATGGACCGGACCCAGGCCGAAGAAGGGCGTGACGGAAGACCATGGCGCCTTCCATCTGAAGAACGACGGCGGATCGATGGCGGAATTCCTGGTGTTGCTGGACGTCGGCTGCAAGCGCCCGCGCGTGAGCGTGAAAGCCGAAGGGAGCTGGCGCATGGTGACGGTCGGCGGGCAGGCCTTCGGGTTCGATTGAAGTGCGGGCTTGAAAAGATACGGCCCGCACGTGGCGGGCCGTCACAGGCTACAGGATATTCCGCTTGATTACGCGAAGTTCTGGTTCACGAAGTCCCAGTTGACGATGTTCCACCACGATTCGACGAACTTCGGACGGGCGTTGCGGTAGTCGATGTAGTAGGCGTGCTCCCAGACGTCGACGGTCAGCAGGGCCTTGTTCTCGGTGGTCAGCGGGGTGCCGGCGTTCGAGGTGTTGACGATGTCGACGCTGCCATCGGTCTTCTTCACCAGCCAGGTCCAGCCCGAACCGAAGTTGCCCACGGCCGATTTCTGGAACTCTTCCTTGAACTTGTCGAACGAGCCCCACTTGGCGTTGATGGCGTCGGCCACCGGACCGGTCGGCGCGCCGCCGCCGTTCGGGGTCATGCAGTTCCAGAAGAAGGTGTGGTTCCATACCTGGGCGGAGTTGTTGAAGATGCCGCCCTGCGATTTCTTGATGATTTCTTCCAGGGACAGGTTTTCGAACTCGGTGCCCTTGATCAGGTTGTTCAGGTTGGTGACGTAGGCCTGGTGGTGCTTGCCATAGTGGAATTCCAGCGTTTCAGCCGACATGGTCGGCTGGAGGGCATCCTTGGCGTACGGCAGTGGCGGCAGAGTATGTTCCATGTCTTATTCCTTGATTGGTTGGAAACGGGTCGTTCTTCCTAAACGGTCGCATATTCTAAACCGGATGCGCGACGGTTGCATGTTTGGCTTTCGTTTCAATCAAGCAGGTCCTGTACGCTCGCCACGCCGACTTCGGCGCTGCCCTCGGCCAGCCGCACCACGATGGTGTCGCGCGGCTTGATCTGGCCTGGCGAGTGCAGCACCTTGCCCTTGGCATTGCTGACGATCGCATAGCCGCGCTCCAGCGTGCGCTGCGGGTTCAGCAGTTCAAGCTGGGCCGACAGCGCGCCGAGCCCCTCGCGCCGCTGGCGCAGCTGGCTGCTCATGCTGGCCGCCAGCTGGCGCCGTTCCGACGATAGCAGCGCCCGCAGCGAGCGCACATCCGGCAGGTGGCGAGCCCAGCGTTGCTGCAGCTGGGCCAGCAGCACGCCGTTGCGGTTGACCGGCGTGCGCACGGCATGCGTCAGACTGCTGGCCATGCCCAGGAGTTTCAGGCGCTGGTGGGCGATGCGGTCCGACGGGCTGATCATCCGGCGGCTGAGGCTGTCGAGGCCCTGGTTGGCCTCGGACAGGATGCGCTCCATGGCGCGGCGCAGGTCGCCGGCGTCCGCTTCCAGCGAGTTCATCCAATCGTCGCGGGCCGTCGCGGCCAGCTCGGCGGCGGCGGTCGGCGTGGCGGCGCGCAGGTCGGCGGCAAAGTCGGCGATCGTGAAGTCGGTCTCGTGGCCGACGCCCGAGATCACCGGCATCGAGGCGGCGGCAATGGCGCGCGCCACCACTTCCTCGTTGAAGCTCCACAAGTCCTCGATCGAGCCGCCGCCGCGGCAGACCAGCAGCACGTCCACTTCCTTCCGGCGCGAGGCGGTGGCGATGGCTTCGGCGATCTTCTCGGCCGCGCCCTGGCCCTGCACCGGGGCAGGGTAGAGCACCACACGCACGTGCGGTGCGCGGCGCTTCAGGGCGGTCAGGACGTCGCGCAGGGCCGCCGCCTGCAGGCTGGTGACGATGCCGATCGCGCGCGTGAACAGCGGCAGCGGCCGCTTGCGCTCCTGGTCGAACAGGCCCTCGTTGCCCAGCCTCTCCTTCAGGCGCATGAAGGCTTCGTACAGGGCGCCGACGCCGGCGCGGCGGATCGCCTCGACGTTGATCTGGTAGTCGCCGCGCGCGCCGTACAGGGTGACCAGGGCGCGCACCTCGACCTTGTCGCCTTCACGCGGCGTGAAGCCGGCGTACTGGGCGCGGCCGCGGAACATCACGGCGCGTACCTGGGCGGCATCGTCCTTCAGCGTGAAGTACCAGTGGCCGGACGCGGCGCGGGTGAAGTTCGAGATTTCGCCGGCTATCCACACCAGCGGGAAGGAACGCTCCAGCAGGCGCGCCACTTGCTGGTTGAGCGCGGTGACGGTAAGGACGGGCGGGGCGGCGTAGGCGGGATCGGCGTCGGATGGCGGGAACATAGGAATGGGCTTTTAACTGTCCACAAAAACATGGCTGCATATTGTGGGCGCCATATCTAAGGGTGTACAACAAATAGTTTTTGTAAACGCTTGATTTTTAATGTTAATTTCGCTGCCTGATTTCGATGCAGAAACAAAATTTCCTTACGGATCAAGCACTTGGCAAGTGTGGATGGCACTTGGCCACAATCTTATCCACAGAAATTGTGAGGAAGTGGATAAGCCAACCGGCTCATCCTTGCTGCGTAAAGAACAGGCATGCAGTTGTTTTATCAAGGCAATCAATGACTTAGCTTGCTGTTCGCGGTCTTGCTCACATTGTTTTCCACAATTTATGTGTAAACCTGGGCTATCCGGAGCCTGATTCAGTTCTACAGAGCATAAGTCATACTGTGCTCAAAAATGTTGCAGCACATGTTTATCCTTTAAATTCAAACACTTTGATCTTGATCAAGGTCCTTGCTCACAATCTTTTCCACAAAATTTGTGAAGAAGCACGGGCCGCAAAGAAGATTTCTGCGGCGAATGGCAATGCCTGGTTCAGGTGCAAGCCGGGCCGTCCATCGACCGCTCCCCGGTGTTCGTCAAGGATGGGACTATACCAGTCCAGCTTCAAGATTGCCGCCTACGCAAGCCGGACTGATATGGAGGCGCCTGCCTAAATTTTGTGCGTGCAGAGCTTTATTCTTTGGATTCAAACACTTGGACACTGGTCGCCGGGCTTGCGCACATCGTTTTCCACAGTTTATGTGCAAAGCCGGCATGAGTCGTGGATAAGTCTGGCTGCCCAAAAAACGGGCTCCGATACTTTTCCCTTATGAATCAAGGGGTTTGGTGCCGCTACGTGCGCTTGCGCACAATTTTGTCCACAAAAAATGTGCAGAAGCGGGCCGGGCTGTAGGCAAGTTACGCGGCTGCGGTGCTGCTACAAATTTAATCGCTAAAATTTCCATCAGTAAAATCAATGACTTACCGTATGGGAAGGGTATTCCACACAAATTTATCCACAGAAATTGTGGGCAAGTTTCATCCGGCCGGCGTGCCTTGGTTGCAACATGGAAATTGGATGAAGCGCCTGCCAAGTTTTTACGCATGGAAAAATATCCTTTAAGAATCAAGGATCTTTCCTGCAGTAAAGCCTCTTGCGCACACTTTTATCCACAGAAAGTGTGCAGAACTCTACTTGCCGCAAAGCTGGCAACACGTTACATTGCGCAATTCGTTTCCGCCTTGTTTTTCTACCCATTCAGGAGTTCCTTTTGCTCGCCATTCTTCAAGCCGCCGGCTGGCCCATCTGGCTGTTGCTGATTGCCTCGATCATCGCACTGGCGCTGATCATCGAACGCCTGATCTACCTGCGCCGCGAGAAAATCCTGCCGCGCCAGCTGCTCGACGAAGTCATCCAGGTCTATCGCAGCGGCAAGGTCACGCCCGACATCATCGACAAGCTGCAGACCAATTCGCCGCTGGGCGCCGTGCTGGCCGCCGCGCTGCGCAACGTCGACGCCCCGCGCGACGTGATGAAGGAGTCGATCGAAGAGGCGGGCAGGGGCGTGGCGCACGTGCTCGAGCGCTTCCTCACCACGCTCGGCACGATCGCTTCGCTGGCGCCGCTGATGGGCCTGTTCGGCACCGTGGTCGGCATGATCGAGATCTTCGGCGCCCAGAATGCGAGCGGCACGAATCCGGCCCAGCTGGCCCACGGCATCTCGGTGGCCCTGTACAACACCGGCTTCGGCCTGGCGATCGCGATGCCGGCGCTGGTGTTCTACCGCCACTTCCGCGCCCTGGTCGACAGCTTCATCATCGACATGGAGCTGCAGGCCGTGAAATTCGTCGACGTCGTCCACGGTGCCCGCAAATGATGGACTTCCGCCGCGGCCGCAAGCGCGAGGATCCGGAGATCAACCTGATCCCGTTCATCGACGTGCTGCTCGTGGTGCTGATCTTCCTGATGGTCACCACCACCTACAGCAAGTTCACCGAACTGCAGATCACCCTGCCGACCGCCGACGCCGAGAAGGCGATCGACAAGCCCTTCGAGATCAACGTGACCGTCGATGCCAAGGGTAACTACACCGTCAACAATGTGCCGGTCTCCTTCCACGGCGTGGCCGGCCTGGCCGAGGACCTCAGGCACGCCGCCGCGACCGGTCCGGACGGCCAGCCGCTGGCGAACCCGGCCAAGGACCCGGTGATCATCGTGAATGCCGACCAGTTCGCCATGCACCAGATGGTGATCAATGTACTGGAAGCAGCGCGGATGGCGGGGTATGACAAGCTGACGTTTGCGGCGCAGAGCGGCGGGCAGAAGTAAGCGCACCGCGTACATTTGAACCGTCGCCCCCGCGACCTTGCCCGTCGCCCCGCGACCTTTTCCATCGCCCCGCGACCTTTTCCATCGCCCCGCGACCTTTTCCATCGCCCCGCGACCTTATTTCGTCGTCCCCGCGCAGGCGGGGATCCAAGTTTGCAAGCGTTTCGTTAGCTCAAGCAGAACTTGGGTCCCCGCCTTCGCGGGGACGACGTGCTTGAGCTAACGCTTTTTGCTGACGGCCTGACATGGCATCTTCCCTCGAATCAACCCTCACCCGCGCCTGGCTCCGCCGCGGCCCCCTGGCCCTGGCCCTGTGGCCCCTGTCCCTGCTGTTCCGCCTCCTCGCCGCGCTGCGCGTAACCCTGTTCCGCGCCGGCATCCTGAAATCCGAGCGCCTGCCGGTCCCCGTCATCGTGGTCGGCAACATCTTCATCGGCGGCACCGGCAAGACCCCGCTCACCATCTGGCTGGTCGCGCAGCTGCGCGCCGCCGGCATGACACCCGGCGTGATCTCGCGCGGCCATGGCGGGGAAGGGGACAGCGGTCCGCGTGAAGTCCTGCCGGGCTCGAGCGCGCGCGAGGTGGGTGACGAGCCCTTGCTGATCGGCATGCGCAGCGGCTGCCCGGTCGTGGTCGGGCGCCGCCGCTTTGATGCCGGCCGCCACCTGCTGGAACGCCATCCGGAAGTGGACGTGCTGGTCACCGACGACGGCCTCCAGCACTACGCCTTGCAGCGCGACGTCGAGGTGGTGCTGTTCGACGGCCGCGGCGTCGGCAATGGCTGGACCCTGCCGGCCGGGCCGCTGCGCGAGCCGCCTTCGCGCCGCCGCGATTTCACGGTCGTGAACACGCCCGAGCTGACGCCCGCGCTGGCGCTGGCGGTCGGCGGCCGCCCCTACCGGATGCAGCTGGCCGGCGAGTACGCAGAACAGTTGCGCGACCCGCGGCAGCGCCTGCCGCTGTCCACGCTGGCCGAAACCATGGCCGGCAAGCGCATCGTGGCCGCCGCCGGCATCGGCAATCCGGCGCGCTTCTTCGGCATGCTCAAGGCGGCCGGGCTGCGGATCGAAGAGCTGCCGCTGCCCGACCACCACGACTTCCTCGACGACCCCTTCAAGGACCTCGATGCCGAGCTCATCCTGATCACGGAGAAGGATGCAGTAAAATGTCGGCAACTTGAACATCTGAACAACGACCCGCGCCTGTGGGTCGTCCCGGTCAACGCGCAGATCGATGCTGCGCTGGCCGCTCAAATCGTGGAGAAATGTCGTGGACGCCCGACTGCTTGATATCCTGGTCTGCCCCCTGTGCAAGGGACCGCTCGAATATGACAAGAAAGCGCAGGAACTGATCTGCCGCCCGGACCGCCTGGCCTATCCGATCCGCGACGGCATTCCGATCATGTGGGCCGACCAGGCCCGCAAGGTCGAGCCGTCGGTCTGATCCTGCCATGAGTTTCGTCGTCATCATCCCGGCCCGCCTGGCCTCGACCCGGCTGCCGAACAAGCCGCTCGCCGACCTGGGCGGCAAGCCGATGGTGGTGCGCGTGGCCGAGCGCGCCCGGGAATCCGGCGCCGGGCGTATCGTCGTCGCCACCGACCACCCCGACATCCTGGCTGCCTGCGCCGAGCACGGCATCGAAGCCTGCCTGACGCGCGCCGACCATCCGTCCGGCACCGACCGCATCGCCGAAGTCGCGCGCACGCTCGGGCTGCCGGATGACGCCGTGGTGGTCAACCTGCAGGGCGACGAGCCGCTGATCGACCCGGCCCTGCTGTCCGCCTGCGCCGCCCGCATCGGCCGCGAGGTGCCGATGGCCACCTGCGCCCATCCGCTGCACGAGGCTGCGGACGCCTTCAATCCGAACGTGGTCAAGGTCGTGCTCGACAAGCTCGGCCGCGCTTTGTATTTTTCGCGCGCCACCATCCCCTGGCATCGCGACGCCTTCGCGCAAAGCCGCGAGCAGTTGCCGGCAGGCTATGTCCCGCTGCGCCATATCGGCTTGTATGCTTATAGCAACGCTTTCCTGCAACAATATCCGCAGCTGGAGCCCTCGCCGCTGGAAACGATCGAAGCGCTGGAACAGCTGCGCGTGCTCTGGCATGGCGTGCCGATCGCCGTCCATGTGACCGACAGCGCGCCGGCAGCGGGCGTCGATACGCCGGAAGACCTGGTGCGGGTGCGCGCTTTCTACGCATCTTGATCCGGTTGGAAATATCTTCGGATACGGTCTGCGTCATCTCAAGCAGCCCCTGCGATCGATTCCCCGCAGTGGCGTTTAGTGCTGCTTTTGTGGTAACTTTCGTATCCAGTTAGTCAAATATGCATCAACATCTGCATCAACACCTTTTAGGAAATCCTTCATGCGTCTCATTCTGTTAGGAGCCCCCGGCGCCGGTAAAGGCACCCAGGCGAATTTCATTAAAGAAAAATACAACATCCCCCAGATCTCCACCGGCGACATGCTGCGTGCCGCCATCAAGGCCGGCACCGAGCTGGGCCTGGCAGCGAAAAAGGTGATGGACGCAGGCCAGCTGGTGTCGGACGACATCATCATCGGCCTGGTGAAGGAGCGCCTGAAGGACGCCGATTGCGCCAATGGTTACCTGTTCGACGGCTTCCCGCGCACCATCGCGCAGGCCGACGCCATGAAGGAAAGCGGCGTCACCATCGATTACGTGCTGGAAATCGACGTGCCGGACGAGATGATCGTCGAGCGCATGACCGGCCGCCGCACCCACCAGCCTTCGGGCCGCGTGTACCACGTCAAGTTCAACCCGCCCAAGGTGGAAGGCCAGGACGACGTCACCGGCGAGCCGCTGGTCCAGCGCGACGACGACCAGGAAGAGACCGTCAAGAAGCGTCTGGCCGTCTACCATAACCAGACCGAAGTTCTGCTCGGCTATTACAACAAGTGGGCCCAGTCGGGCCTGCCCGGCGCGCCGAAATACCGCAAGATCACGGGCGTGGGCCCGGTCGATCAGGTGCGCGAAGCGGCGTTCGCCGCGCTGGCCGAGTAAGCCGGGCACATCTATACAGGCGGCCTTTCGGGGCCGTCGAAGAGTTTTCCGGGCGCCGCACATCGCGCCGCCCGTTGGCTCCGGATGACATTCGCCATCCGTCCAGGTTTTTGGATCCAAGTTTCGCAACACTGCGTAGTACTTGATCGAAGGACAATGGGGGAACAATATGGCATTGGCATCCACACAGCTGGGCTTCGCCGTCGCATGCGGCGTCATCGCGGTACTTTACGGGTTGTGGTCACGAAGCTGGATCCTGCAACAGGATCCCGGCAACGGCCGCATGCAGGAAATCTCGCTGGCCATCCAGCAGGGCGCGTCGGCCTACCTGGCGCGCCAGTACCGCACCATCGCCATCGTCGGCGTCGTCCTGCTGATTGCCATCTTCTTCCTTCTCGGCGGGCTCACCGCGGCCGGCTTCCTGGCCGGGGCCGTGCTGTCCGGCGCCTGCGGCTTCATCGGCATGAACGTCTCGGTGCGGGCCAACGTCCGCACCGCCCAGGCCGCTTCGCACGGACTGGACCGGGCTCTCGACGTCGCCTTCCGCGGCGGCGCGATCACCGGCATGCTGGTGGTAGGCCTGGGGCTGCTCGGCGTCTCGCTGTTCTACTGGTTCCTGATCGCGGCCACCGGGCCGTCGCTGACGCCGCATGACGCCATCCAGCCGCTGGTCGGCCTGGCCTTCGGCGCCTCGCTGATCTCGATCTTCGCGCGCCTGGGCGGCGGCATCTTCACCAAGGGCGCCGACGTCGGCGCCGACCTCGTCGGCAAGGTCGAGGCCGGCATTCCCGAGGACGATCCGCGCAACCCGGCCGTGATCGCCGACAACGTGGGCGACAACGTCGGCGACTGCGCCGGCATGGCGGCCGACCTGTTCGAGACCTATGTCGTGACCCTGGTCGCCACCATGCTGCTGGGGGCGCTCATGGTGCCGGCCACCGGCAGCGCGGCGGTCATCTTCCCGATGCTGCTGGGCGCGGTGTCCATCATCGCCTCGATCGTCGGCTGCATGATGGTCAAGAACAAGCCCGGCAAGAAGATCATGTCGGCCCTGTACACGGGGCTGTGGTGGGCGGCCGGCCTGTCGCTGATCGGCTTCGCCGTCGTCACCTGGATGGTCTGGGGCGAGGACGCGATGCGCTGGCGCATGCTGGGCTGCGCCCTGGTCGGCATCGTGCTGACCGGCCTGATGGTCTACATCACCGAGTACTACACCGGCACCGAGTTCCACCCCGTGCAGCACATCGCCGAGGCCTCGACCACCGGCCACGGCACCAACATCATCGCCGGGCTGGGCGTGTCCATGAAGTCGACCTCCTACCCGGTGCTGGTGGTGTGCGCCGCGATCCTGGTGGCCTACGCGCTGGGCGAACTGTACGGCATCGCGATCGCCGCCACCTCGATGCTGTCGATGGCCGGCATCATCGTCGCGCTGGACGCCTACGGGCCGATCACCGACAACGCCGGCGGCATCGCCGAGATGAGCGGCCTGCCGGACAGCGTGCGCGCCGTCACCGATCCGCTGGATGCGGTCGGCAACACCACCAAGGCCGTCACCAAGGGCTATGCAATCGGCTCGGCCGGCCTTGCCGCGCTGGTGCTGTTCGCCGACTACACGCATGCACTGGAGGCACGCGGCACCCATATGAGCTTCGAGCTGTCGAATCCGATGGTGATCGTCGGCCTGTTCATCGGCGGCCTGGTGCCCTACCTGTTCGGGGCGCTGGCGATGGAGGCGGTGGGGCGGGCCGCCGGCGCCGTGGTGGTCGAGGTGCGGCGCCAGTTCCGCGAGATCGTCGGCATCATGGACGGCACCGGCAAGCCGGAGTATGACAAGGCCGTCGACATGCTGACCGCTTCGGCGATCCGCGAGATGGTGCTGCCTTCGCTGTTGCCGGTGGTGGTGCCGGTGGCGGTCGGGATGCTGCTGGGCCCGGCGGCGCTGGGCGGCATGCTGATGGGGACCATCGTGACCGGCCTGTTCGTGGCGATCTCGATGACCACCGGCGGCGGCGCCTGGGACAATGCCAAGAAGTACATCGAGGACAACCACTTCGGCGGCAAGGGCTCGGATGCGCACAAGGCGGCCGTCACCGGCGACACCGTGGGCGACCCCTACAAGGACACGGCCGGCCCGGCGGTGAATCCGCTCATCAAGATCATCAACATCGTCGCGCTGCTGCTGGTGCCGCTGCTGCCGGTCGGCGGTGGCTGGCTGGCCGTCAAGGCGCCGCAGATGACGCCGCAGATGATGCGCGCGCCCGGTGCGCCGCCGCCCTCGGCGGTGGCCACGCGGACGCTCAGCGCCCCAGTGCCGCCGTCAGCGCTTGCCGCAGCGACGCCTGGTCCGAATCGCCCCGATAGCGTTCGCCGTTGATGAAGAAGGTCGGTGTCTTGCTGGCGCCGTCCTGGTGGGCGCGTTCCAGGTCGCCCTGAATGCGCGGGCGATGGCGGCGCTCCAGGACCTCGGCGCGGAAGCGTTCGATGTCGAGGTCCAGGCTTTCCGCCAGCACCGCCAGGTCCTGCTTGTCCATGACCGTGCGCTGCTGCTCGAACAGGATGTCGTGCATGTCCCAGAACTTGCCCTGGCTGGCGGCGGCTTCGGCCGCTTCCGCCGCCAGTTCGGCCAGCGGGTGCAGGTCGGCCAGCGGCAGGTGGCGGAACACCAGCCGGATGCCGCCCAGCTCATCGGCCAACTCGGCGCTCAAGCCGCTCAGCGCTTCGTGCGCCCGCGCACAGTAGGGGCACTGGAAGTCGCCGTATTCGATCAGGGTCAGCGCCGCATCCTGCGGGCCGCGCACGTGTTCATCGGGGCCGATCCGGTCCACACGATCCATGAAATCTCCTGTGTTCGCAATGGAGTGCATCATGGCATGCGTGCAGGATCGCCGCCGCGAGTTTCGCGCAGGAATCAAAACACGCACATCTTGTCGGCTTCTTCACGCAGCCACGGCCGAAAATCCGGATGCGCAATCGCAATCAGCGCCTGCGCCCGCTGCTTGGCCGACTTGCCGCGCAGCTGGGCCACGCCCCATTCGGTGACCACGTAGTTGACGTCGTTCTTGCTGGTGGTGGCATGAGTGCCGGGCGAGAGCGTCGGCACGATGCGCGAGAGCGTGCCGTCCTTGGCTGTCGAGGGCAGCACGATGAAGGACTTGCCGCCGCGCGAGCGGTTGGCGGCGCGCACGAAGTCGACCTGGCCGCCGGTGCCGGAATAGGGCAGGTGGCCGATGCTCTCGCTGCCGCACTGGCCCAGCAGGTCGACCTGCAGGCTGGCGTTGATCGTCACCAGCTTGTCGTTCTGGCCGGCGATGTAGGGGTCGTTGGTGAAGTTGGACGGGTGCATCTCCAGCATCGGGTTGTGGTGCATGAACTCGTACAGCTTGCGCGAGCCGAGCGCGAAGGTGGCGACCATCTTGCCGGGCAGGAGGGTCTTCTTGCTGTTGTTGACCGCGCCGGACTCGACCAGGGTCAGGATGCCGTCGCCGATCATCTCGGTGTGGATGCCGAGGTCGCGCTTGCCCGTCAGCTGCATCACCACCGCGTCCGGGATGCCGCCGTAGCCGATCTGCAGGGTCGAGCCATCCTCGATGTGCTCGGCCACCAGGGCGCCGATGGCTTCCTGCACCGGCCCGATCCTCGGCAGGCCGACTTCCAGGATCGGCTCTTCGCTTTCGACGATGCTGCTTACCTGCGACAGGTGGACGTGGCACTGGCCGTGGGTGAAGGGCACGTTGGGATTCACCTCGAGCACCACCGCGCGCGCCCTGGCGACCGCCGCCATCGTGTAGTCGGCGCCCAGGCTGAGGGCGAAGTGGCCGGACGCGCTCATCGGCGAAGCCATGGCAAACACGACGTCGGCGGGCATCAGGCCGCGCTCGATCAGGGCCGGGATCTCGGAAAAATAATTCGGGATGAAGTCGCACCAGCCGCCCTGGCCGCCGGCGCGCGAGGCGCCGCCGAAGAACAGCGCGGCGTGGCGCACGTGGGGCCGGCAAGCCGGGTCGAAATAGCCGTACTTGCGCATCGCCAGGATCTGGGCGACCTTGATGTCATTGAAGCGCCGGTGCTGTTCGGACAGCGCATGCAGCAGGGTGGGCGGCTCGCCGACGCCGGTCGGCACGACGATCATGTCACCGTCGAGCAAGTGGTCGAGGGCGTCGAGGGCGCTGCCGCGCTTCGACTGATACATCTCCTGCAGGTTCTGCATGGTCGTCTCCTGTCGTTTTTTGTAGGATGCATCGATGCTTTCCAGCATAGCAAACTACCTGCGGAAGATGACAGGGACCTGACAGCTTATGCTAGAGTGAAACAGTTTTAAACCGACAACTTTTCCAAGCGGAGACCGTATGAAACGCGTGACTGGCATTGGCGGCATTTTCTTCAACGCGAAAGACCCGGCGACGATGCGCGCCTGGTACAAGCAGCATCTCGGCATCGACGTGATGGACTGGGGCGGCACCGCCTTCAGCTGGAGCGACGACGAGGGCAAGCCGACCGGCGGCATGACCGTGTGGTCGATCAACGGGGCCGACACCACGCTTTACGAGCCGAGCAAGTCCAGCTTCATGATCAACTACCGCGTCGCCGACCTGGCCGCGCTGCTGCAGGCCCTGCGCGACGAGGGCTGCCAGGTGCTGGAGAAAACCGAGGACGGTGAATACGGCAAGTTCGGCTGGGTCATCGACCCCGAAGGCAACAAGGTCGAACTGTGGGAGCCGCCGCCGGGGCAGTAAGGTCTTCATGCCGGGGGAGGGCAGGCGCGCGCCCTCCGCCACCACGGCGGCCGATAATGGACTCATCCAGCTAAACGAGGTGAGCCATGAAACAGATCCTCCTATCCGGTGCGATCGCGCTGCTTGCGGGCGCGGGGGCGACGGCGCAGGTCCAGGCGCAGCAATCCCAGGCGCAGCCGCAAGTCCAGAGCCCCCAGCAAACCCAGCAGGCACAGCAGGCCCGCCAGCAGGCCGAAGCCTTCCTGCGCAAGGAAGAATCCGCCGCCACCGGGCGCCAGACCCAGAGCACGGACCGCGCCAACCAGGACGCCACCGTGGCCGACGAGGCGGCCGGCCACAGCGATGCCGCCCGGCCCGCGCGCACCACCGATCCGAATAGCGGCGCGAACGCGCTCCCGCCTTCCACGCGGCCGAGCGGCAGGTCGCAGGGGCCCAGCTACGGTCCGGTGCTGAACCCGCGCCAGCCGCAGGCCGGCGATCCGGCGCGCAAGGACCCGGCCGAGGTCCACGACGAGACCGACAGCCTGACGCGCGAGGCGCCGCCCCCGCAGTCGCAGCAGCCATCGCAGCAGCCGAAGCCGAAGCAGCAGAAGCAGGCCAGGCAGGCGCCGCGCCGGCGCGAAGCGTGGCAGCCCGCGGGCCCGCTGGCGCCGCGTCCGTTGAGCGGGAATGAGGCCGCGGCGATCGGCGATGTCGCCGTCCCGGTGCCGGCGCCGGCCCAGGCGCCGCAGCCGGTGCTACCGAGTACGACGCCGCTGAATTCCTGCGTCGGCGGGGCTTGCCGCGATGCCGCCGGCGCCACTTACAACCTCGGCACCACCGGCTCCGGCGTCAACAGCGCCGGGCGGCCATGCACCCGCAACGGCGCGACCGTCCAGTGCTTGTAAACATGGCGTTGAAGGCTGAAGCTCGCTACAATCCGGGAGTTGACGTTTACGTAAACGTTAGACCTACCTAATTCCTGGAGGAGACAGCAGCATGCAGATTCAGAACAACGTATTCATCGTCACCGGCGGCGCGTCGGGCCTGGGCGCCGCCACCGCGCGCATGATCGTCGACGCCGGCGGCATGGTCGTGCTGGCCGATGTGCAGCTTGACGCGGGCGAGAAACTGGCCGCCGAGCTGGGCGCCGGCAAGGCGCGCTTCGTGAAGTGCGACGTGACTTCGGAAGCCGACGGCATGGCGGTGGTCGAAGCGGCGACCGCCATGGGCACGGTCCGCGGCCTGGTCAACTGCGCCGGCGTGGCGCCCGCCATCAAGACCGTCGGCAAGGACGGCCCGCACCCGCTGGACGCCTTCCAGCGCGCGATCAACATCAACCTGGTCGGCACCTTCAACATGTGCCGCCTGGCGGCCGACGCGATGGGCAAGACGGAAGGCCTGGAGCACGGCGAGCGCGGCGTGATCATCAACACCGCGTCGGTCGCGGCCTTCGACGGCCAGATCGGCCAGGCCGCCTACGGCGCTTCGAAGGCCGGCGTGGCCGGCATGACGCTGCCGATGGCGCGCGACCTGTCGCGCAGCGGCATCCGCGTGATGACCATCGCCCCGGGCATCTTCGAGACCCCGATGCTGATGGGCATGCCGCAGGAAGTGCGCGATGCGCTGGGCAAGATGGTTCCCTTCCCACAGCGTCTCGGCATGCCGGGCGAATACGCCCACCTGGCCAGGACCATCATCGAAAACACGATGCTGAACGGCGAAACGATCCGCCTGGATGGCGCGATCCGCATGCAGCCGAAGTAAGTGTGCATGTGAGCGCTTTGCCAATTTAGGGTAGGATGCTCCGTGATATCGGGCGCACAGGCCGGCCACATCGCCGGCCGCGCGCCCTGTTTTTTTCCGGAGAACCGAATGAAGTTGAAGTGCAAACTGCTCGCCATCGCAGCCTTCCTGGCCTGCGCCCAACACCTCCCCGTCCTTGCCCAGGACTCGCTCCAGAAATCCCCCGAAGCCGGCAGCGGTTTCACCGAGAAAGCCGGCTGGGCCGCGCGCAAGTACATGGTTGCGGCCGCCAATCCGCTTGCGGTCGAGGCGGGCTACGAGATGCTGAAGCAGGGCGGCACCGCGATCGACGCCGGCATCGCGTCCCAGCTGGTTCTCACTCTGGTCGAGCCGCAGTCGTCCGGCATCGGCGGCGGCGCCTTCCTGATGTATTACGACGGCAAGAAGGTGCAGGCTTTCGATGGCCGCGAGACCGCGCCCTCGAAGGCCGACGAGCATTTGTTCCAGCATCCGGACGGCACGCCGCTGTCGCGCACCGAAGGTATCGTCGGCGGCCGTTCGACCGGCGCGCCGGGCGTGCTGCGCATGATGGAACTGGCCCACAAACAGCATGGCAAGCTGCCCTGGAAGACCCTGTTCGGGCCGGCGATCCGCCTGTCCGAGAACGGCTTCAAGGTCAGCCCGCGCCTGAACGGCCTGCTGGCCTGGGATCCGCATATCCGCAAGGACCCGGCCGCGCGCGCCTATTTTTACGGCCCGGACGGCAATCCGCGTCCGGTCGGCTATCTGCTGAAGAACCCGGCGCTGGCCAAAACCCTGCGCGAGATCGCCGAGGGCGGCGCCGAAGTCTTCTATGAAGGCCGTATCGCGCGCGACATCGAGGCCAAGGTCAAGAGCCACCCGACCAATCCGGGCCTGCTCACCGCCGCCGATATCGCCGCCTACCAGCCCAAGCTGCGCGAGCCGGTCTGCAACGATTACCGCAGCTACACCGTGTGCGGCATGCCGCCGCCATCCTCGGGCGGCATCGCGGTGGCCCAGATGCTGGGCATGTTCGAGACCCGCGACATGAAGGCGCTGGCGCCGAGCAATGGCATCCCGGGGCTTGAGGCGGTGCACCTGTTCTCGGAAGTCGGGCGCCTGGCCTATGCCGACCGCGACCGCTACGCCGCCGACACCGATTTCGTGCCGCTGCCGGGGCGCGGCATCCCGGCCCTGCTGGACAAGCACTACCTGGCAAAGCGCGCCAGCCTGATCGGGCCGCGCTCGATGGGCAAGGCCGAGGCCGGCAACCCGCCGGGCGTCGAGACCGCCTGGAACTGGGGTCTCGACAATTCGATCGAAGCACACTCCACTTCG
Source organism: Massilia aerilata (assembly GCF_042656905.1). Lineage (NCBI taxonomy): Bacteria > Pseudomonadati > Pseudomonadota > Betaproteobacteria > Burkholderiales > Oxalobacteraceae > Massilia > Massilia aerilata. The sequence continues at coordinate 256,702 of NZ_JBHSMZ010000008.1, forward strand.
CACATCGTGGCGGTCGACCAGTACGGCGCCGGCCTGTCGATGACCACCAGCGTCGAGGATGCCTTCGGCTCGCGCCAGATGGTCGACGGTTTCATCCTCAACAACCAGCTGACCGACTTTTCCTTCGACTCGAAGGACGCTAGCGGCCCGATCGCCAACCGCGTCGAGCCGGGCAAGCGTCCGCGCAGCGCGATGAGCCCGACGATCGTCTTCGACAAGAAGACCGGCCGCTTCGTCGAGGCGATCGGTTCGCCGGGCGGCCCGCTGATCATCAACTACGTGGCCAAGGTCCTGGTCGGCACCCTGGACTGGGGCCTGAACATGCAGCAGGCGATCGCCTTGCCGAACTTCGGCAGCCGCAACGGTCCGACCGAGCTGGAAGCGGGTCGCTTCCCCTCCGCGACCATCGAGGCGCTGAAGGCGCGCGGGCATGCGGTCCGTATCGGCGAACAGACCTCGGGCCTGCAGGGCATCGAGCGCATGGAACTGCACGGCGTGTCGCTGTGGTTCGGCGGCGCCGATCCGCGCCGCGAAGGTGTGGCAAAAGGCGACTAAAACGATAGCAAAAGAATAATTATTCCACTCGGTAGGGCCAGAGTTTGCTACTCTTGCCGGGTGGATATTAAACATGACTTTTCTTGGCGCTCGTTGCAGCGCCTTTGCGCGTTGCTGCTGGTGACGCTGGGTTGCCTGCTGGGCGGGTCGGCGTGCGCCGCGCCGGCGCCCAGCCTGCGCTTCGAACACCTGTCGGTGGAGGACGGCATGGCCCAGGAGTCGGTGCTGGCGATCGTCCAGGACCGCGACGGTTTCATGTGGTTCGGCACCCAGTCGGGCCTGTCGCGCTACGACGGCTACCGCTTCACGAATTTCCGCAACGTGGTCGGCGACTCCAAGTCGCTGGCCAACAACTGGGTGCGCGTGCTCTACGCCGACCGCAAGGGCCGGCTGTGGATCGGCACCGACGGCGGCCTCGCGCTCTACCATCCGGAGAGCGGCGGCTTTTCCAACTTCCTGCCGGACGAGCCGGCCAAGCGCGGCAACGGCAACCGCCATATCCGCGCCATCGTCGACGACGGCAAGGAAGGCCTGTGGCTGGCCACCGGCGACGGTCTGCAGCACTTCGACATCGCCACCAGGCGCTTCGCCACCTGGCACCACGTGCCCGGCGTGGCCGACAGCCTGGTGTCGGACCAGCTCCACGCGCTGGCGCTGGACGCCGGCGGACGCCTCTGGATCGCCACCGCCGATGGCCTGGACAGTCTGGAGCCGGACCTGATGCGCTTCAGCCACCACCCGTCGCAGCAAGGCGGCAGATTCGAATCGATCCATGCCTTGCTGATCGACGCCGACCAGCGCCTGTGGATCGGCAGCGTGGGCGGACTCGAACGCCGCGCGCTGGACCCCGGGGCCAAGGACGGCCTGGCCCGATTCGATGAGGCCCAAGGCATGCCGCATGGCGAGATCACCACGCTGTACCAGGACGGCGCGCGCCGCCTGTGGGTGGGCACGCGCGACCGCGGCCTGTACCGCTGGGCGCCGGCGGCCGGCCGTTTCGAGCATCATCCGCACCGCATCACCGACCAGTTCAGCCTGGGCGACAACCAGGTCTCGGCGCTTTTCGGCGACCGTGTCGGCACCTTCTGGGTCGGTACCTGGAACAACGGGGCCTCACGGGCCGACCTCGGCGGCGGCGGCTTCGCGCGCATCGTCCGCGGTCCCGACCTGCCGGCCACCCTCGACGACAACAAGGTGCGCGGCATCGCCTGGGACGGCGCCGGCAAGCTGTGGCTGGCCAGCAGCGGCGGCCTGCACCATTTCGATCCGTCTACCGGGCAGGAAAAGACCTGGCGCCTGCCGAGTCTCGATTCCAGCGTGGCGGCCGACACCGCCGCCGCGGCGGTGGTCAGGGCGCCGGACGGCAGTCTGTGGATCGGCGTGCAGTACGGCCTGATCCACTTCGAGCCGAACAGCGGCCGCATGACGCGCAGCCAGCTGGTGCCCGGCAACGTCGACGCCAACTTCGTGCGCAACCTGATGCTGGCGCGCGACGGCACGCTGTGGATCGCCACCCGCGGCGGCCTGCACAGCCGCGATCCCGCGAGCGGCAAGATCACCACCTACCGGCACGATCCGGCGGTCGGCGCCAGCCTGGCCGACAACATGGTGCGGCCGATGCTCGAAGACCGCCAGGGCCGGCTATGGGTCGGCACCTTCGACGGCCTCGACTTGCTCGATCGCGCGACCGGCAAGTTCCGCCATTTCCGCCACGATCCGAACGACCCCACCAGCCTCAGCCACGACGAGGTCCACCATATGATGGAGGACCATCACGGCACCCTGTGGGTCGGCACCGCGGTCGGCCTGAACAAGATGGTGATCGGCAGCGACGGCACCCCGCGCTTCCAGCGCTATACCAGCGCCGACGGTCTGGTCGACGACGCCGTGGCGGCGATGCTGGAAGACCGGGACGGCCAGATCTGGGTCAGCACCTCCAGCAATATCGCGCGCCTCGATCCGGTCGGCGGCAGCTGGCGCATCTACGACGCCGCCGACGGTACCATCGAGGGCGCCTACTACGACGCCTCGGCGCTGTGCACGCCCGACGGCACGCTGTACTTCGGCGCCATCAAGGGCATCACTGCCTTCCACCCGCGCGCGCTGCACGACAACCTGATCGCGCCGCGCGCCGTGATCACCGGCCTGCGCATCTTCGGCGAGCCGGTGCAGAAGCGCCATCCCGGTTTGACCTCATGGCCGATCGAGCGCGCGGCCGGGATCACGCTGCCGGCTTCGGATTCGGTGTTCTCGCTGGAGTTTTCGGCGCTGCACTTCGCGGCGCCGCAGCGCAACCGCTTCGCCTACCGCCTGGCCGGCTTCGACCAGGACTGGACCGCCGCCGACGCCGGCAAGCGCTTCGCCACCTATACCAACCTCGATCCTGGCCACTACACCTTCCAGGTGCGCGCCGCCAACAAGGACGGGGTCTGGAGCGATGCGCCGGCCAGCTTCGAGATCACGATACTGCCGCCGTACTGGAAGACCTGGTGGTTCCGCGCCCTGGTCGTGCTGCTGGTGATCGGCATCGGCTACGGCATCTTCCGCATCCGCGTGGACGGCCTGCGGCGCCAGAAGGACCAGCTCGAAGTCCAGGTCAGCGCGCGCACCGAGCGCATCGAACAGCAGAACCGCCTGCTCGAGCACCAGACCGCAGAGTTGCGCGAGCAGCAGCGCCAGGTCCGCCGCCGCACCGACGAGCTGGCGCGCGCCAACGGCGCGCTGCAGGAAAACGAGGAGCGCCTGTACCTGGCCAAGCAGCGCGCCGAGGATGCCACGCGCCAGAAGTCCGAGTTCCTGGCCAACATGAGCCACGAGATGCGCACCCCGCTGGCCGGCGTGATCGGCATGCTCGGCTTTGCGCTGCGCGACGGCCTGCTGAAGGATTCCACGCGCGAGCAGATCCTGCGCGGCCAGGCCAACGCCCAGTCGCTGCTGGCGATCATCAACGACCTGCTGGACTTCTCCAAAATCGAGGCCGGCAAGCTGACCTTCGAGAACATCGACTTCGCCCTCGACGAAAGCATCGGCCACGTGGTGACCCTGTTCGAAGAGCATGCCGGCGCCCACAGCGTGGGCTTCACGGTCCACCTCGACCAGGACCTGCCGCGCTTCGTGGTGGGCGACCCGACCCGCCTGCGCCAGGTGCTGGTCAACCTGGTCGGCAATGCCTTCAAGTTCACCGAGAACGGCACCGTCACGGTCCGGGTCGAGCGCCGCGCCGAGGACCAGACCGACGCCGAGGGCCGCAACATGATCCGCTTCTCGGTCGAGGACACCGGCATCGGCATCGAGCCGGATGCGCTGCCGCGCCTGTTCCAGCAGTTCGAGCAGGCCGACGCCACCACCACGCGCCGCTACGGCGGCACCGGCCTGGGCCTGGCGATCTGCCGCCAGCTGGTGGAGCTGATGGGGGGCTCGATCAGCGCCGCCAGCACGCCGGGCGAGGGCTCGACCTTCAGCTTCCTGCTGCCGCTGGCCGACGGCGTGCAGCCGCCGGTGGTGGAGCAGGTGCCGCTCGAGCCGCATACGCACCGCCTGCGCGTGCTGTGCGCCGAGGATTACCCGACCAACCAGATCATCGTGCGCACCATGCTGGAAGAGCTGGGCCACCAGGTGGACGTGGTCGACAACGGCGCGCTTGCCGTGGCGGCCTGCGCGCGCACCCGCTACGACCTGATCCTGATGGACGGCCGCATGCCGGAGATGGACGGCGCCACCGCCACCCGCCTGATCCGCGCCGGCGGCCCGCTCGAGGCCCCGGTGCTGGACCAGAGCCTGATGATCGTGGCCCTGACCGCCAACGCCAGCGAGGAAGATCGCTCGCGCTACCTGGCCTGCGGCATGGACGCCTTCCTCACCAAGCCGATCGACGACGCCCATCTGCACTTCCACCTGAGCCGCGCGATCGAGCGCCAGCTGCAGCGCGGCGTCGAGCTGCAGCCGATGCTGCCTTTCGCGGCGCGCGGTCCCGCCATGCCGAGCACGGCGGACCTGGATGCGATGTTCGGCGTGGCCAGCGGTCCGCCGGCCTCGCCGCCGGCGCCGGACGTGCCGCCGCGCTACGGCCGCCGCGCCACCGATTTGAAGGGACGCATGCGCGCCGCCTTCGCCGCCGACCTGCCGCGCCGCCGCGGCGAGCTGGATGCGGCCCTGGCGGCCGGCGACCTCGACACCTGCGGCCGCCTGCTGCACGGCATGCGGGGCAGCGCCGGCTACCTCGGCGAAGCCGAACTGCACCAGCTGTGCACCGAACTCGAGCGCGATGCCGACAGCGGCCGCCTGGAGCAGCTCAAGACGCGCCTGCCCAGGTTATTGAACATGCTGGCCCGTTTCGAAGAAACCACGGCCTGAGAGCGCCTAACAAAACCTCCATGGCGGCGTTGCAGCGTCTCGCCGTACTAGCGTACTGTCTTCGACGCTGCGCCTTGCCCTGAAGGTTTTGTTAGACGCTCTGAATCGTGCGCACCGGCGTGCTCTGTATAATTTGCTCCATAACAATAGCTGGATTGGCGGAGGCGCGGTGAAAGTTCTGATAGTCGATGACGACGTGGTGTCGCGCATGATGCTGATGCACATGATCGACAGCGCCGGCAGCTATGACGTGCTGGAAGCCGAGGACGGCGAAGAAGCCTGGCGCCAGCTCGACACCGGCGCGCGCCCGGCGATGCTGTTCTGCGACCTGCGCATGCCGCGCCTGTCCGGCATGGAGCTGCTGGCCCGTGTCAAGGCCGACGAGCGCTTTGCCGGCCTGCCTTTCGTGCTGGTCTCGGCGGCCGCCGACGGCGCCACCATGGAGCAGGCGCTCGGCCTGGGCGCCGACGGCTACATCGTCAAGCCCTTCGATGGCGACAAGGTGCGCGGTTTCCTGGACAGCCTGGCCAGGGATGAGGAAAGCCCGGAGGCCACCCTGCGCCGCCTGGGCATCGACGCCAGCCGCCTGCTGCTCTACCTGGGCGGCCTGCACCGCCAGCTGGCGGGCGCCGGCGCCGATCTCGGACAGCTGCTGGCGGCCGGCCAGCTCGACCCCGCGCGCGCGCACCTGGGGCGGCTGGCCGAAGGCTGCCGCACGCTCGGCCTGCTGCAGTCCGCCGCCGCGCTCGAGACCCAGGCCGCCTTTCCACTGAGCGCCGCGGCCACCGCGAGTGTGCTCGAGTCGGCCTGCGCCGTGGTGCTGCGCCAGCTCGAGGCGGCGCGCCGCCTGGCGCCACTCTAGAGCGCGTCACCGCACAGACCGCTTTTGGCAGGCTGTGCCAATTGCGCGCCGTCCAAAAGACATTTTTTATTACAATCCGCCGGATGAGTGTTTTTCCATGGACAGTACGGTGAACGATTCCCTCGGCTTTCTCTCGGGCGGCGGCCTGATGGGGGAGCGCATCGCCGGGCATGACTGGTCGGCAACAAGCCTGGGACCGATCGACGCATGGCCGGCGGCCCTGCGCACGACGCTGGGCACGGTCCTGAGTTCCCGGTTTCCGGCCTATATGTGCTGGGGACCCGAGCTGATCGGTTTTTACAACGACGCCTACCTGCCGATCCTGGGCCTGAAGGAGGCGCTCGGCCTGCCGTTCCGCGAGGCCTGGGGCGAGGCCTGGGACACGGTCGGCCCGATCGCCGAACGCGCGTATGCGGGCGAAGCCAGCTACTACGAAGACCTGCCGGTGACCAGCGAGCGCCTCGGCTACCCGGCGCAGCACCATTACAGCTTCTCCTACAGCCCCGTGCGCGACGAGCATGGGCGCGTCGGCGGCATCCTGTGCACCGTGTTCGAGACCACGCACAAGGTCCGGGCGATCGACGAGCTGCGGCGCCTGAACGAGAGCCTGAGCCACCAGGTGGCCGCGCACGCCGCCGATCGCGACCGCCTGTGGCGCATCTCGCCGGACGTGATGGCGGCGGCCTCGCTGGCGACCGGGCGCTTCCTCACCGTCAATCCCGCCTTCACCGAGAGCTTCGGCTGGACCGCCGAGGAGGCGACCACCCGGCCCTTCATGGACATGGTCCATCCGGACGACCGCGAGGACGTGGCGCGCCACCTGCTGATCCTGGCCGGGGGCGCGCCCCTGGTCAACTACGAGACCCGGGTGCTGCACAAGGACGGCTCCTGCCGCTGGGTGCAGTGGACCATCTCGCCGGAAGGGGAGCTGCTGTACGGCGTGGCGCGCGACATCACCGCCGAGAAGCACCAGGCCGACGCCCTGCGCCAGGCCGAGGACGCGCTGCGCCAGTCGCAGAAGATGGAAGCGGTGGGCCAGCTGACCGGCGGCCTGGCGCACGACTTCAACAACATGCTGGCGGGCGTGGCGGGCCACCTGGAGCTGATGAGGCTGCGCCTGCGCATGGGCCAGACCGGCGACCTGCCGGCGCGCATCGATGCCGCCCTCGGCGTGACCCAGCGCGCGGCTGCCCTGACGCACCGCCTGCTGGCCTTCTCGCGCCGCCAGGCGCTGGATCCGAAGCCGACCAGCGTCAACGCCCTGGTGGAGTCGATGAGCGACCTGGTTAAGCGCTCGGCCGGCCCCGCGATCACCCTGCGCACCCACCTGCAGCCGGCGCTGTGGACCACGCTGTGCGACCCCAACCAGCTCGAGAGCGCGCTGCTGAACCTGGCCAACAATGCGCGCGACGCCATGCCGGAAGGCGGCGCCATCGTCATCGAGACCGAGAACGCCGTCATCGCGCCGCTGCAGGCGGGCCGCTACGGCGACCTGAAGCCCGGCGAATACGTGCTGGTGACGGTGCGCGACAGCGGCGCCGGCATGCCGCCGGACGTGCTGGCGCGCGCCTTCGATCCCTTCTTCACCACCAAGCCGATGGGGCGCGGCACCGGCCTCGGGCTGTCGATGGTGTACGGCTTCGCGCGCCAGTCGGGCGGCCAGGTCCGCATCGATTCGGTCCCGGGGCAGGGCACCGAAGTGCGCCTGCTGCTGCCGCGCCTGGCGGCCGAGGCGCCGGCGCCGCAGGCCGTGGACGGCGACGCGCCGCTGCCGGCCGCTTGCCGCAAGGGCACGGTGCTGGTAGTCGACGACGAAGCCGACATCCGCAGCGTGATGGCCGAAGTCCTGCGCCTGCAGGGCTATACCGTGATGGAGGCGGCCGATGCGCCGCAAGCCCTGCGCCAGCTGCAGGAGCGGGGACAGGAACGGGGGCGCAGCGGCCGCCCGGACATGCTGGTGACCGACGTCGGCCTGCCGAACGGCATGAACGGCCGCCAGCTGGCCGACCAGGTGCGCATGCTGTGGCCGCAGATTCCGGTGCTGCTGGTGACCGGCTACGCCGAAAGCACCGTGATGCGCAACGAGACCCTGCCGGCGCAGATGGAGCTGCTGACCAAGCCCTTCGCCATGATGGCGCTGGCGGCGAAGGTGGGGGCGATGCTGGCGGCGGGTACGGGCGCCGGTGCGGCGGCTGGCGCGGCCCAGGCTGCGGATAGCGGCGCGGCCGACGAGGTGCCGGCCTGAGCGGACCGGCCCAGCGGCCGGCGCGCAGCATCCTGTTCTCCGCGGCGATGGTGCGCGCGCTGCTGGCCGGCGCCAAGACCCAGACCCGGCGCGCCCTGCGTTCCCCTGAAGATGCCGCGCGCAATCGCTTCGGCCGCCCCGGCGACCTGCTCTGGGTACGCGAAACCTTCTTTGCCTACGGCCGCTGGGAGACGCGCTTCAATCTTCGCAAGCAGCATGCCGAATGGTTTTTTACCGACATGACGCAGGCCGCCGGCCATGCCTGGCGCTATGCCGCGGACGAGGGCCCGGGCGCGGATGCGCACGCGCGGCGCGAAGCCAGGGTGGCGCCGGCCTGGCACAAGCGTCCCGCGCTGTTCATGCCGCGTGCGGCGAGCCGGATCCTGCTGGAGATCGTCGAGGTAAGGGTCGAGCGCTTGCAGGAGATCAGCGTGGCGGATGCGCTGGCGGAGGGCTTGCCGCCCGGTGCGGAGCGCGATCCGGTCCTGGCTTATCGCGGCATCTGGGAAGGAATCAATGGCGCAGGGAGCTGGGACGAGAATCCGCTGGTGTGGGTGCTGGCGTTTGTGAAAAGACCACTTGCGTCCATGTCGATTCCGAATATATGATCCGTATATGGATCGTATATGGAGAATATAAATGGGCATCGTCAACATCGAAGAGGATCTGCACGACCAGATCCGCAAGGCGAGCGGCGTGTCCTGCCGCTCGATCAATGCGCAGGCCGCGTTCTGGGTCAGGATCGGCATGCTGGCCGAGCTGAACCCGACCCTGAGCTTCAACGAGATCATGGCGCGCGAGCTGCGCGCGGCCGGGGTGGTGACGCCCCATCTCAAGGTGGCGGGATCATGACCAAGCGGCCGGAAGAGATCGTCCTGATGGCGGAAGCGGGCCGGCTGCTGGCAAGCGTGTTCGGCTACCTGGACAGTCTGCAGCTGATCGGCATGTCGACCATGGCCGTCAACAACCTGGTCGACGCCTACATCGTGGAGACACTCAAGTCGCGCCCGGCCAGCAAGGGCCAGTACGGCTATGCCTACGCGCTGAATTCCTCGCGCAACAACGTCGTGTGCCACGGCGTGCCGTCGCCGAACGAGATCCTGAAGAGCGGCGACATCGTCAACTTCGACATCACACTGGAGAAGAACGGCTATATCGCCGATTCCAGCAAGACCTATCTGGTGGGCGAGGTGTCGCCGCTGGCCAAGCGGCTGGTGCAGGTGACCTATGAAGCCATGTGGAAGGGCATCAAGGCCGTGCGTCCCGGCGCGCGCCTGGGCGACGTCGGGCATGCGATCGAGCGCCATGCGCGCAGGCACGGCTATTCGGTGGTCAGGGAATATTGCGGGCACGGCATCGGCCGCGAAATGCACGAGGAGCCGCAGGTACTCCACTGGGGCAAGCCGCAGACCGGGCTGATGCTGCGCGAGGGGATGGTGTTCACCATCGAGCCGATGCTGAATCAGGGCCGGCATGCGGTGCGGACCGAGGACGATGGCTGGACGGTGGTGACGCGCGACGGGCAGCTATCTGCGCAGTTCGAGCATACCGTGGCGGTGACCCGGCATGGGGTGCGGGTGCTGACGCTGCGCGCCGGGGAAGTCGCAGCGGCCTGAGCCAAAGAGACAAGGGCGAACGGCTGGGTTGTTTTCAGGGGAAACAGCAAATGATATGAGATAGATCAAACACTCCTTGGGCCCGCTTCCCTATGGTCAGTGATTACGCTTCAGGCTGCTTAACATTAACTGGCGGCGTAATTGTTGAGGTAGAACAAATCTACCAAGGAGTTTGAGATGAACCATGCAGATATCCGCAGAAGGGCCTTCCTGGAACGCTCGGCGCTCGCCCTGGGCGCAGCTGCCTTGCCGGCTGGTGTATTCGGACAGACGCTGCTTCTGACCGTACGCCCCGAATGGCAAGCCTTCAAAACCACGCCGCGCTACGATTCCCTGCTCAAGGCGATCAGGCTGATGAAGGCGAATACCAATGCCAAGGATGCGAAGAGCTGGGCGTATTGGACGAACGCCCATGTGAATTACTGCCCGCACGAAGTGCCGTACTTCCTGGCATGGCATCGTGGCTACCTCTACTATTTCGAACGGGCGCTGCGTACCGTTTCGGGCGACCTCCAACTGGTCTTGCCATACTGGGACTACTATACCAACGCCCAGCTACCGGCCGAGTTCACGAATCCGAACAACAATAATCCCCTCTATGTCGAGCGGGTCAACACGAATGTCCAGCAGGCCTTGAGCATGGCGCCTTTTTCGGGCACGGTGCTCAACTTCCAGCGCGGCCAGGAACAGGCCTTCGAACCGACCTTCGAAGACGCGCCGCACAATCCCGTCCATAACATCATCGGCAATGCGATGGCGGACATGATTTCCCCCAACGACCCCATCTTCTGGCTCCATCATGCCAACGTCGACAGGCTATGGGTAGCATGGGTCGCCGCCGGCGCCGGACGCAAGATGCCCGCCAAGAACACGACGTATTGGTCGGGCAAGCACGTCTATGCAAGCGGCCTGAGCATAAACCGATCGCAGACCTACGATACCCGAACCAATCTCGGCTATCGCTATCAGAAAGAAACCATGCCGACCGCACTTCCATTGGCGCAAGCAAGCGGTGGCCGGCAGGATGCGCGCCTGTTCCGCGTACAGGCGACCATGGACAGCATGCCAGGCGCCATGCCCTCCACTGGTTCGTTCCAGCTGTCCCTGCCACGCCAGACCAGCGACGCCACGTTCGCCCTGGGCGGAGCGATGAACGTCGGGCTCTCCGAACGCTCGGTGAGCGTCCAGCTGCCGGTGAGCACGGAACACAGCCAGGTGCTGGCCGCGATCGCAAAAGGCAAACAGGCAAGCATCGCCGGGAGGGCGCAGATCTATCGCTCGGCGCATCTGGTGCTCGACGGCATTGAAATGTCCGAGGAGGGCAGGAAGGGCGGTTATTTCTACAAAGTCTACTTGAACGTCCCATCCGACAATCGCTCATCGGGCAACGCCAATGCCGTCTATCTAGGCACATTCGGTCCCTTCGAAATCCATGCCGCGGCCCACCACGGCGGCGGACATGGAGGCTTGCAACTTCGCTACAAAATCAAGCGTGCGTTTGCCGGCGCCACGGCCAAGCAACTCGGCATGATGTCGGTCTCCTTCGTGCGCGTCAGCGGCGACAGCACGCCGAAAGGCGGGGTCATCGGTATCGGGGAAGTGCGCCTGGAAGCCGCTACCGACGCCGACGGCTCCTAAAGCCGCCAAGGGCCGCCATGACGAAACGCTTGTTGAACGATATCGGGACAGTGGAGGGCGCGGACTGGCACGCGGGTTCCGCGCATGGTTTTGGCGCCGACATCCACTGTTTCGATGCCCTTCCTCCCCAGCTCGAAACCGAACTCGACGCGCTGTACCAACATTTCAATTCGTCGCTGAAGCATTTCGCATTTCGCGCCCGTGCCCAGGGCGCACGCGCTTATGTCGCCCGGCGTGACGGGCGCACGCTTGCCATTTTCCTGTTCCACCTGGAGCACGGACGGATCACGGTGCTCAACGAAATGGTGGCGATTCCAGCGGAGGAGATCGAGCGTTTCGCGCGTTTTGCATTTGCCCGTTTTAGCGCGGCCTCGGTGATCGCCTTTTCCCTCATCGGCATCGATAGCGGCGCGCTTTCGCTGCCTTTCCAGCAGCATGGTCATTCGGAAGACATCATCGTCAGCCTGCCGGCGTCGGCAGACGCCTACCTGGCAAGCCTGGGGCCAAAGACCCGGCATAATATCCGGCACCAGATGAAGGCGATTTCCCGCGACCGGCCGGAGCTGCAGTTCCAGACCTTTGAAAATGCCGGCATCCGGCGACAGCAATTGATGGATTTATTCGCGCTGAAGCAAAGCAACACGGACCGGAAGGGCATCGCTTTCGGCATTTCCCCCGAAGAAGCCGAATGGATGGTGCACCAGGCGCAGGCTGGCGGCCTCCTTCTCGTGGCCATGGCCGGCGATAAGCTATGCGGCGGCAGTTTGAGCCTGAAACTGGGCGACCGCTATTTCGCCTACGTCGTCGCATTCGAGCCCGGGCTGGGAAAATACAGCCTCGGCATGCTGTGCTGCTACCTCGCCATGCTGGAAAAGATCGCGCGCAAGGGCAAGCAGGCGCATTTGAGCTGGGGACGCCAGCAGTACAAGTTCAAACTGCTGGGCGTTCAGCACGATATGGCGAACATCGACATTTACCGCTCGCGCATGGCGTATTGGCGCCATGCGCCTGGCCGTGCAAAACATGCCGCCGCCGACTATGTGGACCGGTGCAAGCGAACACTGCTGGATAGCGAGCATCGCGCCGGGAGCCTCGCCGCCATGGTCCGTACGGCCATTGGCGCCATGCGTTTTGTGAAGCGTTCCCGCTTCCGCCATCGACTCAAATCACAGCCGCCTGCATGAGCAAGGGTAGGGATCCAGACCATGGATCCTTTTTTTTTATATGCCTCCAGTTTGTTGGCTGAACTCTATTCATCGTTTAAAAGCGTTTTGATTTAAATCAAACGTAACAGGTTCAGTTCCGCTTTTCTTTGGGACGACATCGATTTGTCTTGGTCAGAAAAAAACTGTATTGCGCTAACCACCTCAGGCCGTTTGATCTAAATCAAGCACAGATGAACTCGCCTCCGCAATCCATGCAGGGTAGCTACCATGAGTACATAGATCACGGGTAAGAGCGAGGCTAGTCATGGCACAAACGATCGCTGACGACCGGCATGGTGCTTTTGCCTCGATGACGTCGGAACTGCATTGTCATCGCCAGGGCATTCCGAATGGGCTGGCGCAGAAAATCGATTTGCACTATGGCGCCCTGTTTTCCTCGCCACGCCAGCTCCAGCTTTCCGGGAAATTAAGTGATGAAATCTGGGTTTATCAATCGCAGCCGGCAGCTTCCAGTCAGTCGATTTTCCTGTTCGAATGCCACGGGTCTGACATCAAGGTATTGAACGAACAGATCAGGGCGCCCGCATCCGATATCGAGCAATTGATCGAGTATCTGTTCGGACGGCATCCTGCGGTGAGCTGCATTGATTTCTTCGGCCTCGATACGGGCAAACTTGCCTTGAGACGGCCCTATCAGCGATTTTTCTGTGCAGAAGATATTGTCATTCCAGAATATGGTTCGGATCTGGCCTACGCGGACGACATTGGCAAAAGCACGAAAAGGAATATCCGACGACGCAGCGCTGCGCTGGCAGAGGCGTATCCGGCTTCGCGCTTCGAGGTGATCGAAGCGGGCGCCATCACCCCCGAATTGGTCGAGCGTGTCATCGCATTCAATCGCAGCAGCATGACGCGCAAGAACAGGACCTCCACCTATCAAGACGATGCGCTGCGCCTGGCTCTCCTTGCCGCCCACGAGGGCCTGGCCGGCACCGTGCTTGTCGATGGCGACATTGTCGCGGGAACCGTTTGTGCGCGGATAGGCAACTGCTTCTACATGCTCGTGACCGGGCGTGACTTCAGGTTCGACGCTTTCAGCCTTGGTATGTTGTGCTGCTACTGGACGGCGCGCGAATGTTTTCGGCGCGGCGCCCGGGAAATCAACATGATGGGCGGGAGGCTCGATTACAAATACTCCCTGCTGGGCAGATCGCGGAAATACGATGCGCTCTGCGTGTATCGCTCGCGCACGGCGATGCTGCGCCATGCCGGCAGAGTGGCCGACATGGCGCTGCACGGCGCCTGCCTGGAAGCGAAGTTTGCCCTGCTCGATTGCGAACGTGAAGACGGCGCCGCGGCCAGGCTGGTCGCGCGCGGCATTCGGGCATGGCGTTCCGCAAAAGCCCGTCATCGCCAGGACATCGCATGAACGCCGGGCGCCATGAGGGCGGCGGGACCGGCGCGCAGGCATGCTCTGCCGAAGTGCATGAAAACGCGATTCCCGCCTTCGTGCCCGCCGAACTGGAGCGCCTGTACGGCAACATCTTTTCCTCCATCCTTGCCGAACACGTGCAGGAAGCCGACACCTCGACCTATGTTGCCTGGACCGAGGGCGTGGTGGAGGCCATCCTGCTGTTCAAGATGCACAAGCGCAGGATCCACGTGCTCAATGCGGCGGTCCGCATCGCCCCGGAACACGTCCGTCGCTTCGCGGCCTTCATCTTTGCGCATTACCCGGCCGTACAGGCGATCGGCATGCTGTCGGTGACATCGGGGGTGCTGGATGCCGCATTTCCCTGCCAGCGGTTCCGGATTTCCGAGGATTACGTGCTTTCCCTTCCGCCCACGGAGGAAGCTTACCGCGCCGGCCTCGGCAAGTCGACGGCATCGGGCTTGCGCACCAAGCAGAGAAGGCTCAAGCGCGACATGCCCGCGGCGGTGTTCAGGATCCTCGAGGGAGCCGATGTCGATGAGAACACGATCGAGGCGATTTTTTCCCTCAAGAACGCAGTCCGGCATGGACGTGGACGCCTGGACGATGCGCAGCAGGCCTGGTTGCGCCAGGTCGTGCGCACGCATGGCTTTGTCGGCGTGACGACCATCGATGGCCGCGTTTGCGCCGCCACGGTGTCCACACGGATCGGTTCGCATCTGTTCCTGCATGTGCTGGCCCACGATCGTGCTTTCGACAGTTATAGCCCGGGCATGCTGAACGCCTACCTGTGCGTCTGTGCGGGAATTCGGCAGGGCGCCACGGAATTCCATTTCTTGTGGGGGAATGGGGTCTGGAAAAAGCGGCTCGGGGCCGCTGAACGGCAGCTGGAAAATATCTTCGTATATCGCTCGCGAAAGGCTTGCCTGGCTTGTGCGGGCATGGTTCTGGGGAACCTGGTCTCGGCACACTGGCGGCGGCTGCGCCTCGGCCTGCTTGCCGCAAGCGGGTCGGATGGCCGCTACGCCCCGCTGGTCCGGCACTGCCTGAATGGCTGGTACCGCTTCAAGGGAGCGCTGGCATGAAGGTGCTCCTGGTCCATAACCGCTACCAGCAAGCCGGCGGCGAAGATGCCGTGGTGCGTGCCGAAGCCGCGCTCTTGCGCAGCCATGGCCACGAAGTCCGGCTGTACGGCCGCAGTAACGACGAGTTGGTCCGCATGCCGGTGCTGAAGGCGGGCATGGACGCAGTGTGGTCGCGCAGCGCCGCCGGCGAGATCGACGGCTTGTGCGCGTTCTATCGGCCGGACGTCGTGCACGTCCATAACACCTTCCTCATGATTTCGCCGGCGGTGTACTGGATCGCGGCGCGCCGGAAGATTCCAGTGGTGCAGACCTTGCACAACTTCCGCCTGTTATGCCCGCAGGGGACTTTCTTGAGAAATGGCGCCGTGTGCCAGGACTGCCTCAAGCGACTGCCCTGGCGCGCCATACCCCGCAAGTGCTACCGGGGCTCGGTACCGCAGTCAACACTGCTGGCGGGCCTGCTGTCAGCCCACGCCTGGCTCGGCACCTATCGCCACAAAGTGACGCGCTATATCGCGCTGAGCGGCTACTCACGCGCCTGCTTCATCGACGGCGGTCTGCCAGCCGAGAAGATGCGCATCAAACCCAACTTCGTCGACTGCAGCGGTACGCCGGAATGGGGCAGCCGCAGCGGCGGACTGTATGTGGGACGGCTATCGCCTGAAAAAGGCGTGGAAACCCTGCTCGAGGCGCTGCGCATCCTGGGCCGCAATCCGCTGACCGTGGTCGGCGGCGGACCTTGCGCGGACGCCGTCGCGCTGGCACTGGGCGAGCGCTATCTCGGCATACAGGACAGCGGGACGGTTGCAGCCCGGATGCGCGCCGCCGCCTATCTCGTCTTGCCGAGTATCGGGCATGAGCAGATGCCCATGACGGTGCTGGAAGCCTTCGCGAATGGCTTGCCGGTCATTGCAAGCCGGCGTGGCGCGCTGGCCGACATCATCCAGCACGGCGTCACCGGACTTCTGGCCCGCCCGGGCGATGCCGCGGATCTGGCCGCGGCCATCGAATGGGCGGAAACACATCCTGACGACATGGAGGAAATGGGGCGCGCGGCGCGCACCGAGTGGGAGAGGAAATACACCGCACCGATCAACTACAACATTCTGGTGGATATCTATGAAGACGCAATCGCAGCTGCGCATGGAAGAGGGAGCGTCACGCAAGGGGAGCAAGGTGCTTGGCACCTGGATTGATGCCGTCGGATGGGACGAAGCGGTCGAACAGGTCGTCAGTTGGGGGAATTCGCGCGCGTCGCGCTATGTTTGCGTCTGCAACGTGCATTCCGTCGTGACCGCGACGGGCGATGCCGAATTCCGGCATGCCCTCGGCGCCGCCGACATGGCGACCTGTGACGGCGCGCCGATCGCCTGGACGCTGCGGCGGCTCGGCTTTCCGAAGCAGGAGCGCATTGCCGGGCCCGACTTGATGTGGCGCTATCTGCGCCGCGCCGAAGCGCTCGGGCACCGGGTCTACCTGTACGGCAGCACCGACCAGACCCTGCGCAAGCTCAGGGACCGCTGCGCGCTCGAATTTCCGCGGATGCTGGTGGCCGGCACGCACGCACCCCGGTTCGGACACTGTTCCCTCGCCGATGACGAAGCCGACATCGCCGCGATCAATGCCAGCGGTGCCAATGTCGTGTTCGTGGGACTGGGTTGTCCAAAACAGGAGAAATGGATGGCGGCACATCGCGAACGCATCCATGCCGTCATGGTCGGCGTCGGCGCCGCCTTCGACTACCATGCCGGCACCCAGCGCCGCGCACCGGTCTGGTTGCAGGATCACGGCCTTGAATGGCTGTACCGCCTGGCCGCCGAGCCGCGGCGGCTGATGCGGCGCTACCTGGTGACCAATACCTTGTTCGTCGTCCGGATTTCCCTGCAGCTCGCGCACAGCAAGTGGGCATCGAAGCGCCATCCCTGGTCCGGCGAGATCGAGACCGGCGAGGTCTATCAGGACCTGCACTGACAGGAGAGCCCTATGCGCATTTGCATCCCCCAGATCCTGGGCCATCGTGGCGCAGGACTCGGCAATGAACTTTTTCCCTGGGCCAAGGCCTTCCTGGCTGGGCAGGTCCTGGGCGCGCACGTGATGCATCCCGCCTGGGGCTTGAACAAGCGCCGGTATCACCGCGACTTCGGTACCGGCAGGCTGGACTGGATACAGCAGGGCCTGATCAAAAGCGTTCTGCCCGTGATCCACTTCGATGAAGCAGCCTACCGCGCCACTGGCAAGGCGGCCTACGGTGAAGCGGTCGCGCAGTTCATGGCGAGCGAGGAACTGGACCGGCGTGGCGGCTTCGTCTTTCTTGCAAGCGGCATGTGGGGTGGCTTTCACGCCATCCAGCAGGCGCGGCCCTTCGTGCTGGCGGAGCTGTTAAAAGCGAGACAGGCCGTGGCGAATCTCCACGCCACGCTGGCGCGGGTAAGGCCTGGCCGGGCGCTGGTGGCGGTGCATATCCGGCGCGGCGATTTCCTGAACGCCGACGCCGTCGGGGCTTACCGTGGCCGCTTCAACGTGGCGCTGCCGCTGGCCTGGTATCTTGCAACATGTTCCGCTCTCAAGCGGGACTGTGGAAACCGGATCGATTTTCTCCTGATCACGGATGCGTCGGAAGGCGAAGTCCAGCCGTTCATCGATGCCTTTCACCCTTTGACGACCTTCCACCTCCGCCAGACCGCCTGCAGCGACCTGTTGTCGATGGCTTTCGCCGATGCCCTCGTGTGCTCGGTTTCATCCTACAGCATGTGGGGGGCATTCCTGTCGCGATCACCCTATATCTGGTGCGCGGCGAACCTGCAGGACCACGAAGGGTATGGCTCGCTCTGGGGCGATGAGCCGGCCCAGCAGGCGCCAATGGGGCCGACCGCCATCAACATGTGGCGCTCCCGCACGCGTGCGCGGCATGGGCATGTATCGAGCAGTGGACGAGGTACGCCGGTTGACTGGTCGGGCGAGGTGCCGGCGGCGTTTACCGAGAGCCTGCTCGCGCGCCTGGACGAGCGCGCGGAAGAGCGGGACCTGATCCTGTACGGCGTGGTGCCGGTCGAGGAAACCGCAGCCTCGGCGGCCTCTGGTACCGCACTGGGGTGTCATCCGCCCTGATCCGATTCGCCGCGGTGTTTGCGCAGGATGAACTTCGAGTCCTTGTCCTGGCCCGACCAGGCCTTCCAGCCGGTGTAGCCGTTGGTGACGCCGGCCGACTTGCCATCCCAATAGCGCTGGAACACGTTCACGTTGTTGCCGGTGTAGGTGTTGTAGTTGAAGGTCGCATAAGTCTTCAGGTTCGCGCCCGTCTCCATGTTGTAGGTCT